>JAFUVY010000020.1 GCA_017477335.1 Bacteroidales bacterium
GGACGTTTCCGTCAGAACCTCCTTGGTAAGCGTGTTGACTATTCGGGACGTTCGGTTATCGTCGTTGGTCCCGAACTTAAGATATACCAGTGCGGTCTCCCCAAGGAGATGGCAATCGAGCTCTACAAGCCTTTCGTAATCCGCAAGCTCATCGAGCGCGGTATCGTGAAGACTGTAAAGAGTGCAAAGAAGATTGTGGACCGCAGGGATCCCGTCATCTGGGAAATCCTTGAGAACGTGATGAAGGGCCATCCCGTGCTGCTGAACCGTGCACCTACCCTGCACCGTCTGGGTATCCAGGCTTTCCAGCCCAGGATGATCGAGGGCAAGGCCATCCAGCTCCACCCTCTTGCCTGTACCGCTTTCAACGCCGACTTCGACGGTGACCAGATGGCAGTTCACCTGCCCCTGGGCAATGCCGCCATCATGGAAGCTCAGCTCCTGATGCTGGGTTCCCACAATATTCTGAACCCCGCCAACGGTTCCCCTATCACCGTTCCTTCCCAGGATATGGTCCTTGGTCTTTACTACATCACCAAGGAGCGTCCCGGTGCCAAGGGTTCCGGACTCAGGTTCTACGGCCCCGAAGAGGTCATTATCGCCTACGACGACAAGAAGATTGACATGCACGCCCCCATCGAGGTGCGTCTCCCCGTTGACAAGCAGGACCCTGCAAAGGGAACTCACATGGTGAAGACCACCGCCGGCCGCATCATCGTCAATCAGTATGTTCCCGAAGAGGTTCCCTACGTGAACGAAGTTCTGGGTAAGAAAGCCCTGCGCAGCGTTATCACCAACGTTATCAAGAACACCGGCGTTACCCGCACCGCACAGTTCCTGGACGATGTGAAGAACCTCGGTTACGACCAGGCCTTCCGTGCCGGTATCTCCTTCAACCTGGGCGACGTCCTGGTTCCCGAGGAGAAGACCGCAATTATCGAGAAGGGCTATGCCGACGTGGAGAACATCAAGAACAACTACGCGATGGGCTTCATCACCAACAACGAGCGTTACAACAAGGTTATCGACCTGTGGACTTCCATCGACAATCAGCTCACTTCCATCGTGAAGAAGCAGATTTCCGCAGACCAGCAGGGCTTTAACCCCGTGTATATGATGTTGGATTCCGGAGCCCGTGGTTCAACTCAGCAGATCAAGCAGCTCTGCGGTATGCGAGGCCTTATGGCCAAACCCCAGAAGAGCGGCGCCTCAGGTGCGGAAATCATCGAGAACCCTATCGTCTCCAACCTTAAGGAAGGCATGACGGTGCTGGAGTACTTCATCTCCACCCACGGTGCCCGTAAGGGTCTGGCCGATACCGCCCTCAAGACCGCAGATGCAGGTTACCTTACCCGTCGTCTTGTGGACGTATCCCACGATGTCATTATCACCGAGGAAGACTGCGGTACCCTCCGCGGCCTCATCGCCACCGCCATCAAGAACAAGGACGAGGTGGTTGAATCCCTGGGAGAACGCATCCTTGGCCGTACTTCCGTACACGATATCCACAACCCTCTTACCGGTGAACTTATCATTGCCGCCGGCGAGGAAATTCGCGAGGACACCGCTGCCCTTATCGACAGCCTGCCCATCGAGCAGGTGGAAATCCGCAGCGTCCTTACCTGCGAATCCCGCAGGGGTGTCTGCGCCAAGTGCTACGGCCGTAACCTTGCCACATCCCGCATGGTGGAAGCCGGAGAGGTTGTGGGCGTCATCGCAGCACAGTCCATCGGCGAACCCGGTACCCAGCTTACCCTGCGTACCTTCCACGTCGGTGGTACCGCATCCGGTTCCGTTGCCGATTCCTCCATCGAATCCAAGTACGACGGCAAGCTTTCCTTCGAGGAACTGCGTACCATCGACAGGGTATCCGACGACGGCAAGGTGAGCAAGGTCGTGGTATCCCGCATGACGGAACTGCGTATCGTTGACGAGCATACCGGAATCACTTATTCCCAGTACGATATCCCTTACGGCTCCACCCTCTACTTCAAGGACGGTGACAAGGTAAGCAAGGGAGACCTCATCTGCGAATGGGATCCTTACAACGCAACCACCATCGTGGAGACCGCCGGTACCGTACGCTTCGAGAACATGGCCGAGGGTCTCACCTTCCGCGAGGAAAGTGCCGACGAAATGTCCCAGACCACGGACAAGGTCATTATTGAGTCCAGGGACAAGGCCAAGACTCCTTCCATGCTCATCTACGATGACAATGGTGAGATTCTGCGTCAGTACAACCTCCCTGTCGGCGCTCACATCATGATTAACGACGGAGACAAGGTCAAGGTTGGCGATGTCATCATTAAGATCCCCCGTGCAGTCGGCAAGGCCGGTGATATCACCGGAGGTCTGCCCCGCGTCACGGAGCTCTTCGAGGCCCGTAATCCTTCCAACCCTGCTATCCTCTCCGAAATCAACGGCGAGGTTATCATGGGCAAGCAGAAGAGGGGCAAGAAGGAGATCATCGTCAAGAACCGCAGCGGCAGGGAATGCCGTTACGAGGTTCCCGTGACCAAGCAGATCCTTGTCCAGGAGAACGACTACGTGAAGGCCGGCACCCGCCTGTCTGACGGTGGTACCTCTCCTACCGACATCCTCAATATCCTTGGCCCCGTAAAGGCTCAGGAGTACATTGTGAACGAGATTCAGGCTGTATATCGTCTGCAGGGCGTTAAGATCAACGACAAGCATTTTGAGATTATCGTCCGCCAGATGATGCGCAAGGTCCAGATCAATGATCCCGGTGACACCGATTTCCTCCCCGAGGAGCTTGTGGACAAGTGGGAATTCATGGACTGCAACGACGCCATCTTCGGCAAGTACTATGTGGAAGATGCCGGTGACAGCGTTCACTATGAGGAAGGCGACATCATCAGCGCACGTGACCTCCGCAGCGAGAATGCCTCCATCGAACGTCAGGGCGGCAAGCTGCTGGTAGCACGTCCCGCGAAGCCCGCAACCGCATCCCAGGTGCTCCAGGGTATCACCCGCGCAGCCCTCAAGACCGGTTCCTTCATCTCCGCGGCATCCTTCCAGGAGACCACCAAGGTCCTCTCCGAAGCTGCAATCCGCGCCCGTGTGGACAAGTTGGAGGGTCTTAAGGAGAACGTCATCTGCGGTCACCTCATTCCTGCAGGTACGGGTCTCGCCCGTTACCAGGATATCGTGGTTGGCTCCAAGAATGACTACGCTCAGGCAATGAACGAACTCTAACGGATATACTCCATAGGTTACCGGCCGGACTTCTTTGAAGCACCGGCCGGTTTCTTTTTATGCTTTTAATTGTTAAATTTGCGATGATAATGATTACAGCCATGAAAAGAATACTGTTGGCGGCCCTTGCCGCCGTCGCCGTCCTGGCGGGATGCAACAAGATAGAACGTATGGGCAGGAACAGCTCTTCCGGCACTTCGGGCCAGGGAAGCGGCCAGCAGACAGACCAGACAGACTTTGACCTTGCCTTCAACTCCTCCTGGTCGGTGGAGTATTCCGGCCGCGAGTACGGTGCCACCGCAGCGGCAGACATCATCAGTGTCTCCGGCGTTCCCTCCAATCTCAAATACCTTGTCAGCGTCATCAACAGGGAGAACTACGCAAGCTACGAGGGAGACCTCAAGGCTTTCATGAGGCAGGAAAGGAAAGACGCGGCCGACGATTACATCTACAGCGGCGGCAGCCGGAACATCAGTTTCGACGTGTTCCGTCACGGCACCTGGTACGCATTCGTAATGGGACTGGACGCAGAGGGCAAGCTTACCGGCGAGTACACTTATTCCAAGTTTGAAGTAAGGGAAGAAGTTCCTACGGAAGAATATAAGAAGTGGCTTGGCTCATGGAAGGTGAAAGCCCCCGGACTGGGATTTGACTATACCCTTACCATCACGCAGCAGGAAGCGAACTACGTTTACCGCGTGGACGGCTGGGAGTGCTATCCCAAGGACAGGGAAAGCTATTGGAAGGGAGAGGGCTTTGTGATGATGGACCAGGAGTATCTGGAGACCTTCTACGACAGCGGAGACATGTACTTCACTTCACAGTACATCCAGACTTACAAGGAGACAAACGGGACCTACGTGGACGAGATTTTCCTTGGGGAAGTGGATTACGACGGTATTCTCCATCCCCAGGGCCTGTATGTGCTTTATGACGAGGGATTCGACCTTGCAAAAGCTGCCTTCGGCAATGACGGCGGAACCGCAACTCTGTCGCCCTGCCGGGTCATAGCGGTAATAGAAGGGGAAGATTTCCCTACGAGTTTTTACCAGATGAGATACTTTGCCATAGGCGGGGGAGAGACAACTTATTACAACGAGAAAGTTCCCGTCCTCCCCATTCAGATGGAGAGGTCTTCACAAGCCTCGCAGACATCTGCTGTCCGCCTGCGCAGCGGTCTGGAAAGCCGCAGCCCCATGCGCGGCAGGCTCTTCCGTCCCCGTACGGGCCAGCCTCAGCGTGCTTCCGTGCGTCTGAGATAGCACTCCAGGGTGTTTTCCATCAGGCAGGCTATGGTCATGGGACCGACGCCGCCTGGCACCGGAGTGATGGCGTAGGCCTTGGGGGCCACGCCTTCAAAGTCCACGTCGCCGCAGAGTTTCCCGGTCTCCGGGTCTCTGTCCATTCCTACGTCAATTACAACCGCGCCGGGGGAGACCATGTCGGCAGTTATCATTTTTGCCTTTCCGGCGGCAACTACCAGGATTTCCGCACGGCGGGTTTCGTCGGCAAGATTGGCGGTGCGGGTGTGGCACATGGTGACGGTGGCGTTGGCGTCCAGCAGCATCTTGGCTGCCGGCAGTCCCACTATATTGCTCCGGCCTATGACTACGGCCCTTTTCCCCTTGGGATCCACGCCGGCAACTTCCAGCAGCTTCATTATGCCCTTGGGAGTGCAGGGGCTCACATGCGGAGTTTTCTGCCACAGTCCCGCCACGTTCAGGGGATGGAACCCGTCCACGTCCTTTTCCATGGCGATGGTTTCTATGACCTTTGATTCGGAGATATGCCGCGGGAGGGGCAACTGGACAAGGATTCCGTCCACAAGAGGGTCCCGGTTCAGCTCCTGAACCTTTGCAAGAAGGGCTTCTTCCGTGGTCTCTTCCGGAAGGACGATGGTGGTGTTCCTGATGCCTGTCACATCGCAGGCTTTTTCCTTGTTGCGGACGTAAACCACGCTGGCGGGGTCTTCTCCCACCCTTATTACAGCAAGGTGCGGAGCACGCCCCACGCGTGCGGCGGCGTCCAAAACTTTTATGCGAACTTCCTCTTTCAATGCGGCCGCAGTGGCCTTTCCGTCAATTAGAATCATGCCAGTATAGAATTGAGACGCAAATGTACGAATTTTTAATTATCTTTGCCTAATTTGAACAAAGATGAAAGCATTATACCTTACAAACACCCTTACCAGGGAGAAGGAACTCTTCAGGCCCATTCATGAGGGCCGGGTGGGAATGTATGTCTGCGGCCCCACTGTTTACGGAGACGCACATCTTGGTCACGCCCGTCCCGGCGTTACCTACGACGTGCTCTTCCGCCTGCTTAAATACCTTGGCTACAAGGTCCGTTACGTGCGAAATATAACGGATGTGGGACACCTTGAGCAGGATGCGGACGAAGGGGAGGACAAGATAGCCAAGAAAGCCCGCCTGGAGCAGCTGGAGCCCATGGAGGTTGTCCAGTACTACACGGAACGCTATCATGAGGCGATGCGTCTTCTGAACGTACTGTCGCCTTCCATAGAGCCCCGTGCATCGGCCCATGTGATAGAGCAGATCCAGATGGTGAAGGCCATCCTGGAGGCCGGGTACGCCTATGAGTCCAACGGCAGCGTCTATTTTGACGTGATGAAGTACAACCGGGACCACAACTACGGCGTCCTTTCCGGAAGGACTCTTGAAGCCACTCTGGAAGGCACCCGCAGCCTGGACGGTCAGGGAGACAAGCGCGCTCCCTATGACTTTGCCATCTGGAAAAAGGCCGAACCGCAGCACATCATGCGCTGGCCGTCCCCCTGGAGTGACGGTTTCCCGGGCTGGCATCTGGAGTGCTCCGTGATGGGAGAGAAGTACCTTGGCCGGGAGTTTGACATTCACGGCGGCGGCATGGACCTCATGTTCCCCCACCATGAATGCGAGATTGCCCAGAACGTGGCTTCCCGCGGCACGCAGGGCGTCCATTACTGGGTACACAACAACATGATTACCATAAACGGCCAGAAGATGGGCAAGTCCCTGGGAAACTTCATAACCCTGGAGCAGCTCTTTACTGGAAACCATCCCAAACTCCAGCAGGCCTACAGCCCCATGACCGTCCGCTTTTTCATCCTTCAGGCACACTATCGCGGCACTCTGGACTTCTCCAATGAGGCTCTCCAGGCTGCGGAAAAAGGCCTTGCAAGGCTCTTGCAGGCGTGGAAAGAAGTGTCAGGTGCAAAGGAATGCTCCGCTGAGGCTCCCGCAGTAGAGGCTCTTCGCGCAAAGGTGGAGGACGCCCTCTGCGACGACATGAACACCCCCATAGCTATAGCCCATCTGTTTGACGCCGTGAAGATGGTCAATGCCGGAAACCTTTCCCCCGCGGAGCAGTCCGCCATGAAGTCCCTCTTTGACGACATTGCAGGCGGAGTGCTTGGCCTTAAGGACGAAAGTGCCGGGGGAAGCCAGAAGTACGAAAAGGCCCTTGACGGAGCCATGGAGATAGTCCTGGAAGCCCGCAAAAAGGCCCGTGAGGAAAAGAACTGGGCCGAAAGCGACCGCATCCGCGACGCCCTTGCTGCAGCGGGAATCACTGTCAAGGACACAAAGGACGGAGCCACATGGACAATCTGAAATTCATAAGCTGGAACGTCAACGGCCTCAGGGCTGTCGCCGGCAAAGGCTTTGCCGACATATTCACGGACCTGGACGCAGACTTTTTCTGCATTCAGGAAACCAAGATGCAGGCAGGTCAGCTGGACCTGGAATTCCCCGGATACTATTCCTACTGGAACTACGCGGACAAGAAGGGATACTCCGGCACGGCCGTCTATACAAAACATCTGCCTCTGAGCGTAAGCTACGGCATGGGAATAGACGAACATGACCACGAGGGCCGCCTGATCACCCTGGAATACGACAGTTTCTACCTGGTCTGCGCATATGTCCCCAATTCACAGGACGGCCTCAGACGGCTTGACTACCGTATGCGGTGGGAGGAGGACCTCCGCGGCTACCTGTGCGGCCTGTCAAAGCCCGTCGTTTTCTGCGGAGACCTTAACGTGGCCCACGAGGAAATAGACCTTAAAAACCCTGCCACCAACCACTTCAATCCCGGTTTCAGCGATGAGGAACGCGGAAAATTCTCGGCCCTTCTTGCCGCCGGATTCGTGGATACCTGGCGTACCCTCCATCCGGAGGAGGTGAAGTATTCCTGGTGGAGCTACCGCATGGCCGCCCGTGACAGGAACGTGGGCTGGCGTATAGACTATTTCCTGGTGTCCGAGTCCCTTCGCGGGTCCATTGTGTCGGCCGATATCCATAATCAGATTTTTGGCTCCGACCATTGTCCGGTGGAGCTGGTTCTGAGCATATGATGGACAGGAAAGAGCTGGAAATAATGGCTCCTGCGGGGAGCTTCGACTGCCTGCTTGCAGCAATTGAGGGCGGGGCCGATTCGGTTTACTTCGGTATCGGCCGGCTTAACATGCGCTCCCATTCGGCCAACAACTTCTCCATGGAGGACCTCCCGGAGATTGTCCGCATCTGCCGCAGTTACGGCGTCCGGACCTACATGACCCTGAACATCACCCTGTACGGGGAGGACCTTGCCGATGCATACGCAGCCCTGGATGCCGCTGCCGCCGCAGGAGTGGACGCCATCATAGCGTCCGACATGGCCTGCATCATGTACTGCCGCAAGATTGGCCTGGAGGTGCATATCTCCACCCAGCTGAGCATTTCCAATGTGGAGGCCCTCAGATTCTACAGCCAGTTTGCCGATGTGGTTGTCCTTGCCAGGGAGCTGAACCTTTTCCAGGTTAAGGCAATTCACCAGGCCATACTGGAGCAGAATATACGCGGTCCCAAGGGGGAACTCGTGCGTATAGAGATGTTTGCCCACGGAGCCTTCTGTATGGCGGTTTCCGGCAAGTGCTACCTGTCGCTTGCCGCCTTTGGGGCATCGGCAAACAGGGGAGAATGCCTGCAAGTGTGCCGACGCGGATACATGGTG
This sequence comes from Bacteroidales bacterium, assembly GCA_017477335.1. Classification (GTDB taxonomy): domain Bacteria; phylum Bacteroidota; class Bacteroidia; order Bacteroidales; family UBA932; genus Cryptobacteroides. The sequence goes on from JAFUVY010000020.1 coordinate 8,209, forward strand.
ACGGACTACGAAACAGGCAACCAGGTTCACATAGACAACAAATACCTTATGTCCCCCAGGGACCTTTGCACTATAGAATTTATGGACAAATTCGTGGAGGCCGGCGTAAAGGTATTCAAAATAGAAGGCCGCGCCCGCAGTGCGGAGTATGTAAAAACGGCCGTTCAGTGCTACCGTGAGGCGGCGGACAGCGTTGCCTGCGGCAGCTATTCCCGGGAAAAGGCCCTTGCCTGGAAAGAAAGGCTTTCCACCGTGTTCAACCGCGGTTTCTGGGACGGCTACTACCTTGGCGCCAGGATGGGGGAGTGGGCCGATTTCTACGGCAGTCGCGCCACCCGCCGGAAAGTTTATCTTGGCAAGGTGACCAACTGGTTTTCCCGCATCGGCGTAGCCGAAATCCAGGTGGAAGCGGCTCCGCTTCATCGTGGGGACGAGATTATGTTCATCGGCTCCACAACCGGCATGCTGCAGGTGAAGGTGGAGGACCTCCGCGTGGATTATGCCCCGGCCGACGTGGCCCCGCAGGGCATACGCTGCTCTGTTCCCGTATCCCTTGATGGAGTCCCCGAGGACCACGTGAACGGCGACGCCCTTCCCGGAGAAAAACTGCATCCCCGCCGCGGAGACAAGGTTTACCTGTGGAAAGACGGTGAAGAAATCGTTACCCAGGATAAAAGAACCAAAGATTGTTTGTAACTTTGCAAACCCCAATAGCATTTAGTAAATGTTAAAAAATAACCTGCTTCATTTTTATCGCCCATGGCCACCCTCGGCCGTGTAAGAGGGAGGGGCCCACGTAAGTGGGAGGGGTCGCACCCCGTGCGACGGCAGGAAAAATGAAATAGGTTATTTTTTATAATACTTAACAAGATTAATATATGGCATATTACGAACTGAACGAACAGGAAATCGGAAGAAGGGAGTCCCTTGCAAAACTCCGTGAACTTGGCATCAATCCCTACCCGGCCCCCATGTACCCGGTTAACGCCACCACCGTGGAGATAGCCGCCGGTTACAAGCCGGAAGAAGGTAACTACCAGGACGTTTGCATAGCCGGACGTATCATGAGCCGCCGCATCATGGGCGCAGCCTCCTTCATGGAGCTGCAGGACAGCGAGGGCCGCATCCAGGTTTATGTTAAGCGTGACGAGATTTGCCCGGGCGAAGACAAGACCATGTACAACACCGTGTTCAAGAAACTCCTTGACATAGGCGACTTCGTGGGCATCAAGGGCTTTGCCTTCTATACCCAGACCGGCCAGCTCTCCGTCCACGCCAAGGAACTCACCGTCCTTTCCAAGTCCCTGCGCGTTCTCCCCATCGTAAAGACAGATGCCGACGGTACCGTCCACGACGGGTTTGCCGATCCGGAACTCCGCTATCGCCAGAGGTACGTGGACCTGGTAGTGAATCCCCACGTGAAGGACACCTTCATAAAGAGGAACATCATCATAAACACCATGCGCGAGTGCTTCAACCAGGCCGGCTGCCTGGAAGTGGAGACTCCCATCCTCCAGGCCATCCCCGGAGGCGCTACGGCCCGTCCCTTCATCACCCATCACAACGCCCTGGACGTGGACATGTACATGAGGGTTGCCAACGAGCTTTACCTCAAGAGACTCATCGTAGGCGGTTTTGCCGGAGTGTATGAGTTTGCCAAGGACTTCCGCAACGAGGGCATGGACAAGACCCACAATCCGGAATTCACCTGCGTGGAGATGTATATCGCCTACAAGGACTACCTTTGGATGATGGAATTCACGGAGAAGATGCTCCAGAAGGTTGCAGAGGCCACCGGAGGCGTTACCAAGGTCATCGGCGGACATGAGATCTCCTTCCAGGGACCTTTCCGCCGCCTTCCCATCCTGGAGGCCATCAAGGAATACGCCGGCGTGGATGTGAAGGGCATGGACGAGGCCCGGCTCCGCGAGGTCTGCAAGAAGCTTAACGTGGAGGTGAGTCCGGAGATGGGCGTAGGCAAGCTCATCGACGCCATCTTCGGCGAGTACTGCGAACCCAAGCTCATCCAGCCCACCTTCATCATTGACTATCCCGTGGAGATGTCCCCGCTCACAAAGCGCTGCCGTCACGACGACACCCTTACCGAGCGTTTCGAACTCTTTGTCTGCGGCAAGGAACTGGCCAACGCCTATTCCGAGCTTAACGACCCCATCGACCAGCTGGAGCGTTTTGAAGAGCAGGCAGCCCTCAAGTCCAAGGGCGACGACGAGGCCATGTACATAGATTACGACTTTGTCCGTGCCCTGGAATACGGTATGCCTCCCACCTCGGGAATCGGCATGGGCATAGACCGCCTGACCATGTTCATGACGGGAGCGGAGAGCATCCAGGACGTTCTCTTCTTCCCCATGATGAGACCGGAGAAGTTCTGATGGAAAAGCTTTCGTCGGCAAGCAATCCCAAGATAAAGAACCTGCTGCTTTTGCAGGAAAAGTCCCGTGCCCGCAGGGAGCAGGGACTTTTTGTTGTGGAAGGACGGCGGGAGCTGGAGCACTGCCTGGAAGGCGGCTTCCGGGTTCATTCGCTGTTCATTTGCCCGGAAATAGCCGGAGACTTGCCTTCAGTGCCGTCGGCCCAGGTATTCGAGCTCCCGGAGCAGCTTTACCGCAAAGTTGCCTACAGGGACGGAACGGAGGGGATAATAGCGGAGGTTGAGGCCAGGCATATCGGCCTTGAGGACCTTTCCCTTGGGGAAAATCCGCTGGTAATAGTGCTGGAAAGCGTGGAAAAGCCGGGCAACCTTGGCGCCGTGCTCCGCAGTGCCGATGCCGCCGGGGCAAGCGCCGTAATTGTCTGCGACCCTCTTACGGACCTGTACAACCCCAATCTTATCCGGGCTTCCATAGGGGCTGTCTTCACTGTCCCTACGGTCGCATGCAACTCGCATGATGCCATTGAATATCTAAAAAGACGCGGGATACAGATTCTTACCGCCCAGCTTCAGGACTCCCATCTGTATTATGACACCCCCATGACAGGAGCTACGGCTATAGTGATGGGCACGGAATCCACAGGTCTTACGGACATCTGGAGAAAGGCTGCCGACGCCCATATCCGCATCCCCATGCTCGGCCGCCTGGACAGCCTCAATGTCTCTGTAAGCGCCTCCATACTCCTGTACGAGGCGGTCCGCCAGAGAAATATCAAGTAAGAGGGATTTTACTCCTTGGTGATAGCAAAGGTGACCCTGAACATGGGAGGATTTGAAGATTCCATCCCGTTGAGGACTCCACGGTAGTAGCGGTCCTGGTCCAGTTCTGCCGTATAGCTGAAGGTCTGCTGCTGGGAAGAATTCAGCAGCTGCGCCAGCATCATGTAGCTGTAGTAGTTGCTGTAGCTGTTGTAACCGTAACCGCCGTAGCCATAGCCTCCTCCGTAAAGGTTGTTGTAGTAGTTTGCGTAAAGGAGGTTCTGGTAGTAGGAATTGTCGTAAAGCAGGCCGTTGGCATTTTCCGTTTTCTCCGTGTGGAGGGTGAGGAGCCAGATGTCTGCATTGGTGCTTGTCGCAAGGTCTTTGCGGAGCAGAATCTCCTGGACGTGATAGGTGATGTCCGGACAGTACATCAGGTTGGCGCGGTCCACGTCGCCCTGGTTTTCCGTGCTCACGGAAGCGTCCGTAAGGCCGTCGTAGGACTTGGTCTCTTTTCCGTCAACGGTCTTGGTGTTCAGGATGGTGGGGCTCAGCACGCCGGGGAAGTATCTGAAATCCAGGTAGTCGGCAGGCTTTTCAAAGGGGAGAATCAGCGTCGCTTTAGTGATGATGGCCTTGTCCGGGTCTCCGCCGTATTTAGCTATGCTGTCAACCACGTTCCGCTGTATCTCCTGTGCCGATATGACCGGCTTCACGCCGGTGCCGCCTTCCACATAGAGGGCGGAGGTTGCGAGGCCTTCGGCCTTTTCGTGGGTGGTGCGGTTGAATGTGTACTGGGTGAACTTGGTGTTCTGCTTAGTGTACGACGCTTCGTCCGTGAATTCCATTTCTCCGGGGATGAACATGAAGGTGGAGTCTTTCTTCACCCCGTCCCATGTGGAATTAACCTTCAGGTAGCATACGTTGTTGTTACGCTGATAGTAGTTGTTGGAAACGCTCAGGCAGGAAAGCTGGAAAAGGTTCAGTCTGCCGCCGTTGCCCTCCGGAGGATAGCACTGGATGTGTATGCCCGGAGCAAGCTTGGTGTATTCCGTAAAACGCTCTTCCATCTTGTCCGTATCCCAGCTCCTGCTTACAATTTCTCCGTCCGGGGCAAAACCCTTTATTGCATCCACGTACTTCTGTGCAAAAGCCTTGGTGAAATTGAACTGGAGGGGGCCGCTGCCGTTGTACACGGGTGTTCCGTCAGATATGGACTGAGTCCCGTGACTCACCTCTGTCTGGGCTTTCTTCACGCCCACGCCAAGAGGCTCCAGAAGCTCTGTAACCTTGAAATTCTGAATTATTCGGGCCTGGGAGTCGTCTGCACAGGATATGCTGTCGGCCGCAAAGTAAATGTTCATGGAAACCGCAAGCGGATTCACTCCAAAGTCCAGGGTATCCAGGGCGGGAACAAGGGTAAGGGCCGTTTCGCGGGTGGTGAGCCCGAATACATCGTCCCTTATCGCTCCTATTACCAGCCTTGTGGAAGAGTAGCCGGAAAGCTCGGCGGAGCGTTTCATCTCAATCTCCCTGAGGGGGAACTCTACGGTGTAGGTTTCGTATATGAGGCTCTTGTCAATCAGTCCCTTGCCCAGAGATCCGTCAACCTTTATGCATCCCTGGATGAGCATCAGCGCTCCAAGGATGACAAAAGAGAATTTCTTCATTTCAGGATTTCGTCGTAAAATGCATTATAACTTGCAGCGTATCCGCCACTTGCCATTTCCGAAGGGTCATATTCGTGGACGGGAACGCCCAGTCCCTTGCAGTGGGCCTTGAGGGAATCGCTTACGGCGGAACTACCAAAGATGATGCCATCGGAGTAGTTCGCGGCAAGTTTGGCCAAATCTTCGCCTGTGGGATTGTCTCCAAGATTTACGTCCCGGGGCTTTATGTTTCCGTACAGTATGGAAGAGGCGAAGTCCGGGCCCAGGCTTTCTGCGGGGGTGTCTTCATAAAGGGACAGGACCACCTTGGAATTTGCAAAAATGGGATCTTCCTTGAAGGCTTTCTTGAGGTACAGGGGAAGGACATGGGAAATCCAGCCGGAGCAGTGGATTACATCGGGGGCCCAGCGGAGTTTCTTTACGGTCTCCAGGACGCCCCTTGCATAGAAGATGGCACGTTCTCCGTTGTCTTCAAAGAATTTGCCGGATTCGTCCGTGTATATGCCCTTGCGGCGGAAGTAGTCCTCGTTGTCTATGAAATAGACCTGGATTCTGGCCGATGCTATGGATGCCACCTTGATAATCAGGGGACGGTCCACGTCCGCGATGATAATGTTCATGCCGGAGAGGCGGATAACCTCGTGCAACTGGTTCTTGCGCTCGTTGATGCAACCGTAGCGGGGCATGAAGGCACGTATTTCGCGTTTTTGTTCCTGTATAGCCTGAGGGAGGGCCCTGGAGATTCCGGCAATGTCTGTTTCCGGAAGGTAGGGGGTCATCTCAGAGTTGACGAACAGAATCTTTTTAGTCTCTTCCATAAGTAAGCCTTTAGACCTACAAATTTAATCATTTTTTTTGACATTTTTAGATGCTTTCTGTATCTTTGGGCCGAAATTGGGTTATTATATGCAGCGAAGAATCATAAGCGGATGGATATCCACCGTCATCAGCCTCGCACTGGTATTGTTGCTGGTGGGTATGGGTGTGATGCTGCTTGTAAACGCCAGGGCCGTGTCCGATTATTTCAAGGAGAATGTCCGCATATCGGTCCTTATGAAAGAAACGGTGGATGAAGACCAGGCAGAGGCCTGCCAGGTTGATATTGAGCGTATTCCGGGTGTTCTGGCAACAAGGCTGATAACCCGCGAGGAAGGCATGGAAGAGATGGCCGAGATGCTTGGCCGGGACTTCCTTCAGGTCTTCCAGAGTTCCCCCATTCCCGTTTCCATAGACGTAAATCTGGAAGCCGGGTATGTATCGGCAGACAGCCTTAAGGTGGTTGCAGCCGCGCTGGAAAAATTCCCCCTTGTGGACGAGGTGGTTTACCAGACTTCCCTTATCGACGCCCTGAACCAGAACCTTGGAAAGATTTCCATAGCCATGGGCGTTTTGGTCCTGCTGCTCCTTTTCATTTCCTTCGTGCTTATTTCCAATACCGTGCGCCTGGACCTTTTCTCCCGCCGGCATACCATCCATACAATGCAGCTTGTGGGGGCAACCCGCAGTTTCATACGCAGGCCTTTTGTGCAGCGGGCGGCATTGCAGGGCCTTTTTGCCTCGCTTTTTGCCATCCTGCTCCTGCTGGGAGGCCTCATGGTGGTGAAGGCGGAGTTTGCCCAGATGTTCTCCATCTTCACTCTGGACGCCCTGCTTGTGGTGATGGGAGTCATGATTGGGGGAGGTGTCGCCATCTGTGCGCTGAGCACAGTAATAGTAGTTAACAGAATGGTCGCTTTTGACCGTGATATGGTATATTCTATCTGATGGAAAAAAATAATGAAAAAATAGCCGTGGGAGCCAAGGGCCTGCGCCTTATGATTGCCGGGATACTGGTAATGGCCGCAGGATTCGTCCTGCTCTCCGGCGGCGGATCCGACAACCCTGAGGTTTTCAATTACGCCATGTTCGATGCACGCCGTCTGGTTGCCGCTCCCATAGTGATCATAGCCGGAATAGTGATTGAGATAATAGCCATAATGGGCCAGTTCAAAGAAAAGGGGGAGTAAGATATGGAGTGGTGGCAGGCTCTTGTCCTTGGCATAGTGCAGGGACTGACGGAATTCCTTCCGGTATCCAGTTCCGGACATCTCATGTTATTCAGGGAACTCCTTGGCGTTGACGGGGAAGGCTTCCTGGATTTTACCGTTACGGTGCATTTTGCAACCGTGCTGGCAACTATAGTGGTGTTCTGGTCCATGATTCTGGACCTTCTGAAGGGACTTTTCAAGTTCCGCTACAATGACCAGACAGACTACGTATGCAAGATTGCCGTGTCCCTGATTCCCGTTGCAATAGTGGGATTCTTCTTCAAGGACAGTGTGGACGCCCTCTTCTCCGGAGGTCTCAGGGGCGTGGGCTACGGCCTTTGCATAACGGCCCTTCTGCTTGCCTTTTCCGACGGAGCGGGCAGGTGGTTCAGCCTTCCTTCATCTTCCGGAGAGCACCCAAACGGCATTTCCTACCTTCAGGCCTTTATAGTGGGCCTTGCCCAGGCTTTTGCGGTGATCCCGGGAGTTTCCAGAAGCGGCAGCACCATTGCAACCGGTCTTGTCTCGGGCGTAAAGCGTGAGACCATGGCAGGTTTTTCTTTCCTGATGGTCCTGATTCCCATCATAGGGGAGCAGAGTCTGGATATACTCAAGGCCGTTACCGGAGACGGCGGTTTTGGAACCGGAGTGGGTCTGCTGCCTCTTCTTGTGGGTTTTGCCGCAGCATTCGTGTCGGGCCTTTTCGCCTGCAGGGCAATGGTTGCGCTTGTAAAGAAAGCAAGGCTTTCCTGGTTTGCAATCTACTGCACCGTGGTGGCCATCTTAATCTTCATCTTTGCCTGAAGTGTCCCGTAAGTACACATATTTCGTGTCCGATGTCCACCTTGGCCTCAAGGTGGGTGACGCAGCGGCAAGGGAAAAGGCTTTCACTGACTTCCTTGCGGCCATAGACCCTGCGCAGACCGATTCCCTTTACCTCCTTGGCGACATCTGGGATTTCTGGTACGAATACAGGGATGTGGTTCCCAAAGGCTATGTGCGGGTATTTTCGGCCCTCATTGGTCTTATGGACGCCGGAGTCAGGGTATGTTTCTTCCCCGGGAATCACGATATCTGGACTTACTCTTATTTTCAGTCGCTTGGCATGGAGGTCCTAAGGCAGCCTTATTTTACGGAAATAGGAGGCAAACGCTTCTGCCTTGGCCACGGAGACGGCCTTGGCCCGGTGGATGCCGGCTATCGGGTACTCCGGGGCATCTTCCACTGCCGTGTTCTCCAGGTGCTTTTTTCCACCCTCCATCCATGGCTGGCCTTCAGGCTGGGGAATGCGTGGAGCAGGCATTCGCGACTTGGCCGCAAGGAGCTTTACTCCTTCCGCGGACAGGACGAACCCCTGTATAAATTCTGCGAGCGGCAAAAGGCCGATTATTTTGTCTTCGGCCACTATCATTGCAAGGTGGATATGCCTGTTGGGGACAGAGCCCGGCTTTTTGTGCTTCCGGACTGGATTAACGGGCAGGGGGGACTTCGCTTTGACTCCCTTTCAGATACTTTTCAGGAAGTTTGACAGCCGGCGGATATTCTCCAAAGACTGAATAGTACAGCCCAGGGAACTCTCCCCGCTGCCAAATCTGCACCAGCTCTTCCACCTCTTTGTCTTCCCCGTACGGGTCGTAAGAGGCTTTCAGGTTGTTCTCAAACAATCTGGCCACGCCCTGCCAGAATCCGGCAGCAGCCCCGCTTTTGTAGTTCTTTATGATGGTATAGGGCGGGATGCCGGTTTCCCGGCTTATCAGTTTTATAAGCAGCGCTCCCTGGTATATGGACATGTTGCGGATGGAGCCTTCAAAATCTTTGAACAGTTCCTTCTGCACCTGCATCAGATACTTTTCCCTCTTCCATGCCCCCATTTTGTCTGCGGCGATGGTGCTGTCCACCTGCCTTGTGAGGATACCGGCCGCTATGGCGTAGGGATACACCCTTGGGAAGCGGTACACCAGCTTGTAGTACTGGCGCCACTGTTTCTCCGTGCCGCGGGGGTTCCTTCCCGTCTTCCATGCGGGCCTTATGCGGTCGTAATAGACGGGTTCCTCCTGCGTGTCCTGGGCGGCGACGTTAGTCACCGCCAGCAGCAGTGCGGCAAGCAGCCATATTGCTTTTACAGCCTTCATCCGGGCTTATAAACTTTCTATGAACCGCTTTATGAATGCGAAGGAGTTCTCTCCTGCCGTCTTCCAGAAATCCTTGTAGGAACTGTAGCGGGAGTCGTTGTCGCTGTCGGAGATGAGCCGTACGCTTATGAAGGGAACGCCTTTGATGTAGCAGGTCTGGGCAAGCGCTGCGGATTCCATGTCCACGGCAAGGGCGTCGGGGTGCTTTTTGAGTATGGCCTGCACCTCTTCCCTGTACTCTATGAAGGCGTCTCCGCTGGCAATAAGGCCTGGGATTACTGCCCCGGGAGCGGAATCGGCATTGTCAAGGGCGGCCTTTACGTACTCTTCCGGGGCGCGGAACCTTTCCGGGAGGCCCTGCACCTGGCCGGGAGCGAATTCCTTGCCGCACCAGACGTCGTGGTAGGCGGTTTCCCGGCCGATGACAAAGTCCATCGTGTGGACATCGGCACTGCAGGAGCCGGCAACACCGCTGGAGATTACCAGGTCCGGATGGACGTCGCGGATTACGTCGGCAGCCATGACGGCGGCGTTGACCTTGCCTATGCCGCAGCGTTTGAGGGTTATGTGATGCCTTCCCAGCCGGGCATTTTCTCCAAGGAGCTTCAGGAAAAGCCTGTGCTCCGTTTCCATCGCCACTAATACGACTATTTCCATTATTTGCGGGTGGTTTTGAGCATCTCCGCTACGGCTGCTTCAAGCTGGAGGTCGCGGCCTGCTATTACGGAAGCGGGGTCGTTGTACACTTCAATGTCGGGTAAGAGCTGGTGATTCTCAAGGAACCGGCCCTCGGATATGCTCCAGGAGCCAATCTGCGGTATGCCGAACACAATGGTGGGATCCACCTGGCGCTCCCACCATACGCTGGTGGCGGTGCCGGGTACCGGTGAGCCTATTATCTTTCCAATTCCAAGGGCGCGGTACAGGTAGGGGAAGCCGCATGCGTCGGAGTAGTTGTCCTCGCAGACAAGGACGCAGGAGGGCTTTATCCATTTGTCGTAGGGCTCCGGTGACATGGCGGCTCCGCGGGGACGCCTCTCGGTGTACAGGTGGCCGCCCAGGAAGTTGGCAAGGTCGTTGTGCAGCCAGCCTCCTCCGTTATGCCTGGTGTCCACTATGAGGGCGTCGCAGTCCCTGTATTTGCCAAGGGCCTTGGAGTAAACTTCCCTGAAGGATGGGGAGTTCATGCCCTGCACGTGAACGTAGCCAATCTTTCCGCCGGAGAGTTCCCGGACAAGCTTCTCGTTGTTCCTTACCCAGCGTTTGTATGATGCCTGGGAGTCGTTGCCGCTTGTCTTTACATATACTTTTACCGGCTTTCCGGATGCCTTTATCTCCAGGAGGACGCGCTTCCCGCTCTTTCTCTGGAGCACCTGGTACCAGTTTTCTCCGCTTTCAATTTCCCTGGAGTCTATGCTCATGACAATGTCCCCGGGCTTCAGGGAAGGGCAGGCGGTAAGCAGCGGGCTTCCGGGAAGGAACTCTGCAATGCGGAGGCCCTTCCCGGAGTAGGAGCTGTCAAACACGACACCCATGCGGGCGGTGGAGATGCCGCTTCCGTCATAGTAACGGCCGCCGGTATGGGAGCCGTTGAGCTCTCCCAGCATCTCGCTCAGGAGTTCCTGGAAGGCGTAGTTGTCTGCAATGTAGGGAAGGAACTGCCGATAGTTGGCCGCAACGGCCTCCCAGTCCACCCCGTGCATGTCCTTGTCGTAGAACTTCTCACGTACCTGGGTTACGCAGTGTTCAAAGATGTATTCCCTTTCGCGTGCGGGATACCATTTGTATTCTCCCTTGAAGTCAACGCCCTTGCAGGTTCCGTTGTCGGCGCTCACCCTGGTGATGCCACGGCTTCCGGCAACGTAGAAGCAGCTGCCGTCTGGTGAGGGATAGAAGCTGCCGCTCATGTCCTTGGAAACGGTCTTGACGTCACCCTTGCGGATATCCAGGCAGCAGAGGTCCGTGCCGCTTTCGCGCCTTACGGTGTAATAGAGCTTCTTTCCGTCAGGAGTGAGCCAGTGGTCTCCCAGGCGGCCGGAGGTGCCGGTAAGACGCACAATGCGGTCCTCCCTGCGGGAGAGTTCCAGTACCACGGGCTTTTTCTCCGCCTTTGCGGAATCCTTGGCCTCCTTTTTCTCTTCCTTGGCGGTTTTCAGGAACTTCTCTATCTTCTCCACGTCCTCGCTCTTGCGGAAATCGGCAAAAGCCTCGTCGTCAAAGAACATGACGTAGATGTCGCCCTCTGCGCCCCAGCTTCCATGGCTGCGATAGCCTTCCTTGTCGGACTCCCAGGTCATGGCCTTGCCGCCTGCGGCCCAGCGGAAGCTTCCGTCGGAATATCCGCTTTCCGTGAGGTCGGTGACTGTGCCGGTTTCAATGTCTATGAGGGCTATATCCTCGTTGTACATGCGGCCGCCGCCCTGGTAAGCGGTAAGGATGCTGCGGCTGTCCGGACTCCAGGCAAAGGGGAGGTCTCCGTCGGAATAGGAGGCATTGGCTCCTTTCAGGAAGCCCCTGGGGGCTTTGCCATCGGCCTTTGCAACTATTATTTCCGCACGATTTTTAAGATAGGCGACGTGCTTTCCGTCGGGAGAAACGGCGGGCTGGAAGCAGATTTCCCCTTCCGGGCTTATCCTCTCTTCCGTAAAGCCGCTGCAGAAGGTGAAGTGCTTGTCCTTTTTGTCGTCAAGGGTGACGCGGTAAACGCCCCAGATGCCGTCCCGCTCGGAATCGTAGTAGATGCTGCGACCGTCTTCCCCAAAGGAAACTTCGCGCTCCTGCTCCGGGGTGAAGGTTATGCGGCGGGTGTCGGAAAGCTCCGTAGTGGTGGTATAGACATCTCCTCTAAGCACAAAGGCAAGTTCCTTTCCGTCCGGGGAAACGGCCATGGAAGTGATTGAATTGCCCAGGTTTTTCCACACGAACTCCTTCTGCGCGGTCTCCCTCTGGAGTTTTATCTCAACTTTCACGGGCTCCTCGCCGGCCTTAAGGGTGTAAAGGTCTCCGTTCCAGCTGAATGCAAGGGTGCCGTCCAGGGCGATGCTCATGTACCGGACCGGGTTCTTTTCAAAATGGGTGAGCTGCTTTCCGTCGGAGGAGAAGACGTTGGAGTCTCCGCCCCACTGGCCTTTGGTGCCACCCTGTTCGGAGAGGTAGTACCAGCTCTTGCCGTCCGGAGCCCAGAGGGGATTGCGGTCCTCGCCGGGGAAGGTGGTCAGGCGGGTGAAGCTTCCACCGTCGCAGCTCCAAATATCACGGGCGATTGCCGATGTGTGGTGCTTTCGAAGGGCGTCTTCGTAACCCTTCACGTCCTCGTAAAGGATTTGTCCTGCTGCGTTTACGGAAATGTTTCCAACCTCAAAGGGGAAAACCTGCTCCGGTGCGGGAAGGGGCCGTCCTTTGGCTTGCGCCTCCGCGGCTTTTGCTATGGAAAGCTTGTATAGTTTGGCGTCGCCGGGGAATACGCTGGAAGAGAAATCTTCCTGAATGTTGGCACTCAGGTACAGCGTCCCGTCCGCAGACACGGCAAGGGGAGTTTCCCTGCCGCCAAAGTCTGTCAGCTTGACGGCGCTGCCGCCCTCTGCGGGAATAATCCATATATCCTTGCTGCCGTCCCTCCAGGAGGAAAACACTACGCTCTTTCCGTCTGCCGTCCATACGGGCTCCGTGTCGTGGGCTGAATCCGTAGTGAGCTGCACTGCCCTGCCGCCCTTAGCGGGAACGGTAAACAGATCTCCCTGATATTCAAACACAAGGCTTGATGCATCGGGGGAAATGGCACTGTGCCTTATCCAACGGGGGGCTGTGTTTTCTGCCGCATGAAGACTCAAGCTTGCGGCTGCGGCGCAGAACAATAATCCAAATCTTTTCATATCAACTATTTTAGCAGCTACAAATATAATAAATGTTTTTGTCTTGTCTCCGCACCCCTTGCCCGTCCCGGGACCTGCTACAAAAAAACCGAGTGTTCACTTTTTGCTCTGGGAGGCCGATTTTGCACTTCTTGTGCAATTTAAATCCGGGGAGAAGTGCAAAAACTCCATCCTGTGACAAAAAACGTACACTCACTTTCTCCTATTTCTTCTTCGCGCCAGGTCACTACTGAAATTTCAGAGAGTAAAAAAATAGGGCCGATACCCTCTGAAATTCCAGTAGTGCCCTGTCAGACTATATTGTACTTCTTCTTATACAAAAAAACAACCTATTCCATTTTTCCTGCCGTCGCACAAGGTGCGACCCCTCCCACTTCGTGGGCCCCTCCCTCTTACACGGCCGAGGGTGGCCATGGGCGA
>JAFUVY010000021.1 GCA_017477335.1 Bacteroidales bacterium
GTCCCCGCCCGAGGGCGGGAACTTGTATCCAACGGGCCCCTCCCTCTATACTTGTCCGAGGGTGGACAAGCCTCCTGGAGGGTACTCCCTTCCGCAGAGCATGGATTCACTACCCCGGTACGGAACAATTAGAGGTATATTATAGTAGGAAGGAGGTGACAAAAAAGTAGATTCTTCGGCAGGTGAACCTGCCTCAGAATGACATGAGACTGTCATTCTGAACGAACTGTCATTCTGAACGAAGTGAAGAATCTAACGAAGTGAAGAATCTTTTTAGTCCTTCCGGATGCAACAATCAAAAATACCTGCCCGCCCCGGAAAGGAAGATAGCACGATGGGGATTGTTAAATAATCTCTGCGGGGCCGGTGAGATGGACGGAGGTGAAGCTTTGTCCGGAGGCGGAGAATTCTACCTGGAGCCAGTCGCCACGGCGGCACTGGAGCCGATATCCGGCGCCCTCCGGCGTGAGTCCTGCCGGGGATGGGATGCCGCGCACGAAGGCGGCGATGGCGGAGGCGGTGAGGCCGGTGCCGCAGGCAAGGGTCTCGCCCTCTACGCCCTTTTCGAAGGTGCGGACGCGGAGTCCGTCGGGGCTCACTTCCACAAAATTGACGTTCACCCCTTCCGGAGCAAACTCGGGGGCCCATCGGATGGGCTTTGCCACGGCTTCAATGTCAATGGTGTCCACACTGGGGACAAACTTCACGAAGTGTCTTGTCCCGGTGTTCAGGAAATATCCTCCGGAAATGCTTTCAACACTGGTGACATCTATCATCCGGAGCCTTACGGTCCATCGGCCCGGAGTCTTGTCCAGGATCACGGCACTGTGCATCCCGTCCGGCGCCAGAAAGTGCCAGGTGCCGTCTGCGGACGCGGGCACAAGCCCCAGATAGTCTGCAAACGCCACTATGCATCGGCCTCCGTTACCGCACATCATGCCGCCGGAGCCGTCCGGATTGTAAAACTCCATGGAGAAGTCCGCTGCAGTGGTGCCATTCCCTTCGGCGAGCCCCAGAATCATGAGCCCGTCGGTCCCGTACTCCCGGCAAAGGGAGCGGATACGGTCCGCACTGCGGAATTCTTCCATCCCGCCCTGACGGCCGTCAAGCACTACAAAATTGTTTCCTGCACCTGTGAATTTATAGATCATTGGCGATAATGTCTGCAAGAAGGGAGATGCCTCCCTCCATTTTTTCTATCGGCACATAGGAGAAGTTCATCCTCATGGTGTTCCTGTGGCTGCCGTCCGGGTAGAAGAAGGAACCGGCAACATAGGCTACGCCGCGGGAGAGAGCCTTGTCGTAAAGTGCCACCGTATCAATGTTCTCCGGCAGGGTGAGCCATAGGAAGAGACCACCCTCGGGATGGGTCCAGGACACTCCGGAAGGCATGTATTTTTCCAGCAGGGAGAGCATCAGGTCCCTGCGTGAGCGGTACTCGGAGAGCGTGTGTTCAAGATTGCGGTCCAACTCTCCGGAGCCCAGAAACTCTGCCGCCATGTACTGGTCCATCACCGGCGGGCACAGGTCCAGGCTCTGTTTGCATATATAAATCTGCTCCAGTACAGGCTCCGGGCCTATTATCCAGCCAATCCTGAATCCCGGGGCGAACACTTTGGAGAAACTGCCAAGGTGCAGAGTTCTTTCCGGAGCCAGCTCCATGATGGGAGTGACGCTCTCTCCGCTGTAACGGAGTTCCCTGTAGGGACTGTCTTCCACGATAAGGCAGTCATGCAGGCGTGCTATAGCCACTAACTCCTCCCTCTGTTCCAGAGACATGGTCTCGCCGGTGGGGTTGTTGAAATCCGGAATAACGTAGATGAACTTGGGCGCCGGCCCATCCGGAGAAATCTCGCGGACGGAGGCCCTGTATGAGCGGAAACTCTGAAGGGCACCAAGGTACACCGGGCTATGTGCCATTACCGAGTCTCCGGGATTAAGCAGCACCCTGGAGCAGACGTCTATTCCCTGCTGGGACGATGTCGTTATCTGCACCCTCTCCACAGGCACCCCATAGCGGGAGGCGATAAGCTTCCTGAGCTCCGGAACTCCCTGGGTGGCACCGTATTGGAGAGCCTTGCTGCCGTATTTGTCCAGGACGGTCCGGGCCAGGGCGGGGATGCTGGAGAGCGGGAACGTATCGGCCGAT
This sequence comes from Bacteroidales bacterium, assembly GCA_017477335.1. Classification (GTDB taxonomy): domain Bacteria; phylum Bacteroidota; class Bacteroidia; order Bacteroidales; family UBA932; genus Cryptobacteroides. The sequence goes on from JAFUVY010000021.1 coordinate 2,150, forward strand.
GGATAACCCCCTGCAAAAGAGCAAATTGCAGAGAGATCCACTTTGCGGAAAATTTCCCTCACCGGGGAACGCATGAATGACGGCACATCGGCCGAAAAAAGTTTCTGGTAATCCATCGGCTGCAAAAATACAAAAATATACATTATCTTTGCTGAAACTAAACCAAGGATATGTCAAAATTCATAATAGAAGGCGGGCACAAACTGTCCGGAAGCATCACTCCCCAGGGAGCAAAGAACGAGGCTCTTGAAGTAATCAGCGCCGTACTTTTAACCCCCCAGCAGGTTACCATAAGCAACGTGCCGGAAATCCTGGACGTTATGAACCTCATAGACCTCCTTCAGAAGATGGGGGTCAAGGTATGCCGCATCAACAAGGGCACTTTCAGTTTCCAGGCCGATGAAGTTGACACCTCCTACATCGAGACCGAGGAGTTCGTGAAAAAATGCGCAGCCCTCCGGGGAAGCGTGATGGTGGTGGGCCCGCTTCTGACCCGTTTCGGCCATGCGTGGTTCGCAAAGCCCGGCGGCGACAAAATCGGCCGCAGAAGGGTGGATACCCACCTGGACGGAATGATAAACCTGGGGGCTGAAATGGACTACGACCCTTCCCGCCGTGCCTTCCACCTTACAACCAAAGACAGGCTTGTGGGCCGGTACATGCTCCTTGACGAAGCCTCCGTCACCGGAACCGCCAACATCCTCATGGCTGCGGTGCTGGCCAAAGGTACCACTACCATATACAATGCAGCCTGTGAACCCTATATCCAGCAGCTTTGCCGCATGCTTGGCCGCATGGGCGCGTTCATAGAGGGAGTCGGCTCCAACCTGCTGAGGATTCACGGAGTGGAATCCCTTCACGGCACCACCCACAAGATACTACCGGACATGATTGAGGTGGGCTCCTTTATAGGCATGGCCGCCATCTGCCGCAGCGAGATCACCATCAAAGACGTCTCCTGGTACGACCTTGGCATCATCCCGGACTCCTTCCGTCGCCTTGGAATAAAGCTGGAGCAGCGCGGAGACGACATCTTTGTCCCCGCACAGGAGAGCTACGAGATAGATTCCTTCCTGGACGGCTCCATAATGACCCTTGCCGATGCTCCATGGCCCGGCCTCACACCGGACCTGCTGTCTGTCATGCTGGTCGTGGCTACCCAGTGCAAGGGCAGCGTGCTCATACATCAGAAGATGTTCGAAAGCCGCCTCTTCTTTGTGGACCGCCTCATAGACATGGGAGCGCAGATCATTCTCTGTGACCCCCACAGGGCCGTCGTCATAGGCCATGACCACCGCATCACCCTCAAGGCAGCCAAACTGGTTTCTCCGGATATCAGGGCCGGTATCGCCATGCTCCTTGCCGCCATGAGCGCAAACGGAACCTCCACCATTGACAACGTGGAGCAGATAGACCGTGGCTACGAAGACATAGAAGGTCGCCTGAATGCCCTTGGAGCCCACATCGTGAGAGCATAATATTCAAGAATTTTTCTTATCTTTGCACGCATTATAAACCATAATGCGATGCTCCCTCTTAAAGAAAGAATAACGGAAGACGGAATCACTTTTGACGACGTCCTCCTTGTGCCCGCGTGGTCGGAGGTACTGCCCAAGGACACTGTTCTCAAAACCCGTTTTTCCAGAAACATCACTCTTGACGTGCCTTTTGCTTCCGCCGCAATGGATACCGTCACGGAGGCGCGTATGGCCATAGCTATGGCCAAGGCCGGTGGCATTGGCGTGATACACAAGAATATGCCCTCAGAGCTGCAGGCGGCCGAGGTCCGGAAAGTCAAGCAGGCCGGATTTGCAGTGGCGGCGGCAAGCGGCATCACTGTGGACGCCATTGAAAGGGTGAAACTCCTTGTGGAAGCCGGGGCCGACGCCATAGTCCTTGACTCCGCCCACGGGCATTCCAAAGGCGTGGTCTCCGCCCTCAAGGCCGTAAAGGACGCATTCCCGGAGGTGGACGTAGTGGTTGGCAACATCGCGACGGCCGCGGCCGCAAAAGACCTCATAGAGGCGGGAGCCGATGCGCTTAAGGTCGGAATCGGCCCGGGAAGCATATGCACTACCCGAATAGTTGCAGGCGTGGGTTATCCCCAGCTCTCTGCCATTGCCAACGTGGCCGAGGTTGCAGGAGATATCCCCGTCATTGCCGACGGCGGACTCCGCTACTCCGGCGACGTGGTGAAGGCCCTTGCCGCCGGTGCTTCCAGCGTCATGTGCGGCTCCATGTTCGCAGGATGTGACGAGGCCCCCGGAGAGGAGCAGGACGGCATGAAGCTCTATCGCGGCATGGGTTCCATAGACGCCATGCAGGCCGGATCCGCAGACCGTTACTTCCAGAAAGGCGGCGGCAAGCTGGTCCCGGAGGGCGTGGTGGCAAAAGTGCCCTGCAAGGGTCCCGTTGCCGATATCCTCTTCCAGCTCTGCGGCGGTCTCCGCTCCGGAATGGGGTACGTGGGAGCGGCGGACATAGACGCCCTTCATCAGGCAAAGTTTGTGAAGATATCCACTGCAACCCTCAGGGAGAACCATCCCCACGACGTCACCATAGCCAAAAAGTCCCCCAATTACAATGGATAAGATAATAATTCTGGATTTTGGTTCGCAGTACACCAGGCTCATTGCAAGAAGAGTCAGGGAAGCCGGCGTTTACTGCGAGATACATCCTTTCAACCATATCCCGCCCATGGACGCCGACGTAAAGGGCGTCATCCTCTCAGGCAGTCCTGCCTCCGTCAACGACGCCAACGCTCCCATGCCGGACCTTGGCGCATTCCGTAAGCGCCTTCCGCTGCTTGGCATCTGTTACGGAGCCCAGTTGCTGTCCCGCCTGGGCGGAGGCTCCGTAGCCGCGTCTCCCTCAAGGGAATACGGCAGGGCTACGCTCACCGTCACGGACGATGTCCTTTTCCGCGGGGTAAGCCCCAGCTCCACCGTGTGGATGTCCCACGGAGATACAATCAAAACCATCCCGGAGGGCTTCCGCTGCATAGCTTCCACCGGGGATGTGCAGAACGCGGCCTTCCGAATAGAAGGCGAACCCAGCTGGGGCATCCAGTTCCATCCGGAAGTTCATCATACGGAGGAAGGGGCAAAGATCCTGGGCAATTTCGTGAAGGAAATATGCGGCTGCAAGGCGGATTGGACCCCGGACAACTTCATAAGCGCAACGGTAAACGACCTCAGGGAAACTATAGGCGAAGGCAAAGTAATCCTGGGACTTTCCGGCGGGGTGGACTCCTCGGTTGCCGCCCTGCTCCTGCAAAAAGCGGTGGGGGACCGTCTCCACTGCATATTCGTGGACTCCGGCCTTCTTAGGAAGAACGAATTCACCAAAGTGCTGGCATCCTATCGCGGCATGGGACTGAACGTCCGCGGAGTGGACGCATCGGCTCGCTTCTTCGGGGACCTTGCGGGAGTCACGGATCCGGAGGCCAAAAGAAAAATAATCGGCCGGGACTACGTTGAGGTTTTCAATGCGGAGGCCGCCAAAATCCCCGGAGCGGATTTCCTGGCACAGGGTACCATTTATCCGGACGTGATAGAATCGGCCGTGATTCCCGGGGGAGCCGCGGTGACAATCAAGAGCCACCACAACGTGGGCGGCCTTCCGGAGGGAATGCACCTCAAGGTGGTGGAACCGCTGCGCCTGCTGTTCAAGGACGAGGTCCGGAGGGTTGGCGCTGCACTTGGCCTGGTGCCGGAAATCCTGCACAGGCATCCCTTCCCCGGCCCCGGACTGGGCATACGCGTCCTTGGGGAAGTGACCCCGGAAAAGGTGCGCATACTGCAGGAGGCCGACTATATCTTCATGTCCGCCCTCCACGATTCCGGACTCTACGACAGCGTCTGGCAGGCCGGAACCATCCTCCTGCCGGTACAGAGCGTGGGGGTCATGGGAGACAGCCGCACTTACGAGCAGTGCGTAGCCCTTAGGGCTGTGAGCTCCGTGGACGGAATGACTGCCGACTGGGTTCACCTTGACTACGGATTCCTGGCAAAAGTATCCAGCGAGATCATAAACAAAGTACGCGGAGTGAACCGTGTAGTTTACGATATTTCTTCCAAACCGCCGGCAACAATAGAATGGGAGTAGATTTTGAAAAACTTAAGGCAGACTTCAGGGCCGTTTATGGTACGGCCCCGGATTTTCTGCGTGACAGGGGCATTTATGATACCCCTTTGTACAAATTCCTTGAGGCCATGCCCAAAGGCGGGGACCTCCATGTCCATGCCGATGCCGCCCTCCCCATGGACCAGCATGTGGAATTCCTGAAGGACCATCCGGAACTCCTGATAACCCCCGAGTGGCAGATACGCTATGCCGGCCCCGGCGCCCCCTACGGCAGCCGGACCATGGCCGAGTGCCTTGCCGACGGCCTTACCGTGGAGGACTTCCGCCGTGAGTGGACCGTTCTGGGCTGCCCGGAAGGGGAATACCTCTGGGACTGGTTCGAGGGCATTTTTACCCGCTGCGGCGCTGTCTGCTGCACCCCGCCCCTTGTGAAAGACTACTACCTGAGGGTGATGCGCTGCTATCACTCCTGCGGCGTGGAATACGTAGAACTCAAGAGTCCTTTCTTTGGCACCAGGGAAGACGCCCTTGCCCGCGGTAGGGCCCTTATGGAAGCCCTGGAAGAGTTCCGCCGGGAAGACCCCCTCTTTGTCCTGAGGGTGGTTGCCTGCGGCGGTAAAAACGACGTCTGGGACCCTCTGTTCGACACCCTCATGGATAACGCCCTGTATGTAAGGGAACAGGTAAAAGACGGTGACGAGGACTTTGTAGTGGGGATAGACATAGTAAACGACGAGGACCGCAGCTACTCCCTCTCCCGTTATGAGGAAAGGGTGCGGAAGATAATCGCATCCAATCCCGGCCTTGGCCTCTCGCTTCACGCCGGAGAGAGCCTCCGGGGAGAAAACAGGGAAATAGAGATTGCCCTTCGCTGCGGCATAGACCGCCTGGGACACGGCTTCAACCTGTACCGCTATCCCGAGCTCCGTGAAGAGGTGCTCCGACGCGGAATCTGCATGGAAATATGCCCGGTGAGCAACCGTGCCCTGGGTTATTGCTCCGACTTTTCCCAGCACCCGGCCAACGCTTACCGCAAAGCCGGAATTCCAATCGTGATATGCTCCGACGACCCCGCCTATCAATCCTTCTCCATCCTCACGGGTGATTACCTTGCCGTTGTGGTTGGCTGGGACCTGTCCCTTGAGGAGCTAAAGGCTATGTGCCGGGCCTCACTGGAGCATTCCTTCCTGTCCGCGAACAGTCCCCGCCGTGCAGCCCTGCTGGATTGGTTCAATAAAAATGACTATTTTTGCAGGATTTAACTTTTAGTGAAGATGAAAGTAGCAGTAGTAGGGGCAACGGGCCTTGTCGGGTCCAAAATGCTGGAGGTACTTCAGGAAAGGAAGTTCCCCGTGGATGAACTCATCCCCGTTGCGTCCTCGAAAAGCATAGGCCGCAGAGTCCTTTTCGGCGGCAGGGAGTGGACGGTTGTCAGTGCCGATGAGGCCGTTTCCCGCCGCCCCGACGTGGCCCTTTTCAGTGCCGGCGGCAGCGTATCGGCCCAGTGGGCCCCTGAATTTGCGGCCACGGGCTGTTTTGTAGTGGACAATTCCTCCTACTGGAGGATGGATCCGTCCGTGCCGCTGGTGGTCCCGGAGATAAACCCTCAGGACATATCGGCCGATACAAGGATAATAGCCAATCCCAACTGCTCCACCATACAGATGGTGCTTCCGCTGCTCCCCATGCAGAGGAATTACGGTATCAAGCGGATAGTGGTTTCCACCTATCAGAGCGTGACCGGTGCCGGACAGAGGGGCATAGAACAGCTGGAGGCGGAGAGAAAGGGCGATTTTTCCCACGACAAATTCCCTCACAGGATAGACCTGAACGTGCTTCCCCATATAGATTCATTCCTTCCGGACGGCTACACCAAGGAAGAGATGAAGATGGTTAACGAAACACGCAAGATTCTGGGCGACAGCACAATAGCGGTGAGCGCCACCACTGTCCGGGTGCCTGTGAAAGGCGGCCATTCGGAAAGCGTGAACGTGGAACTCCGCAGGCCCTATGACCTGGAGGAACTCCGAGCCCTTGTGGCGGCAACTCCGGGAGTCGTGATGCGGGACAACCCCGCGGAGAACATCTATCCCATGCCCATTGACGCATGGGGGCGGGACGAGGTCTTTGTGGGCCGCCTCCGCCGGGATTTCTCCGTAGAAAACGGACTTAACTTCTGGTGCGTTTCTGACAACCTCCGCAAAGGGGCTGCCACCAACGCGGTCCAGATTGCACAGTATCTTTTGGAAAAAGGATGGATTTAGAGCTATTCAGGCAGCTTTTGGACTTTGATTCCACTTCCGGAAGGGAGCGGGAGGTGGCCCTTTGGCTTTCCAACACCCTCCAGGCCCCTTCCCGGGAGCTCATGGAAGTTGGCGACGGCACCCTGAATCTGCTTTTGTCCTGGGGCAGGCCGGAGGTGGTTTTCTGCACCCACATGGACACGGTTCCCCCCTACATCCCTCCCAGCTTCCGGGCCGATGAGGTCCTGGGCCGGGGCTCCTGCGACGCCAAGGGCCAGATTCTGGCCATGTACACGGCCTGCAAGCGCCTTGAGTCCGCAGGTCACAGCGGCTTTGCCCTACTTCTCCTTGCCGGGGAAGAAACCGGTTCCTTGGGAGCCAAAGCTTTCTCCAAAACCGGATTCCGGGCCCCCTTCCTGGTGGTGGGGGAACCCACGGAAAACAAAATGGTGTCCGCATCCAAGGGCACTGCTTCCTTTGATGTGGAATTCACCGGGAAGGCCTTCCACAGCGGCTATCCCCAGTTTGGAGTAAGCGCGGTGGACCTTTTCAATGACTTTTACAACAAACTGAAGGCGGTTGACTGGGGAGAGGACCCGGAGCTTGGAAATACCACCTGGAACGTGGGACTCCTGCTGAGCGACAACCCCCAGAACGTGCTTTCACCAAAGCTAAGTTGCAGGATTTACTTCCGGACCACCTTCGCATCGGCCGGGAAAGTGGGACCCGTGATGGAGGAACTCGCCCGCAGTACGCAGGCCAGGCTTACCGCCCGCGGCGGAGACGCCCCCGCCCGCTACGTCACTCTGGAAGGCATTCCTTCCGCGCCCGTAGCCTTTGGCAGCGACGCCCCCCACCTGAGCGGGTTCGGACACAAGATGATAGTGGGCCCCGGGACCATACGTGTCGCCCACAGGGAAGACGAACACATCCTCATCCGTGACCTGGAGGATGCGGTGGATATTTACACCAGAATTTTTTTACGGCTCGCAAAATCATGAATATAGTAATAAGCGGATACGGCAGGATGGGCCACATGGTGGAGCAGGAACTCCTCAGGCGTGGCATCAAGCCTGTACTCACAAGCGAAGACATAGCCCGGGACCTTCAGCGGATAAACGCAAAGGACTGCGTGTGCATAGATTTTACCACCCCGGAAGCTTTCAGGGCCAATTACCCCGTGATAGCCCGCAGCTTTGGCGCCGCGGTTATCGGAACCACCGGATGGGACGACATCGCAGACAAAGTGAAGCAGGCCTTCCTGGACAATGGCACCACCATGGTTTACGCTTCCAATTTCTCCATAGGCGTAAATGCCCTGTTCGCCGCGGCAGCAAGGGCCTCTGCCATACTCAAGGGTGCCGGATACACCCCCAGAATAGAGGAAATTCATCACATACACAAGTTGGACGCCCCTTCCGGAACGGCAAAAACCCTGGCCGCAATTGTTGCAGGCAGCCTTGGCACGGAGCCGGAGATAAGCTCCGTCCGGGAAGGCGAAGTGCCCGGAATTCACACCCTTACCTTGGAATCCTCCACGGATGTGATAACCCTCCGTCACGAGGCTTTCTCCCGCGAAGGCTTTGCCAAAGGCGCTGTTGCGGCCGCCCTCCTTACGGAAGGCCTTGAAGGCGTTCACGAATTCAGCTCGCTTCTATGAGAACTTCCGTCCTTAAATTCGGCGGCAGTTCCGTAGCCTCCGCAACCGGAATCTCCCGCGTGCTTGACATCGTGGAAAAGGAAGCCGAAGGCGGCAGGGTAATCCTGGTTGCGTCGGCCATAAGCGGCTGTACGGATGCCCTTCTGGATGGCTCCGCCCAGGCTCTGGAACCCATAAAAGAGCGTCACTATGCCATAGTGAACAGGCTTTTCACCGGGGCCGACAAGGAGGCGGTCCGCCGGGAGACAGACAGTATTTTTGCCCGGATTGACGCCGCGCCAAAGGAAGAGAAAGTCACCTTTGGAGAGATCCTTTCCACCCGCATCCTTGCCAAAAAACTGGAGGCCGAGGGCTACTCCACCTTGTGGCTGGACTCCCGCCAACTGGTTGTAAGCGGAAGTCTTCAGGAGAGCTTCCGACGTATAGCAAAAGCCGTTGCCGAAGCCCCGGGAGTGCAGATTTTCGTGGCTCCCGGTTTTGTGTGCCAGGACGCCGCCGGGTGCGTGAGCACGCTGGGAAGAGGCGGATCGGACTACAGCGCAGCCATATACGCCGCGGCGGTAAAGGCCGATGCTCTCCGCATCTGGACCGACGTCCCCGGCATCATGACGGCCAATCCCCGCCAGGTGCCACAGGCCAGGACCATCCCGGTAATGACCTACAAAGAGGCATTCACAATGGCCGAACGCGGTGCAAAAGTGCTTTACGCCCCCACCGTGGCACCTGCCATGGAAGCCGGGATAGACATAGAAATCCGCAATACCTTTGACCCGGACGGAGGCTACACCGTCATCGGCAGGGAAAGTGCCGGCGGCAGGGTGGGCCTTGCTTCCGTAAAAGAGGGGGACAATGTGAAAATCTCCCTCGTGGGCACAATAGAAGAGGGAGACAGGCTCCTCTCCGCCAGAGCTTTGGAAAAAGCCGGCGTATCGGCCCTGGGTATGGAATCCTCAGTCGATGTCCTTACCGTTACCGTGCGTCCCGAGGTTGAGGAAAAAGCCCTTCAGGCCCTTCACAGGACCTTTTTCAAGAGCGCTTCCTCAAGGGAAATACACGTTTTCATAGCCGGCGAAGGAGCCGTTGGAACAGCCCTTTTTGAGCTTCTTCAAAGGGCAGACGTGGCCGAGCGGACAGGACGGCGGACAGTGATAGCCGGCACGGCCAATTCCCGCAGCTTCCGCATGGACCTTTCCGGCGTAAAAGCCGATACCCCCCGCCGCGAGGGTGATTTTGTCCGAGAAGTATGCCGGTGCGCCCCCGAAGGCTCCGTCTTTGTGGACGCCACAGGGAGCGAGACCATCCACGGGGATTACCTGAAACTGCTTTCCTCCGGCATAAGCGTGGTCTCTTCCAACAGAAGGGCCCTGGCCGTTCCCTACAGCGAGTACGCCGCCATGCATGCCGCAGCAAGGGAAAGGGGCCTTGCCTTCCGCTACGGAACCACCGTGGGAGCGGCCCTCCCCATCCTGGAGTCCATTACAAGGAGCTCCGGAAGCGGGGATACCATAGTGTCCCTGCAGGCGGTTGTATCCTGCACCCTGAACCAGATTCTGGGAGAATACAATCCCTCCGGCGGGAGCTTTGCCGCCTGCCTTGAAAGGGCCTGGAAGCAAGGTCTCACGGAACCGGACCCCCGTCTGGACCTTGGCGGGGCCGACGCCCTGAGAAAACTTCTCATCCTTGGCCGCCGTGCCGGAGTTCCCCTTGAAAAGGAGGACGTTGCAATTACTCCCATAGTTCCGGGCAATCTCCTGGAGGGAGACTCTGCCCCGCAGGAATTCTGCCAGGCTCTGGAAGGCGCGGAACCGGACATTGCCGCCATGGTGGCAGATGCCGCTTCCCAGGGGAAACGCATTCGCTTCGTGGCCTCGCTGGAGCTTAATTCCGAGGGAGGGTACGACGCGGCCATCGGCCCGGTGGCGGTTCCGCCTTCCCACCCTGCGTACTATATCGGCGGAACGGAAAACGCCATCATCTTCAGAACCCGCCTCAAGCCCAATCCCCTTGTGATTCAGGGGCCTGGAGAAGGTCCGCTCCAGGCGGCATCGGCCCTTCTGGACGACATACTGCGGTAAGGGCGGACAAAAATCCCCAAAAAAGTTTGCTCCAAAACTGTAATTTGATTATCTTTGCTTAATATGGCAGAGATTCTGGGCACATTCAGTTTCCTTAGCTTTGGACTGGCGGATTTGTTGGACATCCTGATGATGGCCGCGGTTATCTTTTTCCTTTTCCGCGCAATCAGGAAGGACAGCACCGTCCTTAACATAGTGCTTGTCCTGGTGGTAGTCATTGCCCTTCAGGCAGTTGTCTCCATGCTGGGTATGCGCATGATGACCAGCCTGCTGAATGCAATCCTGGATGTGGGCGTGCTTGCCATCATAATCATTTTCCAGCCGGAAATACGCCATCTGATTAACCGTTTCGCCCTGTCTTCCGGCATCACCCGCCGGGCCGGCGAGCTGTTCAACAGGATTCTCGGCGTCAAGGAAGAGCGCCTTGGCAGCCGCAGCGTGGAAGAGCTGGTGGAAGCGGTCCGCGCCATGTCGGCGGAAAAGACAGGCGCCCTCATAGTCCTTGAGCACAAGTCCCCGATGGACGAATACATCTCTACCGGAGACAAATTTGAGGCAGAGATAAACCGCCGCCTCATAATGAACATCTTCTTCAAGAATTCCCCCCTGCACGACGGTGCAATGATCATAGAGGGCAACCGTATAGTGGCAGCCCGCTGTCAGCTTCCCATGACCAACCGCACGGACATCCCCGCCCATTACGGGATGCGTCACCGTGCCGCCCTCGGCCTCAGTGAAGATACGGATGCGTCCATACTGGTGGTTTCGGAAGAAACGGGTCATGTGAGCTATGTCCATAACGGGGAGATAAACACAATCAAGGATATGAAAGAGCTGCGCCAGATTCTGGCCGGAGCAATGGATGAAGAGCAAAGTGGATCATAAGGAAAAACTGGAACTCAAACTGGGCTTTGACCGCGTAAGGTCAGCCGTTTATTCGCGCTGCAGCACGGATTACGCCGCCGTACGCGTCCAGGGAGAAGAGTTCAGCACGGACGCCGCGGAAATCCGCCGCCGTCAGCTCCTTACGGACGAGATGCGCCTCATCCTCATGTTCGAGGACGGTTTCCCCACCAGCGGCTACATAGACGCCATTCCTTTCCTGGAACCCATAGGCAAAAAGGGAACCATAGACGTCCTTTCCCTGGGGAAGCTCCGCACCATGCTGGATACTCTGGAAAAGGCTCTCCGCTTCTTTCACGACATAAAGGACGGCATATATCCCAACCTTCAGCACCTGGCTTCCGGAATCAATGCGCCCGCGGCCGTTTCCAGGCAGATAGACTCCATCCTGGACCGCCACGGAGAAATCAAGGACACCGCCTCCGACCAGCTTTATTCAATACGCAAATCCCTGAAGGAAAAGGAATTGCAGATATCCCGCAGGATGAACGCCATCCTCAGGGAGGCTCAGGCGGCAGGTATCGTGGACCAGGATGCGGCCATTTCCATCCGCGACGGGAAAATGCTCATCCCGGTGGCATCGGCCAAAAAGCGTCAGATGCAGGGATTTGTGTATGACGAATCCGCCACCGGCAAAACCACCTACATAGAACCGGCGGAGATTGTGGCCCTGGAGAATGAGATTTCCGAGTTGCATTTTGCCGAAACCCGCGAAATAGCGCGCATACTTTCAGAGTTCTCCGAATTCCTCCGTCCCTTTGTGCCGGAACTCATTCAGGGTGCGGCCTTCATCGGGGAACTGGATTTCAACATGGCCAAGGCGCAGGTGGCCCTGGACTATGTGGCCGGAATGCCCGTAATATCGGAGGACGGCACTCTTAACCTCCGCAAGGCGCGTCACCCTCTCCTGGAGGCGTCCCTCCGCAAGGAAGGCAAGAGCATAGTTCCCCTTACGGTGTCGCTTACCCCGGCAAAGCGCATCCTTCTTATTTCCGGCCCCAATGCCGGCGGCAAGAGCGTGTGCCTCAAGACCACAGGCCTGCTGCAGTACATGTTCCAGTGGGGTATGCCGGTGCCCACTTCGGAAAGCTCCGAACTTCCGGTCTTTGACCGCATCATGGTCTCCATCGGCGACGACCAGTCCCTGGAAAACGACCTTTCCACCTACAGCTCTTTCCTTGCCGACATGCGTGACACCCTGGACAAGGCCGATTCCCGCACGCTGGTCCTCATAGACGAATTCGGCTCCGGAACGGAACCTGCGGCCGGCGGCGCCATTGCCGAGGCCATTCTCCACGCCCTGGACAGCCAGGGAGCCTACGGGGTCATCACCACGCATTACACCAACCTGAAACTGTATGCGGCTTCCGCAGATACGGCAGTCATCAACGGCGCCATGCAGTTTGACACTGCCACGGTAACGCCTCTTTTCCGTCTGGAAACCGGTCTCCCGGGGTCTTCCTTCGCCTTTGAACTGGCCCGTAAGATGGGCCTTCCGGAGACTATTGTGCAAGATGCGGAACAGAGGGCCGGGCAGCAGTACGTGGGCATGGAACGCAACCTCCGCAAGATTGCCCGCAGCCGTCGCGTGCTGGATGAGAAACTCACCCGCATACGCGCTACGGACAAAACCCTGGAAGGCCTCACGGACAGGTACGAAAAGGAGCTGGAAGAAATCCGCGCCCTTCGTGAATCCATCCTGGAAGATGCTCAGCGAGAGGCCGAAAAGATAGTCAAGGATGCCAACCGCAAGGTGGAAAACACCATCCGCACAATAAAGGAGTCGCAGGCAGACAAAGAGCCCACACGCCAGGCAAGGGCGCAGCTCCGGGATTTCCTGGGAGCCCTGGCCGGAAGGCAGCAGGCCCGTCAGGACTACATAGACGGCAAACTCAAGGATGTCCGGGAAAGGAAGAAGAGAGAGCAGGAAAAACGTCGCCGCAGGGCGGGGGAGAACGATGTCCAGGCCGCCGAGGCCGATGCCGCCGCCCGCAAGGAGGCCGCTTTCAGGAGCGCTCCCCTTAAAGTGGGAGAAAAAGTCCGCATCAAAGACAGCGGCATGGTGGGGGAAGTGTCCAGGATAAGTGAGAAGGCGGTTACCGTCATAGTTGGCAACATTACCACCAAACTGCCTTTGGACAGGGTGGAACGCATTACGTCGGCAGAGTTCAAGGCCGCGGCTCCCAAGGCGGCGGAACGTCCCCGCCAGGTGTACGACAGCGCCATCACAGCCCGCAAAGCCTCCTTTACCACGGAACTTGATGTCCGGGGAGAAAGGGTTGGCGACGCCCTGGAAAAGGTGGCAAGATACATAGACGATGCAATTATGCTCTCTGCAGGTCCCGTACGGATACTTCACGGGAAGGGTACCGGAGCTCTGCATGAGGAAATACAGAAATACCTCAGGACCGTTCCGGGCGTAGCCTCCGTTCAGGACGAAGACGTGCGCTTTGGCGGTTCCGGAGTTACGGTAGTTAAATTTGACTGATATGAGAGACAGGAGACAGAAAGGCATTGCAGGGGAGAAGATAGCCTGCACGTTCCTGGAAACCAGGGGACACCACATCCTGGAAAGGAACTGGCACGCCGGCCATCTGGAGGTGGACATAGTCTCCGAGGCGGATGACGGGGTCCATTTTGTGGAAGTGAAAGCCCGGACGGCCCCGGTACTGGCCCCTCTGGACAGGCAGGTGTCACCGCTGAAGCAAAAGAGAATAACGTCGGCGGCCCTGCGTTACCTGGGGCGGAAAAACATGGCGGGAAGGGAAGTGTTCTTTGACATAGTATCAGTCACTTATGAAGGCGGTGCCACCACAGTGAAGTATTTCCCGCAGGCCTGGATACCACTTTACGTTTGAACCTCACACACTAAAACATAACCACATGTCAGATAACCATAAATATTGCGTAATAATGGCCGACGGCAAAGGATCGGCCCGTCAGCTAAGGGACACGCTGGAACGATTCCAGGACATCATCCCCCTGGAGAATATCCTTGTAGTGACTCCTGAAAAATTTGCAAAGGAGGCGGCTCTCCTTGTTCCCGAACTCCAGAGTTCCAACATCCTTCCGGAACCTTATGCCCGTAAAACGGCGCCCTGCATGGCCTATGCCACCTACACCATCCTCAGACGTGATCCGGAGGCAATCATCGTGGCTACGCCCTGGGACCTTGTAATCCGTGACACGGAACTTTTCCGCACCACCATCTCCGACGCCATGGACTACGTGGCCGTAAATGACGTCCTCATCACCCTGGGCATCGTCCCCAGAAGCCCGGATACCAACTTTGGCTATATCCAGGTAAAGGAAGGCCGCAACGCCCACCTTATGACCGGTCCCCTTCAGGTAAAGACCTTCACGGAAAAGCCCAGCCTGGAACTGGCGGAGGTCTTTGTCCGCACCGGAGAGTTCTTCTGGAACAGCGGTATCTTCGTTTGGAGGGCTTCCACCATACGGGAAGAAATGGAAAAGTACGTTCCGGAGGTTACGGAACTGTTCAAAGGCTGGGAGACCGGCATCCAGGATCCTGAATTTATAGAAAAGGCCTATGCGGAGTGCCCAAAAGTCTCCCTGGACTACGGTGTAATGGAACGCACCTCCCGTGCATGGCTATACCCCGCCCGCTTCGGTTGGGCCGATATTGACAGACTATGAAAAAACTTGAAAGAATCGTTATGCTGCTGCTTGCGGCAGCCGTGCTGTTTGCCTGCGGAAAGGAAAACCCGCAGGGAGAGACTCCGACAACCATCAACGTGTCCGGCATAATCCTCCCGGATGTGCTTGAGTGTCAGGGCGGTACTACCGTGGAGATACGCCTTGTGGGCAGCAACGTCCCCCTTGTTACCGACAAGGTGGAACTTGCGGGTGAGAGCACCTTTGTCATGCCTATAAGCGCCGTAGAGAAAAACCGTTTCCTGTTCACAATGGACAAGGGTATCTTCTCCGGAGATTTTGTGATGAGCATCATTCGCGGAACGCAGTCCAAGCGGGTGGGCAAGATTCGCCTGTTGGTTTCCGGAGGAGCTCCCATAGACCCCGGGGACGCAACCATCTACGGCCAGATCACCGCAAAGGGCAAGGGCCTGGAAGGCGTGCTTGTCTCTGACGGACTGGAAGTGGTGAGGACAGACAAGGACGGTATCTACCGTATCAAGTCCGCCAAGAAGTACGGAGTGGTTTTCATGACCATACCTTCCGGTTACGAAGCCCTTTCCAACGGAGTGCTGCCGCGTTTCCACAAGGCGCTGGCATCGTCCAAGGACGTAGCCGAGCGAGTTGACTTCCAGCTTCAGGAGGCCCCCGGGCAGGATCATCACAAGATGCTGATGATGGGAGACATCCACCTTGCCCGCCGGACCCAGGACAGGGAGCAGTTCTCTTCCTTTGTTTCCGACCTCAATTCGTACATAACCTCCTGTCCCGACAAGCTTTACGGCCTCACGCTGGGCGACATGACCTGGGACCTCTACTGGATAGTGAACTCCTACGGCTTTGCCGAGTACATCCAGGATGCAAACCGCATAAGCGGAATTCAGTTGTTCCACACCATAGGCAACCACGACCACAGCATGTACTACTCCGGAGATATCCAGACAGTAAAAGATTATACCTCGCTCATAGCCCCCACATATTATTCCTTCAACGTGGGCAAGGTCCATTATGTGGTCCTGGACGACGTGGAGTGTACCAATTCCAAGAAAACCACGGACGGCAAGGGAAATACCTGCTACGAAAGGTCTTACAACGGCAACGTGGTGTCTGACCAGCTCACCTGGCTGGAAAGGGACCTCAGCTATGTGGATGCTTCCACGCCCGTGGTGCTTACGATGCACATCCCGCTTTTCAACTCCAACAATACCTGGCGCATGAATTCCACCACGGGAAAGAAGATGGAAAGCATGCTCTCCAAATTCTCCAAGGTGCATATTTACACCGGCCACACCCATGTGATATACAATGTGGATTACACGGAGCGGGACCACATCTTTGAACACAACTCCGGTTCCGTCTGCGGCACCTGGTGGTGGAGCGGCAAGGAAACTCCCGGAGTACACATCGGCCAGGACGGTTCTCCCGGCGGATACGCCATCCTGGACGTGAACGGAACAGACTTTTCCTGGCAGTACAAGGCCACCGGTTACCCCATTGATTATCAGTTCCGTACCTACGACCGCAACTCTATTCACATCACGGCCGACAAGTATGTCCCCTCCGGCAGCGCCACTTCCAAGGCTGCGCTTAAAGCGGGCCGATGGGCTACCGCCAGCACCGCCAACGAGGTTTACATCAACGTGTGGAACTATGACCCTTCTTGGACCATCGAGGTTACGGAGGGCGGCAAGCCGCTCACGGTGAAATCCGTCACCGAATTGGACCCTCTGCACCTTATTTCCTATACGGCCAAGCGCCTGAACCAGAATGCGGATGCATCTTTTGCAACCACCGGCACCGATCACCTTTTCTATGTGACTGCTTCCGACAAGTCTTCCACCCTGGAAATCAAGGTGACGGACAAATTTGGAAACGTGTACAGGGAAACGATGGCCCGTCCAAAGAAATTCGACACGGATACCTATAAAAACTAACCTAATAAAACCATGCTTAAACCAATTGCCAAAAGACTGACCATCCTTACCGCGATTGTGCTTTCTTGCCTGAGTTTTTCCCCGCAGGCCTTTGCACAGAATACGGTAAAGGGTACGGTTTACGACACGGACCGCTCCTCGCCGCTTCCGGGAGCAACGGTCAGCGTCGAGGGGAAAGCTTCCTATGCAACCACGGACCTGGACGGAAAATTCTCCGTGCAGGCTTCCCAGGGTGATGTCCTGCTGGTCCAGTTCATGGGCTATCAGGATCAGAAAGTCACCGTGGGCAAGCAGGCCGGCTACGAGGTTGTGCTTAAACCTTCCAACGAATTCCTTAACGAATCCGTTGTCACCGCCCTGGGTATGACCAGGGAAAAGCGCTCGCTCGGTTATGCCGTCGTGGATGTTTCCGGCGATGCCTTGAACCAGTCCCAGTCCAGTAACTGGCTGGGAGGACTGGAAGGAAAGGTCCCCGGAGTGCAGTTCAACAAGGCCTCCGGCCCCATGTCGTCCACAAGGGTTATTGTGCGAGGAGACCCTTCCCTTTCCGGAACCGGTTCCGCCCTGTTTGTGGTGGACGGTGTTCCCATTGAGTCAGGAGCGATATCCAACGCATCCGGCTCCGGCTATACCAACCAGGACAACCCTATCGACTTTGGTGATAACGGCTCTGACCTGAACCCTGACGACATTGAATCCATAACCGTCCTCAAGGGTGCGGCCGCAACCGCCCTCTACGGTTCCCGTGCAGGTAACGGCGCCATCATCATCACCACCAAGTCCGGTGAAAAGCAGAAGGGCATCGGCGTAACCCTGTCTTCCCGCTTCACCTGGGACGTCCCCGGCTACTGGCCTGACTTCCAGACCACTTACGGCCCCGGTAACGACCTCGGCCTTGACGAATATGTCCTCTGGAACTGGAACCCGGAAGGTCTTTCCCGCCACTACAGCCGTTACGCTTTTGGTGAGGCCTACGACCCTTCTGTCCTCCGCTACCAGTGGAACAGCGTCATCGACTGGGAAACCGGCGAGATGCAGCGTACCCCGTTCGTGTATGCCCCCGACTGGTATTCCGGTATCTTCCGCACAGGTGTTACAATGGACAATTCCGTTTCCATAGACGGAGGCAACGGCAAGGGAACCAAGTTCCGTCTGTCCGCCAACATGTCCAGGAACGACTGGATACTCCCCAACACCGGTTACAGGAGAAACTCCATCTCCTTCTCCTTCAAGACTCCCATCAACAAGTGGATAGACTTCAACGCCAAGGTGAACTACTACATGACGGATTCCGACAACCTGCCTTCCGCCGGTTACTCAAACAACGGCGTAATGTACCAGATGGTATGGAACCGCACCAACGTCCCCATGAGCGCCTATGCCGATGAGTATTTCTCCGGCCGCTGGAATCGCGAGGGCTTCAACAATCCCCGCCGCTGGCTCCTTGGTCAGGAAGAGTATTACAACCCTTACCGCGTCCTCTATGAGATGACCAACACCCAGGACAAGGACCGTATCTTCGGTAACGCCGGCTTCCATATCAATCTCTGGAAGGAGAAGCTTACCCTGGATGTCAAGTCAGGTCTGGACATAGTGAACGAGTTCCGAACCCAGAGGAAGCCCTACTATACCTATAATTATACGCAGGGCTGGTACAGGGAGCAGAACAACTTCGTGTCCCAGATCAATACGGACTTCCTCCTCAAGTATTCCGACACCTTCTTTGAGGACCGCCTCTCGTTCATGGCTGCCGTCGGCGGCAACAACATGACCTACCAGCGCCGCAGCCACAAGGTTACCATTGACAAGCTGGATATAGAGGGGGTTTACAATCCCACCAACTATCCTGCGGAAACCATTCCGGAAGACAGCTACTACCGTTCCACAAAGGTTGTGAACAGCCTTTACGGCCTGCTCTCCATTGGTTGGAAGGATATGCTCTACCTGGATGTGACAGCCCGAAACGACTGGACTTCCACCCTGTCTCCGGACAACTGGTCCTTCTTCTATCCGTCCGTGAGCGCGTCGGCCATGCTGGACAAACTACTTGGCATGCGTCACTGGGCCAAGGGCGTGGACATGCTCAAGCTGCGTGCTTCCTGGGCAAACGTGGGTAGGGATACCAACCCTTATGCCATATCCTACGGCTACACCAGTACGGACTTCCCCGGCGGATACCGCCCTGCGGCAACCCTCCCGGACTACTATCTGAAGCCGGAAAACGTGGCTACCATTGAGCTGGGTATCGAGGGCAAGTTCCTACGCAACCGCCTGGGATTTGACGTAGCCGTGTTCCAGTCCGACGTGACCGACCAGATTTACGACCGCCCCGTTGACTACATGACCGGTGCGAAGTACTATACTTCCAACATCGGCCTCATCCGCAGCAAGGGTCTGGAAATATCACTTTTCGCCGTTCCCGTAAAGACCAGGGATTTCAGCTGGACCATCAACCTGAATGCGGCCACCAACACGGCCTCACTGCTGAAGATGTACGACGGATGGGACAATGCACAGCCGCACCAGACCGACATGGGTACCACCATCGGCAGCCGTCTGTTCATTTATAACTATGTGGGCCAGAAGATGGGTCAGATGTGGGGCAAGGGCCTTGCGCTGGCACCGGAAGGTTCCTACATCCTGGATGCCGACGGAAACCGGATTCCCTGCGGCGGTCAGGTGGTAATCAACGAGAGCACCGGACTTCCTTCCCTGTCCGACGATCTCCGTTACCTGGGTAACGTGAATCCAGACTGGACCGGCGGCCTTTCCACCTCTTTCAGATACAAGGGCCTCACCCTCAATGCAACCTTCTCTGCCCAGCTGGGCGGCAACACTTTTTCCGTCACCGCGGCCACACTGGGTTATCAGGGTAAACTCAAGAACACCCTGGAAGGCCGTCCTGACGGACTTGTGGCGGAAGGTGTGAACCTTGTGGGACAGGACGCCGAGGGCAACAATATATATAAGGTAAACGAAACCCTTACCAACAACGTCCTTACCTACTGGTCCAGTTTCCAGGCCAACCGTTACAACTTCAAGGAGTACATCTACGACAACTCCTTCTTAAAGCTCAAGGAACTCACCCTTACATATGACTTCCCCAAGTCCCTCATAAGCAAGACCAGGGTGCTTCAGGGAGTTTCCATCTCCGGATATGCAACCAACCTGTTCTGCATATCCAATTATCCGTTCTTTGACCCTGAGGTCACCGGAATGAACGACTCCAATACCAAGAGAGGTATTGAGTCCGGCTCCTTCCCCATGAGCCGAGGCTACGGTTTCAACATTAAAGTAAAATTCTAGGGCTATGAAAAAAACAGTAATAACTGCCTGCGTCGTGGCTGTAGCTTGCACCCTGCAGGTTTCCTGCACCAAGGATTTTGTAAAGATAAACACCAATCCCAACAAGATTGAGTTCCCCAACGCTACCCCTCAGGCTCTCTTTGAGCCTCTTATCTACGGGATAGGCGTGAGCAATCAGAACTATGCCTGGTTCTATGCCAATGAACTGGTCCAGGTTACCGCTTTCACCGGCGGCGCCACCACCCAGATTCATCAGTACCAGATTACCGACGGACAGTGGCAGTCCATCTGGGACAACTACGCCCGTTACGGTTTTGATGCCCATCACCTCATTGACAGGGCCATAGAAAGGGAAGACAAATACATGGAAGGCATCGGCCTTATACTCAAGGTCTATGAACTTTCCAACCTGTCCGCCCTGTATGGCGACATTCCCTATCGCGAGGCTTACAAGCAGAATGAAAATACTGCTCCCGCTTTTGAAAGCCAGGAAGAGCTTGCCGCAGACTTCATCGCAGACCTGGACAGTGCCGCAACCATCCTCAAGCGCCGTCCCGCCGTGCAGAAGCCCGGTCTTGACAAGATGTATCTGGACAACCACGCAAAGTGGGTTAAGTTTGCAAACTCCCTGAAGCTCCGCATTCTCTGCCGCATGTCCGGTATAAATGACAGCTACTGGGCGCAGATACAGGCCATCGTGGACAATCCCGCCGACTACCCCGTCTTCACCGAGAATTCCGACAATGCAATCATCCCTTACCAGGATGCGGACCCTTACCGCTCCTACTGGGGACAGCAGAATATGGTGGAATCCACGTTCACGTCTCACCGTATCACGGAAACGATGGTGAACATGATGGTGGAATTCAATGCTTCCGGCAATGCCATTTTTGAAGACCCCCGCACCCTTATCTATGCAACTCAGAGAGGAAATGTCTGGAAGGGTTCCCGCGGCGGCATCACCATGGACGAGTACAAGCAGTACGACAACAATGCCGCTACTCCCAACTTCGCCGTCCTCTCAAGGGCCGCAGCCCCCGCCTTCCTTATGGAATACTCGGAGGTGTTGTTCATCCTTGCCGAGGGCGTCCAGAAGGGCAAGCTCACAGTTCCCGGCTATACCGCCAAGGACCTTTACGAGATGGCCGTCCGTGCCAGTATAGAAAAGTGGGCTGAATACGGCCAGTTCTCCAAGAAGCCCGTTACCGTAAGGAAGGCCGATGTCAACTATCTCCTGGAGACCTCCAAACTTGGCTCCTATGCCAAGGCCGCGGCCGAAGACGGAACCAGCATGTACTCCAGCGCAGAGGAACTCATTGCCTGCCAGAAGTTCATTTCCCTGTATTTCAACGGCATGGAAGTGTTTAACGAGTGGAGGCGTACGGAGTATCCCAACTTTGAGATTGCCAACGGCACGGTTGCCAACGGCTACGAGGTTCCCACACGCCTGGGCTACCCCAACTACACCGTGGCTTCCAACAGCGCCCACGTCCAGGAAGCCCTGGAAAGAATGGGTGGCGAATCTGCCGTGAACAATATGCACGTTGCCCTTGACTGGTCTTACAAGAAAATTGTAGGCAGCCATCGTAATCCCCATCCTCTTCAGTAAATACAGCCTGTTATGAAAAAGATTATATATTCAGCGATACTGCTTCTCCTTGCCCTGGGCTGTGCCAAGAAGGAAGACAGCTTTGTGATAAAGGGAGACCCTTATTTCAGTATCACAGTCCGTGATGACAGTTCGGTTCCGGTTGCGGAGCTGGATCCCATGTCCGCCAGGTACACCCTGAACATGGATGCCGAGGCATACTCCCAGTCTGCCAGCAAGTCGGACCATGTGGCCAAGGCGCTTCGCTTTAACGTGAAGTCCAACCTCCGCTGGAAGATTGTCCCCGTAAGCGGGGAAACGGAAGATTGGATTCATCCTTTCCCCGCCTCCGGAGAAAAGGACGGCATCTTCTTCTTCAAGACCAAACGTAACATAAGCTCAACTGAGAGCCGTGAAATCCTGTACAATGTCCTTGTGGACCTTGGAAGCGGGGAGTTTGAACCCCTCGAAGGCGTAATTACCGTCAACCAGGCCCGCAGCGCGGAGTTCCTGGAGCTGAGCGCCGCCAATTTCAACGTGGAGGCGTCCGGTCAGACTCTCAGGCTCAGGGTCCTTTCCAACGTTGACTGGACCTACAGCCTGTCCACCATGGAAGAATACGCCACTCCGGACATCTCCTGGATAGAAGACCAGTCTGCACACGTGGCTTCCAAACAGGTGGATACGCTTGTTCTCAAGGTGGGCTCCAACCCTTCCGGCATACGCGGGGCAAACATCAATGTCCGCTACACCATCGGAGGGGAAACCATGGAGGAAATCGTTTCAATCACCCAGTATCCGGCCGTTGAGGCTACTTTGGAAGGATTCCCGGTAAAGTGGGCCGTCCGTGTCCCGGACAACACTTTTGCAAGTTCCTTCCCCGCTGACGGAACCATACTTCCCGTAAGCGGAAAGGGTCTTGCCACTTACCACAACGAGGCAGGCAAGGCTGCCGATACGGGCGGAAAGACCAAACTGGACGTGAGCGACAACTCGCCCCGCGTGACCGGTGCCTGGCCCGGAGACTACATGGAATTCGTGGCAGCGTCGCCCGTGTCGGCCGGTACCATCGCCAAGATTGTGTTCGCCACCCGTTCATCGGCCCAGGGCCAGAAGTACTGGAGGCTGGAATACCGCGACGGCCAGAGCTGGAAGATTGCCGGAGCCTCCTTTACGGACGAGAGCGTCATGGCTCCTGACGGCAAACCTGTGGTTTACACCCACGCCATGAATGCCGACGGTGCCACCAACACCCTTGTGGAAAGCACCGCTATTTTCTCCGAGAATACGGACCAGGTGGAGTTCCGCTTTATCTGCGCCGCCAACTGGAGAGCCAGCGGAGAAGCCCCGCCTGCATCCCCCGGTACCGCCACCTGGCGTCTGAGCGTGGACGAGGTGTCGGCCGAAGACCCCTACCAGCCGCAGATTTCAATAGTGTCCGCCGGTACGGAGATCCTTACACCCGCAAACTTCACCATCAATCCGGAATACCTTGTGTTTGAGGGTAGCGGCGGAAGCAAGAAATTCACCGCCTCCTGCGACCAGGACTTCACTCTGGAGCCCTCTGCAGATTGGATTACCGTCAGCACGCAGTCTTCCGATGCAGGCGAGGATATTTCCTTTACAGTCACCTGTGCCAAGAATACCGTCACCAAGATGCGTGAGGGAACAGTTCTCCTGAAGGCAGGCATCACCCGCAAGGAGATTGCCGTTATTCAGGCTGCCGGCGTGGAAGAAGGAGGTACTCCTCAAGAACTTGACCCGCTTATCAGCATAGTGGGAGGAAACTCCGCGGAAGTTGGTTATGACGCCGGAACTTCGGTGGTGAAGGTGCAGGCCAATGTGGAGGTCTCCGCAAAGTCTGACGCTTCCTGGCTTACCGTTTCCCGCGTGCCTTCCTCCAAGGGTGCGGTTGAGGCTTTGGAATATGCCATGTCCTATTCCGCTAACCCCAGCACCTCCGAGTCCCGCACGGCAACGGTACGCTTCTACAATACCGTAGAGAACCTTGAGGCTTACCTCACCGTGACGCAGGGCAAGAATATGTCGTCCCGCAAGACCTATTTCGAGGACGACTTTGAATGGCTTGCCCCGTTTGTGGCGGCATATAAGGCCGCTGTTCCTGCGGATGCGGATAAGCTGGATCCAGTGGGAAGCAACCTGTCCACCCATGCCCAGCCCAATATATGGAGTAAATTCTCCGACACCATTGGTGCAGCTGTCATAGAGCACGGTTATGAAGACCTTAACAAGTCTGCCAATACCTTGTATATGCAGGAGAATTACTTCAAACTTGGTAAGGGCAATGTCCAGACCGGTCTCAGGCTTCCTCAGATGGAGTTTGAAGGTACCACTCCGGTAGATGTGGAAATTACCTTCAACTGGTGTGCCCACATGGCCGGTTCAGGAGCCATAGACAACGTTCCTCTGGTGGTTGTAATCTCCGGCCCCGGAGTCATGGCGGACAACGGAACCCAGACCAGCAACCCTCTGACGACCGGTCAGAGCGCAGGTGTGCTTGCCTGGCAGAATGCTTCCGTAAAGATTAACGGAGTGACTTCCGCCACAAGGATTGAAATTAAGCCAAATTTTGCTACATTTGCAGAAGCGGGCAATCATCGTTGGCATCTTGACAATATTTTGATTACTGACAGATAACACTAACCAATATGAAGAAATCACTGATTTTTGCAGCAGTAGCTGCCGTTGCACTTGCTTCCTGTGCAAAACAGGAGCAGGTCCAGGCTCCGGAGCAGCAGCTCCGAACAATTCACTTCAGTGCCGAGTGGCCGGAAACAAAGACCATCTTCGGAGACCCCGTTGACGGCAAGTATCCCGTCCTTTGGAGTGAAAACGATACCCAGGTTGCACTTACCATGAACTACGGGGACATCACTCCCGTTGAAGTCCAGCGCAGCGAGGACGGCCGCAAGATATTCTTCTCCGCCCAGCTTCCTGCCGTGGCTCCCAGCCAGTTCATCGTGGTGAACCCCGTGGCCGCCTACAAGAGCAAGAACGCCACTGAAAAGCGTGTCATGTTTGAACTCCCCGCAGGCCAGAGTTCCGTCCCCGCCTATGCGGACGAGAAAGCCCAGATAGTATATGCTGTCACGGAAACCTTCCAGGAAGTCCCGGAAGACGTGACCCTTAGCTTCAAGCACGTTCCCGGATATCTTCACCTTAACGTGCAGAACGTGAATCTTGACGGCGCCACTGTAAATGCCGTGAGCGTAAAGGCGGAAAAGCCCCTCGCAGGCCGCTTCTTCTGTTACGTGGAATCCGGTGAATATGAGAACGGAGACAGCATGTTCAACACCGTTACCGTAGAAACGGAAAGCCTGGAGAGCGTATGGGTTGCCGTTGCTCCCGCCGACCTTTCCGAAACCACCCTGGAAGTTACCGTCCTGACGGACAAAGGTACCTTTACCAAGGCTCTTGCACTTCCCGCAGAGCGTAAAGTCCTTTCCGGTAAAATCTATGACATTGCCGTGGATATGGAAGGTGTGGAAATTGTGGAGCCCGTTGTTTACAACAAGGTTACCGATATGGCTCAACTCCATCTTGGAGACAGGATCATAATCGCTGCCAGCACTGTGGATTACGCCATTTCCACCGGCCAGAACACCAACAACCGTTCTGCCGCCGTAATTTCCAGGGAAGGTGACAAGATTGTGAATCCTTCCGACGCTGTGGAGATCTTCCTTGTTGAGGAAGGTGTCCAGGAAGGCACCTATGCCCTGCGTGACTACACGGATGAGGGTGTGGCGTATCTCTGTGCAATCAGGGAAGACAACAGTGCCAACCACCTGCACACTGTATCCCGTCTGTATGACCGTACCAGCTGGAATATCGCCCGCGTGGACGGCGGAGAAGAAGAAGGAAGCTATACCACCATCATCGCCTGCGGCGTAGAGACCCGTCACTGGCTGCGTTACAACGAAAACAGCGGAAGCCCCATCTTCTCCTGCTACGGCAGCACTTCCTCCACGGAACGCAAGCTGGATATTTACCGTCTGGATGCAGAAGCCGTTCCCGTAATGAGCGTTGCCGTGCCGGCAGATTTTGGAACTGTCCCGGCAGGAGTGGACGGTGCCAGCTATACCATCACCGTTACAGGTAACAGTGCCTGGACTGCCTCCATTACCGGCGGAGCAACGCTTAGCGCAGCTTCCGGTACCGGCCGCGGAACAATTGAGGTGACCATCCCTGCAAACGAGGACCCGGAGGAGAAGACATACGTGCTTACAATCTCTACGGAAAGCGGCGCTTCTCCTGCAAAGTTTGAGTACACTCTAACCCAGCAGAAGAATGTCGTTATCACCGTAAAGCCCGGCGACACCGTATTTTATGAAATGTGGGATGGCGGCACTGAGGGACAGACTCCTTCACAGTATCTTGCATCCGGCAAAGCTACCACCACAGTCCTTGGCAATGCCGCAATAACTTACACGGAGAACGGTTCCGGCACCAAGCTTTATACTGAGGGTATCGTTGATGGTTGGGATACTTATTCAGGCGGCGATTTGCCCGCTCCCGAGCACCTTGGAAACCTCATGGTGCAGAAGGGCGGCGGATGGTGGAAGATTTCCGGCATCCCTTGCAAGGGCGTAAGCAAGCTTGTCCTCACTTACCGTAACAACAGGAAAGATCAGCTGCTTATTGCCTCCTCTGATACTCCGGGTATATCATTCGGCCCTATCAGTAAGGTTCAGGGAACGTCCATCTGGGGTAAGGCGTATCACACTACCACCTACGAGATCACCATCACGGACGAGTCGCTCGTAAAGTTTGATATCACAATTACCAATACTGACAGCAAAAATAACAACCGTGTAACCGATATCAAGATTGTAGCTCCCGAAGAAGGCGGCGAAGGCGGACAGACCGAAGCTTCCGCTACCATCGAGGACCTCACTGTAGGTGAGTTCAGCTGGGACTAATCCACCTTTGATTAACAGGTAAGGAGGTGACTAAAAAGATTCTTCACTTCGTTCAGAATGACAGTATAATGTCATTCTGAGGCAGGTTCACCTGCCGAAGAATCTACTTTTTAGTCACCTCCTTCATATTTTGAGAAGCCATGATTAAAAAGTTTTTGTTGGCGGCCGTTATAGCGGCCATGCTGCTCCCCGGCGAGGCCCTGGCCTGGAAGGCAAAGGGAACGGTAAAGGGAGACGGCAAGCCCCTTGCCGGAGTCATAGTCACGGACGGTTACCGCTTTACCCTTACCGGGGAGGATGGAAGTTTCTCCTTCGAGGCTTCCTCCAGGGCAAGGTTTATCCAGGTGGTAACCCCCTCCGGTTATGTCGGGGACTTCTCCTCCGGGGCTCCTCAGTTTTACATATCGGCAGAGCCGGGCGACGACGATGAGTATAATTTTGAACTCCTGGGCTTTGGCGCCGGACGGAAAGACTACAGCATCTTCTCCGTGTCGGACCCCCAGATGTCAAGCAAAAAACATTTCCAGAAGTTTTCCGGCGCTCCGCTTAAGGACCTTGTCCACATGGCGGACAGCATAGGCTCTTTGCGACCCACTGTTGGAATAGCCCTTGGAGACATTGCCTGGAACAGACACTGGGTGTATGAGGATTACAAACAGGCCATAGCCCGTACGGGGATCCCTTTCTATGCCGTCATAGGTAATCACGACTTTATCCAGAACCGAAGCGGCGTAGAGGCGGGGGAGGCTTACGAGGAGGAATTCGGCCCTTACAACTATGCGTTTTTCCTTGGGGATGACCTTGTGATAGGCCTTAACAATATCATTTTCAAGGCATCAGGCCTGGACAATCCGGAAAAATCCTCCAACAGGTATGACGAGGGCTACTCCCGCGAGACCCTTGGCTTTGTCCGCGGCCTGCTTAAGATGGTGCCCGAGGATACACACATATATATAGCACAGCACAGTCCCATCGGCTTCACTCTGGAATACAAGCAGAAGATAATCAAGGGAGCCCCCCGTCTGCTGCGTCTTCTGAAGGGCCATAAGGTGGACTTCCTCTCCGGCCATACCCACATAATGAATGTGCTTCAGCTGAGCTCCGACGTTACGGATCACAACGCAGCCGCAGTTGGCGGAGCCTGGTGGGCCACAGACATTTGCAGGGACGGAAGCCCGCGTGGATACGAGATAATCACCTCCGCCCCTGACGGAGACATCAGCTGGGCTTGGCATAACATCGACCTCCCGGACAGCTATGCGGTGGAATTCATCGGCCCGGGGGAATCGGCTAGGTATCCGGACGCAGTCCTTGCCAACGTGTGGTATGTGAATCCCTCCTGGAGCGCAGAGTACTTTGAGGACGGCGTCCCGGCCGGTCCCATGGAACTGGTGTACGATATTTCCCCGGCCTACAGGGCGGAGATTCTGGAAGTCTATGACGGGGACTACGGCAAGATTCCCGGCTACAAGAAGCCATGCTACACGAAGCACTATTTCAAGGCCGTTCCCTCACCCGGGACCAGGGAGCTGAAAGTGCTTGTCAAAGCCCCCGACGGACGCAGTTGGACACATTGTTTCTCCATCGAAGAAAAGCAATAACGTTTGGAAAATCAAAATATTATCCCTATATTTGCGGTCCGCAAAAGTGTGCGGGCCGTATTTTTTACGGTTAAGGTATTTATAAACAATTAATTACAAAACACCAATGCCTGGTTTAATTGGAAAGAAAGTCGGAATGATTTCCGTCTTCGGTGCCGATGGAAAGAATATTCCATGCACCGTTATCGAGGCTGGTCCGTGTGTTGTCACGCAGGTTCGCACCGTGGAGACCGATGGTTACTCCGCAGTTCAGCTTGCCTATGACGAAAAGAAAGAGAAGCGTACCAGCAAGGCCGAAAAGGGCCATTTTGAAAAGGCAGGAACTACTCCCAAGAAGAAGCTGGTGGAATTCCCCGCTGACTTCGCAGGAGAGCTCAAGCTTGGAGACACCGTCAGCGTGGCAGACGTCTTCACAGAAGATGTCAAGTTTGTTGACGTTGTTGGAACTTCCAAGGGTAAGGGCTTCCAGGGCGTCGTAAAGCGTCATGGATTTGCCGGTGTGGGTGGTGTCACCCACGGCCAGCACAACAGGCTCCGTCACCCCGGTTCCATGGGTGCATCCTCCTGGCCTTCACGTGTTTTCCCCGGCATGCGCATGGCAGGTCACATGGGAAATGAACGTGTTAAGGTTTTCAACCTTGAGGTTCTCAAAGTTGATGCAGAGAACAACATGCTTATCATCAAGGGTTCCGTTCCCGGAGCCAAGGGTTCTTACTTAATTCTGGAGGCATAAGCTATGGAATTATCAGTTTACAAGATTGACGGAACACTTTCCGGAAAGAAAGTTGTCCTTGACGATGCAGTGTTCGGCGTACAGCCCAACGACCACGTCATCTACCTCGATGTCCTCCAGTATCTTGCCGCACAGCGTCAGGGAACTGCAAGGACCAAGGACCGCAGCGAGGTCGCATATTCCACCAAGAAACTCGGACGCCAGAAGGGCGGTGGCGGTGCACGTCACGGTTCCCTCAAGGCCGGTATCTTCGTAGGTGGCGGTAACGTTCACGGCCCCAAGCCCCGCGATTACCGTTTCAAACTCAACAAGAAAGTGAAGCAGCTCGCCCGCTTCAGCGCCCTTTCCTACAAGGCCGCGGAAGAAGCTATCATCGTTGTCGAGCCTTTTGCTATGGAAGCTCCCAAGACCAAGGAATTCCTCACCATCCTTTCCAACATCAAGGCCGGTGACCGCAAAGTCCTTGTCATTCTCCCGGAGAACTCCAACAACATTTTCCTGTCATCCCGTAACCTTCCCAACGTGAAGGTAATCACCGTTGACGAGATCAATACCTACACCATCATGAATGCGAACAAGCTCGTTCTCGTGGACGGTGTCCAGGATATCCTCGCAGCAAGAGTAAAGTAAAGGAGAAAGAACAATGGGTATCTTAATTAAGCCAATCGTAACCGAGAAAATGACGGATCAGGGCGAAAAGCTGAACCGTTACGGTTTCATCGTGGACCGTGGTGCCAACAAACTCCAGATCAAGGCTGCCGTAGAGCAGACCTACGGAGTCTCCGTTGCAGAGGTGAACACCCTCAACTACCACGGCAAGCGCAAGCAGCGCTACACCAAGGCCGGTCTTCTTCGCGGCCGCACCAACCACTTCAAGAAGGCATATGTCACTCTTGCAGGTGAGGATAAGATTGATTTTTACGCTAACATCTAAGGAGGAGTAAAGTTATGGCAATCAAAAAGTACAAACCAGTGACTCCCGGCCAGCGCAACAAGGCCATCAGCTCATTTGAGGAGATCACCGCAAAGAGGCCGTACAAACCTCTCCTTACCCCTCTCAAATCCACCGGCGGCCGTAACAACACCGGCCAGATGACCGTCCGTTACCGCGGCGGCGGACACAAGAGGATGTACCGCGTCATTGACTTCGTTCGCAACCGCGATGAATTCAAGGCAACAGTTCTCACCATCGAATACGATCCCAACCGCAGCGCCCGTATCGCCCTTATCCAGTACGAGGACGGTCTCAAGAGCTACATCATCGCTCCCAACGGACTGCAGGTTGGTCAGGTTGTTGAATCCGGTGCAAACGCATCCCCGGATCTTGGCAACTGCCTCCCTCTGGCAAACATCCCCGTCGGTACTCTCGTACACGCTATCGAGCTCCGTCCCGGTCAGGGCGCCGCAATGGCCCGTTCCGCCGGTACCTACGCACAGCTCGCAGCCCGCGAAGGCAACTACGCCATCCTTCGTCTCCCTTCCGGTGAGACCCGTATGGTTCCCGTAGCATGCCGTGCAACCGTCGGCACCGTTTCCAACCCGGATCATAATCTGGAATCCTTCGGCAAGGCCGGCCGCACCCGTCACCTGGGCCGCCGTCCCCACAACCGTGGTGTTGTCATGAACCCCCACGATCACCCTATGGGCGGTGGTGAAGGTCGTGCTTCCGGTGGACATCCGCGCTCCCGTAAGGGTCTGCCTGCAAAGGGCTACAAGACCCGCAACCCGAAGGCCGTGTCCAACAAGTTCATTATTGAAAGACGTAAGAAATAACGGAATAAACTAACAGATTATGAGTCGTTCACTTAAAAAAGGACCGTACATTCAGGAAGCTTTGGAGAACAGGATTCTCGCTATGAATGACGGCAGTAAAAAGAAAGAGGTTGTCAAGACTTGGTCCCGTGCCAGCATGATTTCCCCTGACTTTGTGGGCCACACCATTGCAGTTCACAACGGCAACAAGTTCATTCCGGTATATGTTACGGAGAACATGGTAGGTCACAAGCTGGGCGAATTCGCTCCCACCCGCACTTTCCGCGGCCACGCAGGCAACAATAAGAAATAATGTTTAAAGGATTAACATTATGGGAAAGAGAAAAAGACTGATGGCCGAGCGCCTGAAAGAGACCAAAAAGCAGACCGCTATAGCAAAACTTAACGACGTGCCCACTTCTCCCCGCAAGATGCGTCTGGTAGCAGACACCGTCCGCGGAGTGGAGGTAAACAAGGCACTGGATCTTCTCCACTACTCCAAGAGGGATGCATCCGCTTATCTTGAGAAACTCCTGAAGAGCGCTATCGCCAACTGGGAGGCCAAGAACCAGGATAAGGCTGCAGAACTTGAAGGTGGAAACGTGATTGTCAAAACCATCATGGTTGACGAAGGCCGTACGCTCAAGCGTATCCGTCCCTGCCCCCAGGGCCGTGCCGGTCGCATCCGTAAGCGTTCCAACCACGTCACCATTATTCTTGACGTTAACAAAACTGTGGAGGAATAATAACTATGGGTCAGAAAACTAATCCTATCAGCAACCGTATCGGTATCACCCGTGGTTGGGACTCCAACTGGGTAGGCGGCAACTACGCCGAGAAGATCGCCGAAGACTACGAGATCCGCAAATACCTGGGAAGCCGCCTTGCAAAGGCCAGCCTCTCCCGCATCATCATCGAGCGCACCCTTAAGCTCGTTACCGTTACCATCCACGCTGCACGTCCCGGTGTTATCATCGGCAAGGGCGGCCAGGAGGTTGACAAGCTCAAGGAAGAACTCAAGAAGGTTACCGGAAAGGATGTTCAGATCAACATCTTTGAGGTAAAGCGCCCCGAGGTGGATGCCACCATCGTCGCCGACAGCATTGCACGCCAGATCGAAGGCCGCGTAAGCTATCGCCGCGCCATCAAGATGGCCATCTCCACTGCAATGCGCGTTGGTGCCGAGGGTATCAAGGTTCAGATCAGCGGCCGTGTAGGCGGTGCGGAAATCGCCCGTTCCGAGATGTTCAAGGAAGGCCGTACCCCGCTTCACACCTTCCGTGCAGACATTGATTACGCACTTGCAGTAGCCAGCACTCAGATGGGTGCCATGGGTATCAAGGTGTGGATCTGCAACGGTGAGAAGTATGGCAAGCAGGACCTCTCCCCCAACGCAGGTTTCGCTTCCAACGTGGCTGCACCCGGTGCAGGCCGTCGTGAAGGCGGACGCGGAGAACGCGGTGGCCGTGGCGGCCGTGGCGGACGTCGCGAAGGCGGACGCGGAGAACGCAAGTAAAGAATTGCTTGAATATATTGCATGGAAGCCGGCGCAGCGCGCCGGCTTCTTTGCTTTTTAAGCTTAAAATGATTAATTTTGAAAGATTGTTAATCAATAGTGACATGAAAACTACTTTACTTGCTCTCACTGGCGCCGTGGTTTTACTTTCTTCCTGCGGCGGAAAAGCTCCCATCGACCTTCAGGCACACCGCGGCGGCGCGGGCCTCATGCCGGAAAACACCATCGAAGCCATGCGGAATGCCATGGATCTTGGCGTAAACACCCTTGAGTTTGACCTTCACCTGAGCTCTGACAGGCAGGTTGTGGTTTCTCACGATCCCTACTTCCACCCCCGCTATTCCACCAGGCCGGACGGTACCGTGGTCCGCAAGGGAGACCCCAAGGAATACCTTTTCACCATGCCTTATGACAGTATTGCAAAGTATGACGTGGGCCTTAAACCCGTGAGCCGCTGGCCGGAGCAGAAAAAGATTGCCGCCGTGAAGCCCCTCGCTTCCGAACTCATAGACTTCACCGAGGCCTATGCCGCAGAGCACGGCCTCAAGCCTTTTAATTACAATATAGAAATCAAGTCCGTGGACGATGATGGGGAAGGCACCCTCTGGCCGGACTACAGGGAGCTCTGCGACGTATGCATCCCTCTCCTGCTTTCCAAGAACCTTGGAGACCGCCTCATTGTCCAGAGCTTTGACGAGCGCAGCCTGGAATACATCCACAGCAAGTACCCTCAGGTTATCCTTTCCTATCTTACGGACGAGGACGAGACCGACATAGAAGACATCCTTGAGGAGCTCAGCTTCAAGCCCCGCTGGTGGTCCCCTTATCACAAGGTGGTGACCCCGGAGAATGTTAAATACTGCCACCGCAGGGGTATCAAGGTGGTTCCCTGGACCGTGGACGAACCGGAAGACATCCGCCGCATCGCAGACTGCGGGGCCGATGCCATCATCTCCAATTATCCCGATCGTCTCATAGAGATTCTCCGCTGATGAAATCCATACTTGGAATAGGCAACGCCCTTACAGACATCCTGGCCGTCCTTCCGGACGACGGCCTTCTCAAGAAGTATCATCTTCCCTTGGGAAGCATGCAGCACGTGGACATGGAAACGGGTGACCGCATCTGGGAAGCCCTCAAGGAGTACGGTGTAAAGTACGTTCCCGGCGGCTCGGCGGCCAATACCATAACCTGCGCCTCCATCTTCGGCATGCCCACATGCTTCATAGGCAAAATCGGCAACGACGACCTTGGAAACCTCTTCCGCAGCACCATGGAGCAGTATGGCGTGACCACCCGTATGCTCTATAGCAAGAAATCCTCCGGCCGATGCATGGTTTTCATTACCGGCGCCAACTCTGAGCGTACCTTTGCAGATTACATGGGGGCAACCCTGG
The DNA here is from genome assembly GCA_017477335.1 of Bacteroidales bacterium. GTDB lineage: Bacteria > Bacteroidota > Bacteroidia > Bacteroidales > UBA932 > Cryptobacteroides. The sequence continues at coordinate 35,538 of JAFUVY010000021.1, forward strand.
AGCTGGGCCCTGATGACCTGGAACCTTCCTTCTTTGAAGGCTACGATTATTTCCATATAGAGGGTTATCTGGTACAGAATCAGGAACTTATCTCAAAGGCTGCAAAACTGGCCAAAGATGCCGGCTGCACCATTTCCATTGACATGGCCTCCTATAATGTGGTGGAGTCCAACATAGCCTTTTTCCACAACCTGGTGGACAATTACGTGGACATAGTCTTTGCCAACGAGTCGGAGGCCAAGGCTTTTACCAAGCTGGACCCCCGCGACGCCATTGACGACCTGGCTTCCCGCTGCAAGATTGCCGTCGTAAAGGTTGGCAAGGCAGGCTCCATGGTCAAGGCCGGTGACGAGTACCACTTCATAGAACCCTGGCCTGCCAAGCCCATAGACGCTACCGGTGCCGGTGATACCTACGCCGCCGGCTTCCTTTACGCCCATTCGCTGGGCCTTCCCCTCAGGGCCTGCGGAGAAGTAGGCTCCATTATTGCGGCCAAGGTGGTGGAGGTTATCGGCACCAAGATAGACATTCCCCGCTGGCGAGACGCCAAGCAGGAAATCCGTGAACTCATAGCCCGATATGCTTAAGCAACTGTTCAGAAATTTCGCTCTGAAAAAGAACGCGTCCGCTGTTCCCACCGGCTTCATACCTGTCTCAGCTGTGAAGACCGCGGTCGTGTTCATAGACGTTGAAGATCCAACCTTTGACGTTTGCAAGCAGGATATTCTCTCTTATTTCCGCTCCAGGGGAGTGAAAGCAGAGATATTCTTTCTGGAATTAAGCAAGCTTGGCAGCGGTGAAAGGCTTATTACAAGTATCACCAATACCATACTCAAGAAGGATATCCTTTGGTATGGCTGCCCCTCGCAGGAGAAAACGAATCTTCTCAAATCCTGTGAGCATGAACTGTTTATCTCCCTTGTCCGGAAAGATGTCTTTGCCATGCATTACCTTGCCCGCTGTTCCGGCGCCAAATTCAAGGTTGGCCTTGTGGACGACAGCGTCTATGACCTGGTCCTTGACAGCGGAGCCATGTCAGAGGCCGATTCCTTCCGGGAAATCGTCCGTTACCTGGAAAAGATAGTATGAAAAAATACCTGATTGTATTCCTTATATCAATGGTGCCGCTGATTGAACTTCGCGGTGCCATTCCTTATGCCGTTGGCTTTGACCTGCCGCTGGTTCCTTCCTATATAGTGGCCATCTTAGGCAATATGCTGCCTGTTCCGTTTATATTTCTCTTTGCACGGAGAATTCTGGAGTGGGGGAAGGACAAGAGCGTTATCGGCCCGTTTTTCCGCTGGTGCCTGGAGAAGGGGGCGAAGGCGGGGGAAAAGCTTGGCAGCAAGTCCGGTATGGGGCTTTACATGGCCCTGGTGCTTTTTGTGGGCATTCCCTTACCCGGTACGGGAGCCTGGAGCGGCACGCTTGCAGCCAGCCTTCTTGACATGGATTTCCGCAAGAGCGTCATTTGCGTCATGGCCGGAGTCCTGCTTGCCGGCTTAATCATGCTGGCCGCTTCCCTGGGTCTTTTCGGCGCCATTTCCCTGGTGAAATGATGAATAATCTAAAGCAGATACTCAAGTATGCCCTGTCACTGTTGCTGGCAGCGGTGCTGCTGTGGCTGTGCTTGAGGAATACGGACTGGGCTTTGTTCCTGGAGGCCGTGAAAGGCTGCCGATGGGATTATATGGTCCTGTCAATGGGTATTGGCATTGCGGTAGTGTGGGTCAAGGCTCTTCGCTGGAGAATGCTTATGAGGCCGTTGGATCCCTCCATTGATATTGTGACATGCTTCAATGCCTATAATATAGGCCTTGCCGCAAATATTGCCCTCCCCAAGGCGGGCGAGGTCATAAAGCTTGGATATATAGTAAAGCATTCTTCAAAAGGGGAGGACGGGAAGCATCTTATTACCGTGGATAAGGCTCTTGGTACGCTTATAACGGAGCGTGTCTGGGAACTTGCCGTAATGATTCTCCTTGCCCTGGGCGCCCTTGTCATAAGCCGGGACAACGTTGCCGGATTCATGAGCGGAACTTTTTCCGGAGGCAGCGCGTCCATGTGGCTGCTGGTCCTTGGCCTTCTGGCCGCGTTTGTCACTCTCAGTTGTTTTATGAGGGAGAAGGGCGGAATCTGGACCCGTACCTGGTCTGTAATCCAGGGTACGCTGGAGGGTCTCACCGCTTTCAGGAAGATGAAGGGCTGGCCCATATTTATTGTATATACCGCCATTGTATGGGCCCTGTACCTGCTCTCTGCATATTTTGCAATCCGCTCTGTGGGGCATATAGAGGAGTTTGCTTCCCTGGGCCTTGCGGAGGCCTATATCATAATGGTCATAGGCAGTCTGAGCACCATAATTCCGGTTCCGGGCGGCTTCGGAGCCTATCACGGAATAGTGGCGGGGGCCATGCTAAGCCTTTGGAATATACCGCTTGGCGCCGGAATGATTCTGGCAACCGTGTGCCATGAATCGCAGATTGTTGTGCAGATTGTCTGCGGCCTCTCATCCTACGTCCATGAACTTTTCCGCAAATGAAATTCGCTCTCATAGGCAAGAATATCCAGGGCTCCGGGAGTCCTGCTCTTTTTGAGTCCTTTTCCGGAGGAAAGCATGATTATGAGCTCCTGGACTATCCCGACTTTGAACCAGCCTGGCAGGCTTTTCTTGACGGCCCTTACGCCGGTATAAATGTGACTGCCCCATTCAAGGAGAAGGCTTTTGAAAACTGCCTGGCTCTTTCCCCCGATGCCCGTGCCGCCGGAGCAGTGAACCTTGTCCTTAAGGACGGTCTCCGCGGGTTCAATACAGACGTGTACGGGATAAGGTCATCTGTTGCGCAGGCCGGCATCACCCCTTCTGAAGTGCTCGTGGTGGGTACAGGCGGCGCCGCCCGTGCAGCCCTTGCCGCATACAGGGGCCTTCGGATGTCCGTCATTGGACGCAATCCTTCAAAGGTAGCGGCCTTGACGGCGGAATTTGGCCTGGAGCAGGGCTTTGTAAATCCGGACCTTATCGTCTATACCCTCCCCGGCGCGGCTCCCGTACCGCCCGCTCTTCCCCTTTCAAACGCCGCTCTCCTGGAAGCCGAATATAAAAAACCGGCACTGGAGAGTGCCGGTTGCAAACTTTATATCAGCGGCCTTCGCTGGCTGTACTACCAGGCGCTTGGCTCCTATGGGATCTTTACTTCCCGGCCTTTGGAAGGGCTGCAAGGGTGATTTGGGCCTGGGCGCAGAGTTTGCCTGCGACCTTGAGCCTGGATGTGCACAGCCACAGGGAGCCTTTATTCTCAATAAGAGTGGATTCTATCTCGCACAGGTCACCGGGGTAAACGCTGCTCCGGATTTTCACTCCGTCCAGGGAACGGTACACCAGCAGATGGTCTTTGAGTATATGCAGGAACAGGTGAAAGCAGGACTGTGCCATGATTTCACACAGGATTACGCCCGGCACCATGGGGTTGCCCGGGAAGTGCCCGCGGCAATAGTAGGGGTCGTCCGGAATACGGTACGTGGCGTGGCATACGCCGTCCTTGACCAGTTCCGCACTGTCCAGAAGCAGCATGGGCTCCCGGTGGGGAAGGTACTCCTTAATCTGCTCTCTATCCATTGTACGGTCTGAACGCTACGCAGGCATCGTGCCCGCCGAATCCGAATGAATTTGAAATACCTATTGTGAGGTCTGTCTTTACGGCCTTGTTGGGAGTGTAGTCAAGATCCAGTTCGGGATCCGGAACGTCCAGGTTGATGGTGGGAGGGCAAATGCCTTCCTTAAGGGCAAGGATTGTGGCGATGGCCTCTGCCGCGCCGGCCGCTCCGAACATGTGTCCGGTCATGGATTTTGTGGAGGAGATATGGGCCTTGTAAGCGTAGTCTCCCAGAGCCACCTTGCAGGCGAGGGTCTCGGCAATGTCGTTGAGATGGGTGCCGGTTCCGTGTGCGTTTATGTAGAGATTGTCTTTTTCCGGGTCAAATCCGGCCTCATTCAGGGCGTCTTTGATGGACTGGGCCTGGGTGCTTCCGTCCGGACGGGGAGCCGTGGCGTGGAAAGCGTCGCAGGTGTTTCCGTAACCCACCATTTCTCCGTAGATGGTGGCGCCGCGTTCCAGGGCATGGTCCAGGGACTCAAGAATGAGCACGGCGGCACCGTCTCCCATTACAAAGCCCTGCCTGTTGGCGTTGAAGGGGAGGGAAGAGTACTTGGGGTCGGTTGCCCTTGTGAGAGCCTTTGCATTGTAGAATCCGGCTACGCCAAGGGGAATGGATGCGTGTTCGGAGCCGCCGGCGATGATGGCATCGGCATATCCGTGCCTTACAGCCCTGAAAGCTTCGCCAATGCAGTGGGACGACGTTGCGCATGCCGTGACAATGTCCAGGCACGGTCCCTTGGCCTGGTGCTTTATGGCAATGTGGCCTGCGGCGATGTTGGAAATCATGGTGGCTATGAACAGCGGGGAAATCCACTGACCGGAAGGGTCCTCAATCATCTTTTTGGTCTCGCGGTACTGCACTTCAAAGCCGCCGATGCCGGAGCCCACGTAAACGCCAAGGCGGAAGGGGTCGATGTTGGCGTCGTCGCCGTCCGCCTTGAGACCGGACTGGCTCATTGCCTGCCATGCGGCCGCCATTGCGTAAAGCGTGAAGTTGTCCTGCTTCCGCACAAAGGCTTTGTCCATTCCGTATGCGTCGGGGTTGAAGTTCTTTACCTTGCCGGCAAAGGTGACGGGCATGTCCTTGAATTCTTCCACGTAGTCAATTCCGCAGACACCGTTTTTAAGATTTGTCCAGAAAGTGTCCACGTCCTGTCCTACGGAAGAGATGACTCCCATTCCAGTTATTACTACTCTTTTAGGTTCCATAAAATCAATTATTTAATTTGGCCGCACCGGCAAGGAGCTTTTCCGCTCCGCCAATTATATCGTCAACTATTTCTGCGGCTGTCTCGGTTTTCTTGATCATGCCTGCAACCTCGCCGGCAAGGAAACTGCCTTCGGCAAGATTCCCGTCGAAGACGGCCTTGCGAAGGGAGCCGGTGCCGAAGGCGCGGATCTGGTCGTCAGAAACGTTGGGGTCGGCCTCCATTTTTGCGAACTGTTTGGCAAAGGGCGTCTTGAGGCCGCGGACGGCGTCTCCAAGGCTCTTGCCGGTTATCATGGTGCTTACGTCAGAAGCTTTGATGAGTCTTTCTTTGTAAACGGGATGGACGCGGCATTCGTCGGCAATGAGAAAACGTGTGCCAACCTGCACGCCGCAGGCTCCCATTATAAACATGGCGGCAGCTGCACGTCCGTCAAAGATGCCGCCTGCCGCAAGGACGGGAATGCTTACCGCGTCCAGAATCTGGGGCAGCAGGGCAAGGGTGTGGGTGTCGCCTATGTGTCCGCCGGATTCGGCGCCCTCGGCAATTACAGCGGTGGCCCCAAGCTGCTCCATCTTGATGGCGTATGCTACGGATGCAACTACGGGAATCACCTTTATTCCGGCAGCCTTCCACATCTCCATATAGGGGGCGGGAGAGCCTGCTCCGGTTGTAACTATCCCTACGCCTTCCTCCACCACAAGGGATGCGATTTCCGCCGCGTTGGGTGCTGCCAGCATTATATTCACTCCAAACGGCTTGTCCGTAAGAGTGCGGGCCTTGCGTATCTCTTCCCTTACGGCCTCCGTGCCGAAGTTTATGGAAGATATGAGTCCCAGGCCGCCGGCGTTGGAGACGGCGGCGGCAAGGCGGGCATCGGCAATCCATGCCATTCCGCCCTGGAAGATGGGCTTTTCAATGCCCAGTATTTGGGTAATCGCCGTCTTCATTTCCTTCTGTTCCTGAGTCGTTGGGAACTCTCTACCATAAGCTGGTCCTGGAAGCATCCCCTTGCCGCAAGGAAGCAGCAGATGGCTGTTACCAGAGGGAAAATCACGGTCCACTTGAACACCGGGCCGTCCCAGCTGAAGTACATCCATCCAAACCAAATCTGGATTCCAAGGGCCACCAGGCCGCTGAGGGAGGCTGTCCTCATCTGAAATATAAGGTGCTTGTAAGTTGTGAGCGCCAGCACTGTGAGCAGCGTAAGGATGCACAGGATAATGGCTACGTAGGGGCTCTGAAGCTGCCAGTATCCGACGCTGACCATCCCGTGCGGGTCAGCCACCTCGTATGCCGTTCCCGTCAGAAGCAGTATCTCCAGGAGCAGCGCTATCAAAAGGTATAGAGTCTGTATTCTCTGCCACATAAGTTTATAAAGTGATGGAATCCACGTTTCCCCATTTGTTTTTCGTGGGTATCCGGCCGATGAGCATGAGTCCCAGGGACAGCACCGCCAGGCCGGAAATCCAGACAAAGGTGTAGGCCGATACCCCCAGCATGTCCACAAAGAAGTCGTACTGGGCCAGGGATTCCGTCTGGCTCAGGATTACACCTGTGGCGTTGTTGACAAAATGCATGAGCATTGTCAGCAGCAGGGAGCCTGTCTTATAGTACAAGTAACCCATTACGCAGCCTATGATGAAGGCGTTGATTCCCTGCCAGGGATTCATGTGTATGAGTGCGAAGAAGGCTGCCGATATCACTATGGCCCAGGTGGGTTTCATCTTTGTAAGCAGGCCCCTGAGGATAATGCCGCGGCAGAGCCACTCCTCAAAAAACGGGGCAAAGACTGCGGTGGCAATCAGCGACACCCACAGGGGAGCCCCTGTAATCATGCCCATGGACGCCTGGAATAAGCCGTAGAGAGTCTTCATCCCGGGGATGAGCATGGTGAGCTTGTAGTTGAGGTAGTTGGGAAGGTCGGCCGTTATCATGCAGCCCGCGGCTGTCATGACCGTTATTGCCGATATCAGCGGCCAGCTGTACGGTTTTACGTGCCCGCTTTCCAGTTTGTAACCGGTTTCGAAAACCCTGTTCATGCGGCTCCTGTAGGAGGCATAAATCATGGCGGGGATAAACTGCAACGGATAGACTATGAGCATGCCGTAGCTGTTCCAGAGCGGTTCCGGTACAAAGAGTCTGAAAAGATACGTGACCGCGCCGGAAAGCGCCCCGCCTGCGAGGAACCACAGGAAAAGGCCCAGCATTCCCGTTACGCCCGGCGTGTACCAGGCGTAAGAGGAGAAAAGGTCATAATTGGAAACCTTCCTTGCTGACAGTTTCATTTCTTACTTGTAAAGAGGGCTGGGATAAACGCCTTTTTCCACTAACTCGGCAAATTTTGCCACTACTCCCGGGCGGTCTTCCTTGAAGGTTACGCCAAACCAGTGGGAGGGAGTGGAAAGGACCTCGCATTCGCCCTTGCCTTCTTTGATGATTACATCTACGGCATAGGGGATGTAGTACTCTTTCTTGAGCTCGGTAACATGCTCCTCCAGGAAGGTCTTGAAGATTTCCAGGCTGCTGGAGAAGTAGTCGGGGGTGAATCCCCACATGTTCATGGAGCAGAGGGCGGCGCCGTCCACCTCCAGGTGGTCTTCTCCGGTCACGGAGTTGTTGCCGTAAACTTTACCGTCGGCCTCGCGGGCTATGTTCAGGAATTCGGCGATGTCCGTGAGCTTGCCGTGAGCGTCATAGGAGCAGATGCCTCTGGAGACGGAACCGTTCTCGGAGAGGGTGTTCTCCAGACGGAAGCCTACTATGCAGTACTCGCCCTTTTTGCCCTCGTGTGCACGGCACCAGTCTCCCAGGATGCGGAAGCTGTCCTTGCCGTAGAAGTCGTCTCCGTTGATGACTGCAAAGGGCTCATTGATAACGTCTTTTGCCATAAGGACGGCGTGGGCTGTTCCCCAGGGCTTCACCCTGTCTGCGGGCACCTTGAAGGGGGCGGGAATCTTGTCCAGCTCCTGGGTTACAAACACAAACTCAAGGGGAGCTCCGTCGCAGGTTTTGACGCCTGCATATTTCTCCTTCACGGATTTCTCCATCTGCTCCCTGAAGGATTCACGGACTATATACACGACTTTTCCAAAGCCGGCTTCCACGGCGTCGTGAATGGAATAGTCTATGATGGTTTCACCATTGGGACCAAGGCCGTCCATCTGTTTGAGGCCACCATATCTGCTGCCCATTCCGGCTGCGAGTACAAGTAATGTAGGTTTCATAAAAAATATTCTTTGCAATAACTTACAAAATTAGTAATTTTGAGCCAATAAGCAAAACACATGAACCTGAAACCCAAATGGCTCACAAACAAGGAGCACAATTATCTCCTTCCCTTTGTGATTATAGTAACGGCTGTGGCGGCCCTGTGGCTGCTTTTCTTTGCGCACAACAGCGTCCTTCACTGGATGAAGGCCGCCGTGGAGGTGCAGGAGCAGGAAAAGGAGATAGACCGGCTTAACAGGGAAATCAAGGAAATGGACGGCCGCATAGAAGACCTGTCCCACAACAGGGATTCCGCCGAGGCCTTTGCCCGTGAGACCTATCACTTCTGTGCCCCGGGAGAGGACGTGTACATTGCGCAGTAGATCTTGAGAGTCTTTACGGCTTCCGCCACATCGTGTACCCGCAGGATATCGGCCCCCTTCTCAAGGGAGCGGAACTGCACTACCTGGGTTGAGGCAAGGACATCTTCCGGAGTGCCTCCCACAACCTTGTAAATCATGCTTTTTCTGGAAACGCCCACCATTATTCTGCGTCCCGGATCGCCAATCCTGTCCAGGCCCTGCAGAAGGGCGTAGTTTTGTTCCGTAGTCTTTGCAAAGCCAAAGCCCGGGTCCAGGATCCAGTCCGTGATGCCGTGTTCGGCGGCTGTCCTGCCGAATTCCCGGAAGAAATCCCTGACCTCTGTCACTATGTCCCTGTAATCGGCCATGCCCTGCATGGTCCTGGGCGTACCTTTGCTGTGGGTGGCAATGTAGGGGAGGCCCAGCCGGCCTACGGTTTCCAGCATCATGGGGTCCAGCCTTCCGGCCGATATGTCGTTTACCGTCAGCGGTCCGGCAAGGTCCACGGCCCGCAGCACGGTCTCGGAGTGGATGGTGTCTATGGAAATATCGGCCTCCGGGAAGTCCCTTTTTACGGCCTTCAGAGCCGGGGCAAGCCGCTGCCATTCCTCCTGAGGACTTGGAATGTCGGCCCCGGGGCGGGAACTGAAGGCCCCTATGTCCAGGAAGTCGGCCCCCTCTTCCAGCATACGGCCGGCACGGTCCGAGATGTCTTCCGCACAAACACGTGAGGGCTCCCAGAAGGAGTCCCCGTTCACGTTCAGTATGCCAGCTATCTGAATCACAGCAGTATGAGGATGGCCGCCAGATAAAGGATGAAGCCCTGGGCCTTGACTCTCCTTCTCAGGACAGAGCGCGTTTCCAGGTCTATAGTGTCTGCGGCAAGGTCTGCGGCTATGTTGGAGGGAAAGTCCCTCTCGTGCCACTTGCCTAGCAACTCGCCGTTGCAGAAGTATGCGCCGCCGCCGTTGGACCGGTTAAGGGTGATGAGGGTTTTGTAGTCCGCATACATGACCGGCATGTCTATGGGGATGTTGTAGCGGTCTATGTCTTCCGGCCAGGAGTTTACCAGCAGAAGGGGCGTGGCTCCGGCCTCGGCTACGGTTGTGTACTGGTGGTGCAGCCTCTCCCAGTTGGCCTTTTCCGGGGCATAGACGGAGAAGACTACTGTCTTTCCCGCGGCGGCAAGGCTGTCAAGGTAATTGCCGTCGGCATCCCTGAAGGAGAGGATGGGGAATTCCGTGCCGGGAGGGATGCCTTCCCTGTAAAGGGTATCCCGGCCCACCAGGGACCATGAGGAATCCGGCAGGTGGGAAAGGGGGAAAGTGCCCTGCTGTCCGTCCTTTTCCATTATTAGAACAGGGATGTAGTGGTTGTCGGCCTCTACGCCGTCGTCCAGGGAGGCAAACAGTTCCGTGCCTATGTCAAAGTCCGTGAAATCCGCAATGGGAATGTGCGTGTTGCTGTAAATTACGGCATAAAGCACGGCACATGCGGCAAGGGATGCACTCACGGCCTTGCGGACGGAAGTATGCCCGGCCCTCTTGTCCCAGGGGAGGAAGGCAGGCAGGGACAGCCCAAGCAGGACTATGTTTTTCAGGAAACTCTGTGCGTGGCTCAGATGGATGGCCTCTCCAAAGCAGCCGCAGTCCATCTCCGGATTTGCAATCCACAGGACCAGGGTGACCAGGGTGAAGAATCCAAGCAGCACCCATGTCGCAATAGCGGCTGCCTTACGGAAAACGCCGGTGACAAGGAGTATTCCGGTAAGGGACTCTACGCAGCCAAGGATGATACCTATAACTTTTGCGGCCGGGATTATGAATCCCATGTGGAAAAACCTGGCGTATTCCGTGACAATGAGCATGGTCCCTACCGGATCTTCCAGTTTCAGAAGGCCGCTTGCAAGGAAAACTATGCCGATAAGCGCGGAGCACAGCCGCTTGGGAACTCTCATTTTCATAGTACGGATTCCAGGCAGTTGACTATTTTGGCAAAGATCTGCTCCGGGGGCAGCATGTGGCCGGTGTCGTCGGAGCAGTCTATCCTCTTGAAATGGCTGTCGCGGACGGTCTCTCCAAGGTACATTTCACGCACGCCCTTCTGGAAGTTGATATCGGCCTCGTGGATATCCCTGGCTCCTTCCAGGTATTCCCGGCCGATGTCGGAGGCCCTGCTGTCCTCCAGATTCTCCTTGACAAAGCTGATGGGGACGTCCAGGAAGATGTTTATATCCGGGCGGGGGAGTCCGAAGTCTCCGTATTCCGTGTTGAATATCCAGTCCCTGAGGGATAGTTTTTCCTTCTCGGACTTAAGCTTGGAGCACTGGTAGGCGATGTTGGAATAGACGTATCTGTCCAGCAGGACGGTCTTCCCTTCCGAGAGCGCCTTTTTGATGGCGGGAGCCGCTCCGTGCCTGTCCTCGGCAAAAAGCAGCGCCACCAGCTGCGGGTGGACGGCCTGGTTGCTGCCGAATTCCCCGCGAAGGAACCGGCTTATGAGGTCTCCGTAAACGGGGGCCCCATATCTGGGAAAATGTATGTACTCCAGCGGCGGCCTTTTCTGCTCCAGGTACGCCTTGAGCTTTTTTACCTGGGTGGATTTGCCGGCCCCGTCAAGCCCTTCAAGAACAATCAGCATTATTCAAAATCTCCCTTACTGTAATTGTATGTCTGGGCCTTCAGGCTCCTGATCTGCCCGTCCAGCCATTCTATACGTGTTTTGTATTCTTCTTCCATGCTGCGGATGCGGCTCTTCTTGTTGTCAGAGTACATCACGCTGTTGTACTCTATCATCTTCTCCATGAAGGCCGGGATGTTGTCCAGACGCGGCTTGTAAAGCTCCCACAGTTCCTTCAGGCGGGCTACAAATGCCGGATCCTCAAACAGATACTGGTAGTAGGACGGGCGTTTGCCGTAGCTCCTGTTGTAAGACCAGTCCGTGTCTTCTCCATTGGGATAGCCGCCCCTTATGCGGACAAACCATCCGTAGGGCCAGAACTGGGGCAGGGCGAACTCCGTCTGCTGGTAGGAATCCTGTCCCATTGCGCGGTCAAAGTCCCATACCATGGGCATGAACAGTTTGGTGTCCGAATCCTTTGCAAAATAGGTGGAAAGGCGCATGTTGCCGTCCTTGTTCATGGTAATCTCATGCACCAGGTAGTTCTGTATCCAGGAGTCCATCTCTATCAGGGAATGGACCTTGTCCCAGTCTTTGTCCACCATGGCCTTTTCCACGCTGTTGAAGTAGTCGGTGATATAGCTCTTCTGGTCCGATGTCATCCGCTTCGCGACGTCGTCGTCATACGGGTCGGGGTCCTTGTATTTCACCTTCTTGTTGAACTGGGTGCTGTAGAAGTAGTCGTCGCTGTCGGACTTATTGTCCAGTTCCAGCAGGTATCCGCTGTCCACCACGCCGGGCTGCACGGTGACGGGAATCTTGTTGTCCCTGTCAACCTCCTTCTGCTCCACAAGGTAGTACAGGCCCTTGTCTTCTCCGTTCAGCGTCATCCTTACCATGCGGTACTTGGGAGTCCAGGGCATGGATACAAGGCGGGAAATCCTCAGGGCCACGGCAGTGCGTATCATGGTGTTGTCCAGGCGGTCGGAGAGCAGTATCCAGTCCTTGTCCCCCTTCATCCCAAACACGGCGGTGTGGGCCGACAGCTTGATCCTGTAGGGATTCTTGGAACCGTACTGGCCTTCCCAGGTGCTGTTTCCGCGGCCGCGGATCTGCATCTCCATGGTGGGAATCTCAGTAACCTCAGAGTACATCTTGGCGGGATCCGCAAACCTTACGGTGCCGTCCTCGTAGTAGTCCTTGGATGCGGGCGGCCTTCCTGTGGAAGTGGTTATCTCCACCAGGGGGAAGTCGCTCTGGGACTTTACATTGGTGACGTTGTATGTGGGATACACGGGGACGTCCGAGCCGGTGTCGGTCCAACGCTCCTTGGGAGTGTCGGGCTCTTCCTTCTCCTCTTCCACCGTGAGGGTGCACCTTGCAATGAAACCGCCGTCTTCCGTCTGGGCGTAGATGGTGACTTCACCCGCGGAGAGTGCGTTCACGTTGCCGTAAGAATCCACGGTGGCCACTGCGGATTTTCCGCTTGACCAGATGACGCGTTTGTCAGTGGCGTCGTCAGGCACCACAACTGCCAGAAGCTGCAAGCTTTCACCCACCTTCAGCACGTTTGTCTCAGGAGCGGTAATGCTTACGCCGCTCACGGAAACGGTTTTTTCCTTTGTATCCACGGGCTTTACTTCCTCCTCCATATCTTTTTGACATGAGAATATAAGGGAGAAAAGTGCGGCAGCTGACAGTATTTTTGCAATCTTTTTCATTACTTGTCCACGTAGTATCCCAGGTCTGCATCAAAATGTTGGGCCTTAAGTGATTTTATATTGGTGTCCAGCCATGCAATGCGCCGGGTGTAAAAGTCTTTCATGTCATTTACGGCCTCCTGCCAGGAGCTGAAGTTTTTCATGCCGCTGCCCCGGTTGTTGGCCCTGGGGTTCTTGCCTGCCTGGGAGTTATGGTCATAAGCCAGGGAGTTGTATTCCGCCATTTTGTCTATAAAGGCGGGAATCTTGTCCAGGCGGGGTTTCACAAGAGCCCAGTAGTCTTTAAGGTCCTGTACAAACAGGGGATCTTCAAACAGATACTGGTAGTAGCTCTTCTTGGAACCGTAGGTGTCTCCGTCTTCAAAGGAACCTCCGCGAACCCTGATGAGCCATCCCTCGGGAGAGTCTCCGTCGCTAAGGTTGAAAGACCGGGACATGGAACCGTTGTAGTTGCCAAGGGTAAGGTCAAAATCCCATACGAAGGGCATGAACAGCTTGGTGTCGGAATCCTTTGCAAAGTATGTGGAAAGGCGCATTCCGCCGTCCGTGTTCTTCATAATCTCCTGCACCAGGTAATTGCCGATGAAGGTTCCAACCTCCATCCTGGAGCGGTAACCGGTCTCCGTGTCAAAGTTGTAGGCCTTCAGGAGACGTTCCACCTCGTTTACGTACTCGGTGATGTAGTTCATCTGCGCGGTAGCGCTTGCAGAGTTGTCAGGATTGTTCCGGTTTCCAAAGTCGGGCTCCTTGAACTTTATCTTCTTGTTGAACTTCTCCGTGCGGAAATACCTGTCGTAGTCCTGCTTGTTGTCTATCTCCAGGAGGTAGCCGCCCTGGTCCGGCTCCTGGCCGGATTCAACTATGGTTATGGGCGCCTTGTTGTTACGGTCGGCCTCTTTTGCCTCGCAAAGCAGGTAGCAACCAAGATATTCGCTGCCGCCGCTGCTCTTTGTCCTGTAAACTTCTACGCAGCGGTATTTGGGAGACCAGGGCATGGAAACCATTCGGGCTATCCTCTGCGCCACGGCATTGCGAAGGAGCGTGGGGTCCTGGACATCGGCAAGGAGGTACCAGTCGCTGTCCTTGTTCATGCCGAACAGCCTGTGGGGCTCCTTGTCGGTGCGTCCCTCGTTCTGAAGTTTGATGCGATAGGCGTTCTTTATTCCCCCTTCCGCATCCCACGAGGTGTTGCCCCTGCAGCGTATCTTCATGGGAAGGATTACCGAACTGTTGTCAAAGTCAAACTCCGCGCTCTCCGAGGGCTTGTACATTCCCTTGGGGTCGGAGAACTTTATGGTGCCGTTCACGTACTCGAATTCTCCCTCGGCAAGCCTGTACAGGTTGGGATTGGAGTCCCATGTGATGTCTATGCGGGGGAAATCCTCCAGGCGGGATACCTTATTATATGTAGGATAATCCGGGAGGTCCGCTCCGGTATCCGTCCACCGCTCCTTGGGCTGTTCCGGGTCGGGATCGGGGTCAGGGTCAGAGTCAGGATCGGGGTCAGGGTCGGGGTCAGGTTCGGGTTCCGGCTCCGGTTCGGGCTCTGTCTGCTCCTTTTTCTCCGGCTCCGGCTCATCGCTCTTGGTGCAGCCGAAAACCATGGCCGCGGCCAGGGCAGCATAAGCTATGTATTTGATTTTCATTGCAGTGTATTAATATTGGTGTTAAGCCATTCCAACCTCTTGTGGTAGAAGTCATGCATGTAATCTATGGCGTCCGTGTAAGTGCGGAAGAAGTCTTTGTTGTCCACTCCGTAGCTTCTTACACGGGGGTTCTTGCCGCTGTCGGCAGAGTGTTTGAAGGCGGGGGCGTTGTAATCGGCCATGCCGTCGATATAAGTTTCGTCTATCGCCTTCAGGCGGGGATAATACTTGTTCCATAGTTCCTTCAGGCGGGAAACGAAGGCGGGATCCTGGAACAGATACTGGTAGTAGGTCTTCTCCGTGGGATTGGATTCCGAGCCTCCGCAGTCCTTGATGAACCACTTGGAGTAAAGGCTGCTCCTGCTTCCGCCGACAAAGTTAACAAGGTAGGATGCGTTGTCAAAGCCAAGGTCGAAGTCCCAAACCATCGGCATGTACAGCTTTGTATCCTTGTCCTTTGCAAAGTAGGTGGAAAGCCTCATATTGCCGTCCACGTTCATTGCCAGTTCCTGGACTATGTAGTTCTGAATCCAGGTGTCCATTTCTATGAGTTCGTGCACCTTTGTCCAGTTCTTGGATTTCATGGCGGATTCGGTGTCGTTTATCAGACCCTGGAAATAGCTCACCTGGGCCGATGTGGGCTGCTCCGGTTCCTTGAAATTGAAAAGGCGTTTGAAGGTGGAACTGGTGAACTGGACGGGATCGTCTCCCTTGGCGTCAAGCTCTACATAGTAACCGTCGCCGGAATCCGGGTCCACCCACACTTTGTGGCCGGCGCCGGTTTCCTTGTGCTCGATGAGGGTGTATGTTCCAAGATATTCCCCGTTAATGTACAGCTCAACTGTGCGGAAGCGGGGTGCGAACTCCATGGAAATCACCCTTGCGACCCTCTGGGCCACCATATTTCGCATCTGGGACGGGTCCATGGAATCTGCCAGGAGTATCCAGTCCTTGTCACTGCCCATTCCAAATACTTTGGATGCGGTGGTCAGTTTGATGCGGTAGGGTTTCTTGCCGCCCTCGGCATTGGTCCAGGAGGAGTTGCCCCTTCCGCGGAACTGGCCGGGAAGCTCTCCGGTATCGGTAACCTTGGAGTACATGCACCCAGGGTCACGGAAACGCACCGTTCCGTCTTTGTAGTAGTCCTTGCTGGTGATTCCGCCGCTCACGGTGATGTCCATGCGGGGGAAGTCCTTGTAGTCGCTCACCTTGTTGTAGGAGGGGAGTGCGGGAACGTCGGCTCCAGTGTCGGCCCACCTTACACGCGGTTCATCCGGTTCGGGCTCGGGATCAGGATCAGGATCCGGGTCGGGGTCAGGATCGGGATCAGGATCAGGATCCGGGTCTGGGTCAGGATCGGGGTTGGGATTCTCCCCTTCCAGGACGGTAATCCTGCATCGGGAAGAAACCTTTCCGTCTGCCCCTTTTGCGTCTATGGTGCAGTTGCCGGGAGCCAGCGCTGTAACAAAGCCATCGGCGTCAACTACGGCGACATCCTCGTTGCGGGAACTCCAGACGACTTCCTCCGTGGCATCGGCCGGGGAAATTTCCACTTCCAGCTGGAGGTCGTCTCCTACGTACATTTCTGCCATGGACGGCGACACCTTCAGGGTTTTGATGGCGATTTGCTTTGATGCAGGAATGACGGACTCCTGCTTTCCGCAGGCGACCGCCATCACTGCTGCCGTTGCCGCAAGGGCAAGGAATTTCAAATAGCGTCTCATTTTACAGACTTCTCTTGATTTCTACAACTTGGAAGGCCTCGATGACGTCTCCGGGATGAATGTCGTTGTATTTGTCAAGTCCGCAGCCGCATTCCATTCCGGCGGGGACCTCCTTGGCGTTGTCCTTGCCCCTCTGCAGGGAGGACAGTTCGCCGGTGTAAACCACTATGCCGTCGCGGATAAGGCGTACGCTTGCCTTTGCGGTGAGTTTCCCTTCCTTGACTATGCAGCCGGCGATGGTGCCAACCTTGGAAATCTTGAATGTCTGCTTGACCTCTGCGGTAGCTGTGACTTCTTCTTTCTTTTCGGGCTCCAGCATGCCTTCGATACCTTCCTTGACCTCGTTGATACAGTCGTAAATGACGGAGTAGAGTCGGATTTCGATGCCTTCCTTCTCGGCTGCGCGGCGGGCGTCGGCGGAAGGACGTACCTGGAAGCCGATGATAACGGCGTCGGAAGCTTCGGCCAGCAGGACGTCATTCTCGCTGATGGCACCTACGCCCTTGTGGATAACCTTTACCTGAACCTCCTCGGTGGAAAGTTTGATGAGGGAGTCGGAGAGGGCTTCCACGGAGCCGTCCACGTCACCTTTCACGATAATGTTGAGCTCCTTGAAGTTGCCTATGGCAAGGCGGCGTCCAATCTCGTCCAGGGTAAGGTGCTTCTGGGTCTTGATGCCCTGGATACGGAGGAGCTGCTCGCGCTTCATGGCAATTGACTTGGCCTCTTTTTCATCGGCCATGATGTTAAACTTCTCACCTGCCGCGGGGGCGCCGTTGAGGCCCAGGATGCTCACCGGAGTGGACGGGCCTGCGCTCTCCACTTTCTGGCCGCGCTCGTTGTACAGGGCCCTGATGCGGCCGTAGTAGCTTCCGGAGATGATGATGTCTCCGACGTGCACGGTTCCGTCCTGCACCAGAATTGTTGCCAGGTAGCCGCGACCCTTGTCCAGGGAACTCTCGATGACGGCTCCGCTGCCAAGTTTGTTGGGGTTGGCCTTCAGTTCCAGGAGGTCGGTCTCAAAGAGCACCTTGTCCAGGAGCTTATCCACGTTTATGCCTTTCTTGGCCGATATTTCCTGGCACTGGTACTTGCCGCCCCAGTCTTCCACCAGGATGTTCATTTCAGAGAGCTGGCGGCGGATGGTGTCGGGATTTGCGCCGGGCTTGTCTATCTTGTTGATTGCAAAGACCATGGGAACGCCTGCGGCCTGAGCATGGGCTATGGCTTCCTTGGTCTGGGGCATCACGGCGTCGTCGGCCGCGACGATGATGATGGCAAGGTCCGTCATCTGTGCGCCGCGGGCACGCATGGCGGTAAATGCGGCGTGGCCGGGGGTGTCCAGGAAGGTGATGTGCCTGCCGTTTTCCAGGGTGACGCTGTATGCGCCGATGTGCTGGGTGATGCCGCCGGCCTCACCTGCAATCACGTTGGAGTTGCGGATGTTGTCCAGCAGGGAGGTCTTGCCGTGGTCCACGTGACCCATGACGGTAATCACCGGAGGACGCTCCTGAAGGTCTTCCTCGCGGTCGGGCTCCTGCTGAGCCACTTCCTCGGAGAGTTCCGCGGTTACAAATTCAACCTTGTAGCCGAACTCTTCTGCAACCAGGACCAGGGTTTCCGCATCCAGTCGCTGGTTGATGGACACCATCATGCCCAGTGACATGCATGCTCCGATAACCTTCACCACCGGGGTGTTGTTCATCAGGGTTGCAAGGTCGTTTACGGTAACGAATTCGGTTACTTTCAACACCTTGTTTTCCGCTGCCGCGGCCTCCATCTCTTCCTGGGAACGCAGGGCTGCAATCTCACGTTTCTCCTTGCGGTGTTTGGCACCAAAGTTATTCCTGGTGCTTTCGTTCATCCTGGCGTATGTTTCCTTTACCTGCTTCTGGATCTGCTTCTGCATCTCCTCCTGCTCGGCTTCGGTCATGGCGGGCTTGAAGCGGTCGCCTTTCTTCTTGTTTTTGCCGGAAGCGGCGTTGTCCTGCTTTTTCTTGGCTTCGGCGCTTTTCTTGGCGGGGTTCTTATCGGCCTGGACTTTGGTTACGTCAATTTTCTGGGGACCGCCCTTGATGCGCTCGCGTTTCTTGGAGCGTTTGGGGTCAAACTGTGACAGGTCAATCTTGCCCAGGACTTTCAGGGGGGAAGCGGTATCGGCAGGGGTAGGTTCCGATACGGCCGGCTCTTCGGCTTTAACTTCCACCACTTCCTCCACCTCGGGCTGCTTCTCCACCTCAGGCACTTTCTCCACTTCAGGCACTTTCTCCACTTCAGGTTCCTGCTCCTCAACTACGGGCTCCTGCACCTCTGCCACGGGCTCCTCCTGAGCCACTTCCTTCACCTCGGGCTGCTTTTCCACCACGGGCTCTTCCTCCACTGCGGGTTCCGCTTCCTCTGCCTCGGGCTCCTGCTGAGCCACTTCCGGCTCCGGCTCTGCCGCGGGGGCCTCTTCCTGACGCCCGGCACGGGTGAGGGTGTTGCTCTTTATCACGGTAACCCTCTCAGG
Source organism: Bacteroidales bacterium (assembly GCA_017477335.1). Taxonomy (GTDB): domain Bacteria; phylum Bacteroidota; class Bacteroidia; order Bacteroidales; family UBA932; genus Cryptobacteroides. The sequence goes on from JAFUVY010000021.1 coordinate 54,193, forward strand.
TTCAAAGTCTTCCTCCTCCGGCTCCTGCTTTTCGGGGATGTCCTTATCGGCATCCTTGAGAGGCTTTACGTCCACCTTTTCGGCGGCTTCCTTGAGTTCCAGGTCCTTGCCGAACTTTTTGAACAGTTCCGGCATGAACTCTTCGGATACCTTCAGGTTGGGATTTGCGTCCTCAATGCCGGCACCTTTGGAGTTAAGGAAGTCCACCAGGGTGTCAAGCCCGATGTTGAATTGCTTTATAAGTTTTGAAAGTCTGATTTCTGCCATATTTATACCCCTGTTTATGTTCTTGTTTTACTGTTCGTCCTCAAATTCTTCGTTCAGGATGCGCAGGACTTCCTCTACGGTCTCGTCCTCAAGGTCTGCCCTGGAGGCTATATCGGCCGGGGAAAGCGCCATGACGCTGCGGGCGGTGTCGCAGCCGATGGACTGCAGGCGCTCGATGACCCAAGGGTCAATCACGTCGGTGAATTCGCTCAGGAGAACGTCCTCTTCCGTATCGGAATCCTTGGGCATTTCCCTCCACACTTCAATCTCGCGGCCAACCAGCATGCCTGCCAGTTTGATGTTCACGCCGCCCTTGCCGATACCCTTCTTGACTTCTTCGGCCTGCATGAATACCTTGATTTTCTCGTCTTCGGAGTTGCCGAGCTCTATCCTGGAAACGTGTGCGGGGTTCAGTGCCCTCTGAATCATGAGCTGAGGGTTGGAGCTCCACTGGATCACGTCTATGTTCTCATTGCGGAGTTCGCGTACGATGCCCATAATCCTGGATCCCTTTACGCCGATGCAGGCGCCGATGGGGTCAATCCTGTCGTCGTAGGACTCCACCGCCACCTTTGCACGTTCGCCGGGTACGCGGACCACCTTCTTGACGGTGATAAGGCCGTCGTATATCTCGGGAACTTCCATCTCGAAGAGTTTCTCCAGGAAAGAATCCGTGGTACGGGAAAGGACAATGTATGGAGTGGTCTGGTTCTTCATTTCCACGCTCTTTATGATAGCGCGTACGGAGTCGCTCTTCTTGAACCTTTCGCCGGGAATCTGCTCGCTCTTGGGCATGCGGAGTTCGTTTCCGTCCTCGTCCAGGATCAGGACCTCGTTTTTCCAGGTCTGGTAAACCTCGCCGGTGAAAATCTGGCCCACCTTCTCGGAGTACTTTTTGAATACGTTGGCCTTCTCTATGTCCATGATACGGCCCTGAAGGTTCTGGCGGATGTTCAGGATGCCCCTGCGGCCGAAGGATGCCAGGGAGAGTTTGCGGGTGAAGGTGTCGCCGATTTCGTAGTCGTCGTCACCGGTTTCCTCTGCGATCTCCTCCACGGTTATCTGGGACACGGGGTCTTCCACTTCTTCCACCACCTCAAAGTTCTGGTAGATTTCGCAGTCTCCCTTGTCCACGTTGATGATAACGTCAAAGTTGTCCGCAGTGCCGTAAGTCTTTGCGAGCTGTGTCAGGAACACGTCCTTGAGAACACCCAGCATGACCGGACGGTCGATGCTTTTCTCTTCCTTGAAATCCTTGAATGCGTCAATCAGAGTGATTTCCTTGTCTTTGTCTTTTGCCATTTTGATATTTTTGTTTGTATTATTATTCTGTCCGTTACAGCCCCTTGACGTCTATATAAGGGGTTACTGAATTGATCTGCGCCAGGGGGAAGGTTTCCTCATGCTCCACCTTTACCTTTTTCCTTGAGCCTTCGGGAACTTCCAGGGCGGTGTAGGCCAGGGTGATGTCCTGCTCCGTTGCGGCGGTGAGCCTGGCAACCAGCCTCCTTCCTCCGCGGAACTTTACATCTACATTGCTGCCGATGGCCTTGAGATACTGCCTGAGCACCTTGAACGGCCTGTCAAGCCCGGCCGACGAAACCGTGAGGGAATAATCCTCCTCGTCCTGATTGAACGTCTCGTGTACCTTGCGGTCCACTGCCGCGCAGTGGTCCCAGTCAATCTCTCCCTCCTCCTTTTCCAGAACTATCTCAATGTCATTGTCCTGGCTCAGCGTAATATCCACTATGAAGCATCCCATCTGGTCCACCATGCCCTGAACGGCCTGACGTATCTGTTCTTTGTCCATATCCGTATAGTCTAAAAAAAAGATAGGGGACCGTCGTCCTCTATCTCGTTCACACTGCAAATATAGCAATTATTTTTTAAATAAAGAAGCTCCCCAGCTAGGACTTGAACCTAGGACCCCCTGATTAACAGTCAGGTGCTCTAACCAACTGAGCTACTGAGGAATTTTCCTTTCGGGATTGCAAAGGTACTATCTTTTTTTGAATCTGCAAACTTTTTTTTGATTTTTTGCACTCAAAGGTTTAAACGAGAAAAAATAGTATCTTTGCAAACTGTAACAGTACAAGACTCATGGATATCGACCTTCTGGCAAAAATGATTAAGGAAGTGATGCTGCAAAACGACAGCGTCACGCTTCCGGGTGTGGGAAGTTTCGTTGCAGAACTTGTCCCGGCATCATTCTCTGACAAAGGTTATACCCTGAATCCCCCTTACAGGAGGCTCTATTTCATTCCCCGCCAGGGAGAAGACAAGCTGCTGGCGGCTTTGTACGCATCCTCAAACGGTGTTTCAGAGCAGGATGCAGAACAGATCATCACGGATTTCCTCCATGAAATGAAGGAGATGCTCCTCTCCCGCAGGGTAATGGTTTTCCCCGGCCTCGGCCGTCTTCGCGCCACCAGGGAGAATCATATCTTTTTTGTGGCCGATGAGGACCTGGACATCTACCCCGCCGGATATGGCCTTGAGCCCATCTCGCTCAAAACCCATGTAGAAACAGAAGCACAGGTGGAAGCCGCCGTTGCATCCCTTGCAAAGGCCATGGAAGAAGTTCCGGAGGAACCTGAGCCGGTGGAACCAGAACCGATGGAACCGGAACCCGAACCGGTGGCAACTGAACCGGAACGCCGGAAATTCCGCATCCCCAGTATGCTCTGGAAGGTGCTTCTGGGAGTCCTTGCGGTGGCTGCGGCACTGCTTATTGCACTTGCCGTAGCCGGGCGAGTCGCTCCCGAGTGGATAGACTATTACCTTTACTCTCCGGAAGAGCTGGAGATAATTTACGAGTGATGTCAGTAGTAAAGGAAGGATACAAATTCAGGCAGGACATTCAGATTCCCTGCTATCAGACGGACGGGGCAACCCTCCTCAGACCATCGGCCTTTATGGACCTTGCCCAGGAAATTGCGTATTGGGCGGCCCAGGCCCTGGGCTTCGGCTACGACACCCTGCACGTGCATCATACCGCCTGGGTGCTCACCCGCATGCATGTCCATTTTGAAAACTACCCCGCATGGAGGGACAACGTGACCCTTTTCACCTGGCACAAGGGCGGCAGCGGACTATATTATATAAGGGATTTCGATTTGGTGTCGGCCCAAGGCACCCCGCTTGTCTCCTGCACCAGCTCATGGGTGGTTATCAACGAGAATACCCGCCGCCTTGTCCGTCCGGAGGATCTTTCCCACCTTCTGGGCGTGGATTACGAGGTTGACGATGCCATTCCCGCTCCGGCACCCAAACTCACCTTCCCCGCCGGGGCCGATTCCGTCCTTGCCGCCGTTCACGTGGTTACGGATTCGGACACGGACATAGTGGGACACACCAACAATGCCAAATATGTAGTATGGGCGCTGGACTGCCTCCCTCAGGGTGAGTCCCGCCGCCCCAAAGATGTGTATATAAATTTTAACAAGGAGACAACCCTTGGAGACAAAGTGGAGCTCTACCTCGCCTGTCAGGAGAATGAAAGAACGGTTGAAGGCCGCGTTGACGGAAGGGTTTGTTTTATAGTAAAATTGGTTTTCTAGAAGATGAGAGATTTGTTTTACGGAACCGGTGTCGCCCACAGCATCATGCTGGTGGCTCTTGTGATAGGAGTGGGGCTTTATCTGGGCCGGTTCAAGTTCAAGGGCATTTCCCTTGGATCTACCTGGATTTTGTTTTTTGGCATTCTCATGGGCCATCTGGGCTTCAGGGCCAATGCCGATATCCTTAACTTCGTAAAGGAGTTCGGACTCATTCTGTTCGTGTTCTCCATAGGCCTTCAGGTGGGCCCCGGCTTTTTCCATTCCTTCCGCAGCGGCGGTGTAAAGATGAACCTGCTGGCGGTTATGAATATTCTGCTTGCCGTGGGCGTGACTTATGCAATTTCCGCAATCACCGGCGAGGATCTCAGAACCATGGTGGGGGTCATGTCCGGTGCCGTTACCAACACCCCCGGACTTGGCGCCGCGCAGCAGACCCTGGTGGACGTGTCAGTGGCGGCCGGGATGGATGCGGCTTCGGCAGGGGCTTCGGCGGCCTCTTTGGCATCGGCCTACGCTGTGGCGTATCCAATTGGCGTACTGGGCGTTATCCTGGTGATTCTGCTTTGGAAGGCGGTTCTCCGTATAGACCATAACAAGGAAAAGGATGCACTCAAAGCCGCAGAGGAAAGCTCTGACAACGCCCGCCGCATGCACGTGGCGGTGGAGAATCCGGCCATCTTCGGCAAAAAGCTTTTCGATGTGATAAAGGGCTTTAACGAGAGCGATTTTGTGGTTTCCCGCGTCATGCACGGCGACCAGATTTCCATCCCTGACGAGAATACCGTCCTGGAGGAGGGAGACCGCGTGCTGCTTGTAACTTCGCAGAGCCATGTGGACACCCTTCGTATCCTCTTTGGAGAGGAAGTTCCCATGCACCAGAAAGACTGGTTGGAGAAGGACCATCACATAGTCACCCGCCGCATTGTGATTACAAATTCCAAACTCACTGGTAAAACGTTGAGGCAGATGCACATACGCTCTGCGTACCAGGTGTCCGTGACTCGCGTGATAAGGGCCGGTGTGGAACTGGTTGCAAGTCCGGATCTCTACGTCCAGATGGGTGACGGCCTCATGTGCGTAGGTACGGAAAAGAGCATAAACCACCTCGCTTCTCTGGTGGGCAACTCCAACGATACACTCAACAAACCCAATCTGGTTCCTATTTTCATAGGTATAGTGGTGGGTATCATCTTTGGCTCCATTCCCATTCATTTCCCCGGCATTCCGCAGGCCATCAAGCTTGGTCTTGCCGGAGGACCGCTCATCATCGCCATCCTGCTGGGCCACTTCGGGCCCAAGTACCGCATAACCACCTACGTCACCACAAGTGCCAACCTGATGCTCAGGGAAATTGGCATATCGCTGTTCCTTGCGGCCGTAGGTATCGGCGCCGGTGCTAATTTCTGGAGCAGCATAGTGGGCGGCGGTTACTGGTGGATCCTTTATGGCGCACTTATCACGATAGTGCCCCTGTGCCTGACCTTTGTCATCTCCAGGCTTGCGTTCAAGCTCAACTTCTACCAGATCCTGGGCCTTATAAGCGGTTCCTGCACCAATCCCCCGGTACTGGCTTTTGCCCAGGGTATGTACGGCAGTGAATACACCTCCGTGAACTACGCTACGGTATATCCGCTTTCCATGTTCATGAGGGTACTTGTGGCCCAGGTTCTTGTCCTGATGGCCCTGTAGCCTATGACAGAACTGGTTTATCCGTCTTCCCCCGCTCCCGTTTACCCGCGTCCAAGTGCTGGGAATCCCGGTGTACGCCGCCGTTTTTCCGGAGAGATGCTCCCTCTGGTTACCCCCGACGGGCAGGTGTACGGCCAGGCTTCCCGTGAGTGGATCCATGGCCGGGCAGATGTCCTCCATCCCGTGGTACACCTCTATCTGTTGGACCGTTACCGCAGGTTCTACCTCCAGCGCCGTTCCATGACCAAGTCTCTTTATCCGGGTCTTTGGGATACTTCCGTTGGCGGGCACGTGACATACGGCGAGGGCCTTGTTGAAGCCCTTTTCCGCGAGGCTTCGGAGGAGCTTGGCCTCTCCGCCTTCAATCCCATCCTCATGGGCAGCTATATAAATGAAGTGGAGTCGGAGAAGGAGTATTCCGTGGTTTACGCCGTGATCGGCCACCCGGAACTTCATCCGGACGGGCAGGAAGTTTCAGAAGGCCGATGGTGGACTTTTCCGGAGATAGAAGCCTCCCTGGGAAGCAATGTTTTTACCCCTTCGTTCGAGAGGGAGTTCTCCCAACTTAAGGACAAGTTGCTGGCCCTGCTTTAGCGCGTTTTGCAGGGATGCGTTTTTTTGTTACCTTTGCGAGTTATATAACTGATACTAAATGAAAAAATTATTTGTTTATCTTGGAGTGGCATTGGCTATCCTTGCATGTTCCAAGCCTGCAGTACCTGTGCAGGAAGAAACCAACCCCCAAACAGAAGAAAACGAGGGCGATAACCCCGATAATACGGATCCCGGAAATACGGATCCCGACCCCGATCCGGATCCTAATCCCGACCCTGACCCCGATCCGGACCCCAATCCCGATCCTGATCCTGACCCCGATCCTGATCCGGATCCGGACGAGCCTAAGGACGGCCCTCAGCTGTACAATATGAGTTTTGACGAGTGGTCAAAGGACGGCAGTTACGATGTATGCTACGGAGCAAACGCCACTGAAGACGAGAAGGCTGTCTGGGGTTCCGCAAACTCCACAACCGCAGGCTACGGTGCCCCCACCGTGGGTCCTGAGACCAGCTTCCTGGCCGTATCCGGAAGCGGAAAGGCCGCCTGTAAAGTGCAGTCCAACGTCGTATCCATCCTGTTTATTAAAAAATTTGCCGCCGGCAGTATTTTCAACGGTCACCTGGGTAATGTGAATATCTTGCAAGGCTCCGCGACAGTTCACTGGGGCATTCCTTTTACTGAACGTCCCAAGTCCCTTGAGGGCTATGCCTGCTACAAGCCTGCAACCATAGACAACACCCAGAGCCCTTACGGCTCCATGAAGGGCCAGACTGACAAGGGCCATATCTTTGTGATTCTTTCTGACCGCCAGTATGCAATTACCCCTCCCAACTCCCTCCTGGATGTTGACAACGACCCCGGCATCATCGGCTACGGCAAGGTGGAATTCACAAGCAACATGGACAGTTACGAGAAGTTCAACATTACAATTGACTATCGTGACGACCGCACTCCCCAGTTTGTGACCATCGTCGGTGCATCCAGCACCCTCGGCGATTACTTCACTGGCGGAAAGGGTTCTACCCTCTACATGGACGAATTTAAATTCCTTTACTGATTATGACCAGCACCCAAGGCCGGATAGCTCAGATTGTCGGACCCGTAGTGGACGTCCATTTTGACCTCTCCGTTGGCAGTGAGGAAAAGCAGCTGCCCCGTATCGGCGACGCCCTTGAAGTGGACAGGCCCGGAGCTCCGGCCCTGGTTCTTGAGGTGCAGCAGCATGTTGGCGAAGACACCGTGCGCTGCGTCGCCATGGACTCCACCGACGGCCTCAGCCGCGGTATGGAGGCCCGAAACACCCGCAGGCCCATTTCCATGCCCGTCGGCGCCCAGATTAGGGGCCGAGTCATGAACGTCACCGGCGGGGCCATAGACGGCATGGAAGAGCCCGACATGGCCGATTCCCTCCCCATCCACCGCGAACCTCCCCGCTTTGAGGACCTTACCACTTCCAGCGAAGTCCTCTTTACCGGAATCAAGGTGATAGACCTTCTGGAACCATATCTGAAGGGTGGAAAGATTGGCCTTTTCGGTGGTGCGGGCGTGGGCAAGACCGTCCTTATCAAGGAACTCATCAACAACATTGCCAAGGCACATGGCGGTTTTTCCGTCTTTGCCGGTGTGGGAGAGCGTACCCGAGAGGGTAACGACCTCCTTCGTGAAATGATAGAATCGGGCGTCATCCGTTACGGGGACGCCTTTGTGAAAGCCATGGAGGAGGGCAAGTGGGACCTGTCGCTTGTGGACAGGGAAGAACTTGCCAAGTCCCAGGTATCCATGGTCTTCGGCCAGATGAACGAGCCCCCGGGAGCACGCCAGAGCGTTGCCCTGAGCGGACTCACCCTTGCGGAATCCTTCCGCGATTCGGCTTCCGGCGAAGGCCCTAGGGATATCCTCTTTTTCATAGACAACATCTTCCGTTTCACCCAGGCCGGAAGTGAGGTGTCGGCCCTTCTGGGACGTATGCCGTCGGCCGTGGGATACCAGCCCACCCTGGCTACGGAAATGGGCAAGATGCAGGAGCGCATCACCTCCACCAAAAACGGCTCCATAACCTCCGTACAGGCGGTTTATGTCCCGGCCGATGACCTCACGGACCCCGCACCCGCCACCACCTTCTCCCATCTGGACGCCACCACGGTCCTCAGCCGTAAGATTGCTTCCATGGGTATCTATCCGGCAGTGGACCCTCTGGAATCCACATCCAGGATTCTGGATCCCAACATTGTGGGGGAGGACCATTACAACACGGCCCAGCGGGTGAAGCAGATACTCCAGAGGAATCAGGAACTTCAGGATATCATCGCCATCCTTGGTATGGACGAACTCTCCGACGAAGACAAAACCACCGTCAACCGTGCCCGCCGCGTCCAGCGTTTCCTCTCCCAGCCCTTCTTCGTTGCCGAATCATTTACCGGCGTTAAGGGAGAGCTGGTCTCCATAGAGGATACCATCCGCGGCTTCAATATGATTCTTGACGGAGAGGTGGATTACCTCCCGGAGCAGGCCTTCCTGAATGTGGGAACCATTGAGCAGGCCATAGCAAAAGGCAAAGCCATACTTTCCGCTTCTGAGCAGTAATGGACAGGATGCACCTTCATATCCTTACCCCGGAGGGCAGCGTTACCGACATGCTGGTCTCGCTTGTGACCCTTCCGGGCGAGGCCGGTCCCTTCACCGTACTGGAGAACCACGCCGCCATAGTCACCTCCCTTGTGGAAGGTGACGTAAGGTATATGGCCGAAGGTGCTGAGCTTCGCATCCATGTCCGCGAAGGCTTTGCCGAGGTCTCCGACAACAATATCACCGTCTGTGCCAGGATATGATAGCAAAGCTTGTCATATCCTTGATGCTTTTTGCATTTTCTTCCGGAGGGGATACTGTTTCCGTAGCATTTGCCCGTACAGGGTCGCGTAGCGACGCGGAGGAAACAGTATCCTCCCGGGAGGAGAGTGATATAGACATTGCGGAGATTATCTTCGAGCATATAGGCGACGACTACCAGTGGCACATAACGGAGTGGAAGGGGAAGCACATTGCAATCCCGTTGCCGGTGATAGTGAGGGATTCCGAGGGGTGGAAAGTGTTCTCTTCCGAGAAGATAATCCACGGTGAAACCTACCGGGGGCTCAAGATAGATCCGGAAAAGGGAAAAATAGTGGAGGCCTCTTCCCTGAGGCGTCCCCTGGACCTTTCCATTACCAAAAACGTCCTTGCCCTCATGTTCTCCTCCCTTCTGTTGCTTGTGGTGGTGCTCCTTACCGCCCGTTGGTACCGTAGGCACGACGTCCTTCGTGAGGCCCCTACGGGAATTGCCAGGCTCATGGAGCCGCTCTTTGCAATGGTCAACGACATGGCGCGGGAGAATATCGGCAGGGAGGACTATCGGCGTTATACCCCTTTCCTTTGCATGGTGTTTTTCTGGATACTTTTTAACAACTATCTTGGCATCATGCCTTTCTTCCCGGGAGGGGCAAACCTCACCGGAAACATTGCAATTACCATGGTGCTGGCGCTCTGCACCTTCTTTACGGTGAACCTTACCGGCACCAAACACTACTACAGGGAGATGTTCAACAACCCTGACGTCCCCCTGTTCCTGAAACCCATCATGCCGGTGATAGAGGTTTTCAGCGCCATCATGAAACCCATTTCACTCACCGTCCGTCTGTTTGCCAACATGCTGGCCGGCCACATCATGATACTGTGCATGGTGTGCATCATCTTTGTGATGGCAAAGTACGGCCCGCTCCTGAGCGGCGGCATGACTGTGGTGAGCGTGCTCTTCGGGGTATTCCTGGATGCCCTGGAGTGCCTTGTGGCCTTTATCCAGGCTTACGTTTTTACCATGCTGTCCTCCATATATATAGGACTTGCACGGACCAAAGGTGAATAATTTTTAAAACCAAAAGATATGATTCTCTCTACTATGCTTCTTCAGGCAGCCGCAGGTGCTGCAATTGGTAAGGTAGGTGCCGCAATCGGAGCCGCCGTCGCAGCATTCGCCGCCGCTTTCGGTATCGGCAAAATCGGCAAGGCTACCATGGAATCCATCGCCCGTCAGCCGGAGAGTGCCGGCAACATGCGTACTTCCATGATTATCGCCGCCGGTATGATTGAGGGCGCGGCCCTTTTTGCCATCATCGTCTGCCTGCTTTCAATTATCCTGTAATAAATGAATCTGGTAACTCCCGACGCGGGCCTGCTGTTCTGGATGACTGTCATCTTTGGCGTCGTCCTGCTTCTGCTGTGGAAGTTTGGTTTCCCCATCATCACCTACAGCCTGGACAAGCGGAACCGCCGCATAGAGCAATCCCTCCGGGACGCCCGTGAGATTCAGGACCGCATGGAGCAGTGGACCAAGGACCACGCCCGCATGCTGGAGGAAACCAGGGCGCAGCAGGCGGAAATCCTCCGCAAGGCATCCGAGACCGGGAACGGCATCATCGCCTCTGCCCGCGCCGCCGCCAAGGAGCAGGCCGACAAGATCCTTGCCGATGCCACCGCTGAGATAGAGGCCCGCAAACAGGACGCCCTTAACGACATCAGCAGGGAAGTGGCCGAGGTGAGCGTCCGTGTGGCGGAAAAGATACTCCGCTCACGGCTCTCCGACGAGGGTGAAGCCCGCCACTACCTGGATACCATGATTGACGAGGCCTCCAAAACCGACATGCTGGATTGAACACAGGACTTATCATAACAAGGTACGCGAGGGCGTTGGTGAAGCTGGTCATGGAGACCGGCGACGGAGCCTTGGTGGCTTCCGAGGCCGATGCCATGTACAAAGCCATCCGCTCCGTGCCGGAGCTGGGCCGTGTGCTGGCATCGCACGACGTGGTGTCGGACTTTGACAAGAAAAAGCTCCTGCAATCCTCCCTTGGAGGACGTATATCACGGAAACTGAGCCGGTTCATCTCGCTGGTGCTCTCCCAGGGGAGGGCGTCGCTGCTCCCGGATATGCTCCGCAGCTTTGTGGACATGTATCATAAGGAAGTGGGACTCAGGCGCGCCAGCCTTGTCTGTGCCACTGAACCGTCCGTCCACCTGCTGCAGCAGCTCCGTGCGATAGTGAAGAGAAAGACCGGGGACGATGTGGTGATAGACGTCACCGTGGACCCTTCCATTATCGGCGGATTTATTTTTGACATAGACTCGCAACTTCTGGATGCCAGTGTCCAGCATCAGCTGGAACTTGTGCGTAAGGAGTTTGTGGTTAACAACCGAAGACTTTCATAATGGCAGACAATATTAAACCCGGAGAGGTAAGCGAGATCCTGCTTTCCCAGCTCCGCGACATGGATGACTCCCTCCACTTTGAGGAAATTGGAAAGGCCTTGCAGGTCAGCGACGGCGTGGTCCGTATCTATGGCCTGGACAATGCCCGCAGCGGAGAACTGCTGGACTGCGGCAACGGCGTCATGGCCGTGGCCATGAACCTGGAGGCCGACAACGTAGGTGCCGTTCTCATGGGACCCACTGACAAGGTGAAGGAAGGTATGACGGTCCGCAGGACAGGTCGCATCGCCTCCATCGGCGTAAGCGAAAGCCTTCCCGGCAGGGTTATTGACCCGCTGGGCAATCCTCTGGACGGCATGGGCCCCATCCAGGGGGAGAAGGTGGATATGCCTCTGGAGCGCAAGGCTCCCGGAGTCATCTTCCGCCAGCCGGTGACGGAGCCTCTCCAAACCGGCCTCAAGGCCATAGACGCCATGATTCCCATCGGCCGCGGGCAGAGGGAACTGATTATCGGCGACCGCCAGACCGGAAAGACCGCCATTGCCATTGACACCATTATAAACCAGAGGGAAGCATACCTTGCCGGAAAGCCTGTGTACTGCATCTATGTGGCTGTGGGGCAGAAGGGCAGCACGGTGGCTTCCATAGTGAATACGCTACGGGAGCACGGAGCCATGGATTACACCGTGGTGGTAGCCGCTACCGCCGCCGATCCGGCCGCCCTTCAGTATTACGCTCCCTTTGCCGGAGCAGCCATCGGCGAATACTTCAGGGACACCGGACGCCATGCCCTGGTGGTGTATGATGACCTCTCCAAACAGGCCGTCGCCTACCGTGAAGTTTCGCTTATCCTAAGGCGTCCTTCCGGGCGTGAAGCCTATCCGGGAGATATCTTCTACCTGCATTCCCGCCTTCTTGAAAGGGCTGCCAGAATCATTGACCAGCAGGAGATTGCCGCCCGCATGAACGACCTTCCGGAGTCCCTTCGGGATAAGGTCCGCGGCGGAGGTTCCCTGACGGCCCTTCCCATTATCGAGACGCAGGCCGGAGACGTATCGGCCTATATCCCCACCAACGTCATTTCCATCACCGACGGCCAGATTTACCTGGAGCAGTCCCTCTTCAACCAGGGCGTCAGGCCGGCCGTGAACGTGGGTATCAGCGTTTCCCGCGTTGGCGGCAGCGCCCAGATTAAGTCCATGAAAAAGGTTGCCGGTACCCTTAAGATAGACCAGGCCCAGTGGACGGAACTGGAGTCTTTCTCCAAGTTCTCTTCCGACGTGGACCGCGTCACCGCCATGGCTCTGGACAAGGGCCGCAAAAACAGCCGTCTGCTCATTCAGCCCCAGTACAGTCCCATGCCGGTAGGGGAGCAGGTGGCGGTGCTTTACTGCGGAACCCATGCCCTTATGAAAGACATTCCGCTTGAAAAGGTGGCTCAGTTCCAGGACCTTTTCCTCTCTGCACTAAGGGCATCCCACATGGACGACGTCATCGTCCCTCTGGGACAGGGCGCCCTTACCCCGGAGATAGAGGCCGCCATAACGGAGGTTGCCGCATCTGTAGTGATGTCTGTCAAATAGTTATGCCTACACTTAAGGAAATAAAGGGAAGGATAGCGTCTGTCCGCAGTACGCTCAAGATTACATCGGCCATGAAGCTGGTGTCCTCTGCCAAGCTGCGTAAGGCCCAGAATGCGATAGAGGCCATGAGGCCGTACCGGGAAAAGCTTGCCGGCATTCTGGCTGCCGTGATGCCGTCCGTGCCCGGGGATGTGGCCCTGGAACTGCTTTCCGCAAGGCAGCAGGCCGGAGCTAAGGTCCTTGTCATAGCCATTTCCTCCAATTCCTCCCTTTGCGGCGGATTCAATTCTGCGGTAATAGCCAAAACCGCGGAGGTCCTTGCCGCCAATCCCGGTGCGGACCTGTGGCCTGTGGGCCGCAAGATTGCCGATGCCTTCAAAAAGGCCGGTTACCCCGCAGCGGCGGACCGCTCCGTCCTTGCCGAGCATCCTTCCTACGATGCTGCCGCCGATATGGTGGAGCAGGCCATGAGCTACTCCGCCGTTTACCTGGTGTACAACCATTTTGTATCCACCTCCCTCCAGGTCCCCGTATGCGAGCCCCTTTATTCGGCCGATGACTTCAAGGTGGACGAGGATGCCCTTACCCCGGACATCATCATTGAGCCTTCGCCGGCGGAGCTGATCCGTTCCCTGTATCCCAAAGTGCTCAAGCTGAAGGCTTACACGGCACTTCTTGACAGCAATGCTGCGGAGCACGCGGCCAGGACCGTGGCCATGCAGACTGCAACGGACAACGGCGAGAACCTTCTCCAGGAACTCACCCTTCAGTACAACAAGGGACGTCAGCAGAAAATTACTTCTGAGATTTTGGACCTCGCAGGCGCACAGGCTTAGACTTGGGGTTCCACTGGCCGTACACTTCGGACACGTTGCCGGCAGTTATGAAGCTGCCGAATTCATTCCTGCGGATGTATTCCATAAGGTCCGCAAATTCCGTCTGGGACAGCAGAGCCTGGACTTCCATGGACTTTTCTCCTGAATAGCCGCCGGTCACCTCGTACAGGGAGCATCCGCGGTGCAGGTTATCAAGGATATAGCGGCGTATCTTTTCGTAGTCTTTGGATATGATGCATACCCTTTTCCTGCGGTTGAGGCTGGCTGTGAAATAGTCCAGCGCTATCCCGTTTATCCATGTGCCGATGATGCCAATCACCACCAGCCTGAACGGATTTATGGCAAAGGCAGTGCAGCAGATGGCTATTCCGGCTATGCTCACGGACGTGCCAATATCGGCATGGAAATACTTGTTGATTATCTTTGCCAGGATGTCCAGCCCTCCGGTGGAAGCGTTTATGCTGAACAGGATGGTCTGGGACAGGCTCAGGATAAGCACAAAGCACAGGAGGTCAAACCAGGGGTCGTTCATCAGGGAGGTGGCTCCCGGCTCCAGAAGGCTCTCGATGGGGAGTATCTTTTCCCAGAGGTCAACCATAGGCCCCAGAATGAGGGCGGTGTAAACGGTTTTGGCTCCGAATTCACTGCCGATAAGTATCCAGGCCAGCACCAGAAGCACGGCGTTTATGATTACTATCACATTGGATACCCTTATGCCGATGCCCGCGGCGTTCAGAAGGTTGGTGACCACTACGGAAAGGCCGGTGATGGAGCCTATCACAAGTTTGGACGGTAGCAGGAAATAGTAAACGGCGGCGGCCGCCACAAACATTCCGGCTGTCATTATGAACAGTTCTTTCCAGAACTTCCAGGTGCCAAGGGGTTTAAGAAAATTGGTCATAGGTTTAGTGTTTCAGGTACTTCCACCCTATTACGGGCAGAACAAAGGCCGCCACGCAGGCGACGGTCCAGAATATGGAAACGGGAGTGAAGTCATAGGCCCCTTCCGTGCAGAATCTGTCAATAAGAAGGCCGCTGGCAACGGATTGCAGTCCGGCTGCGGCGTAGCTGGAAATGCCAACTATCCCAAGGGCGGCGCCGGTGGCTTTCCTGGGGACAAAGTCAAGCGCCATGAGCCCGGCCACTATGCAGAACACCACGCTGAACGAGGCGCTGAATAAGGCTACCAGTGTCATGTTGGCAAGGTAGCCGCCGCCAAGGAAGAGGAAGCCTCCGAGTGAAGCCACGGCCACGGCTCCGGCCAGGATGACTGGTCTTGCACGGTTCCCTTTGAACAGGCGGTCCGATATCCATCCGGCCGCTATGTTGCCTCCGATTCCGAAAGCTTCCGCAAGGCCGATAATCTGGGTGGCCCTCTCCAGCGAGAACCCTTTCTGTTTCTGAAGGAACAGGACGCCCCAGTCGCTCACGGCGTGCTGGGTTATGTACAAAAAGGCCGTGGAGATGGCTATAACCCATATTCCCGGGTGCTTGAACACCCATTTCTGAAGCTCCCTCGTGGGCTTTTTGTCAAGCTCTTTGACGGGCTCTCCGGATAGGGCCTGCACGGAGGGGAGTCCGCAGCTTTCCGGCGTGTCGTGGATAAAGCGGGTTGCCATTATGCCTGCGATTCCTGCCGCCGCTGCAGCCAGGAAGCCCCACTGCCAGCCTGAGGCCGCAACTATGAAGCCCGTGAAAACCATGGTCACGGCCTTCCCAAGTCCGGGGGTGGAGGAGAAGATGCTGTACATAGTTCCCCTTTTTGACAGCGGGTACCAGCGGGACAGGCTTATGGTTCCGGGAGGGGAGCCCATGGACTGTGCCCATCCGTTTATTCCCCAGAGCAGGGCAAAGAGCAAAAAAGCGGCAATTCCGCTTACGCTGAAGATGCCCAGAAGCCCCAGTATCAGGTTTATGGCCGTAGAAATTATGAGGCCGGCGGCCATGAAACGGCGGATATTGCAGTAATCGGCAATGAACCCGTTCATGAACTTTCCGGTGGCATATACAAAGTAGAAGACGGATCCTGTTATTCCCAGCTGTGCGGCGTTCATCACGCCTCCGTCAATGAGCGGCTGCTTTACCACGCCAAAGGTCATCCGGCAGATGTAATACATGGTATAAGCCGCAGTCACTCCCCAGAATGTGCGCCTTTGCAGCCGGGAGAATTCGGCATCGGCCCTCTCCGGAGGGATTTTCTCCAAAGACGGTTTGCTGATTCTGAAGTAGGAATACAGGGACATGGCTCAGGGCAGGAGTTGCGACAGTTCCATTCCCGGCTCCATCCAGCGGGCGTCTATTCCAACGGCCCTGGCCCCTTCCACGTTGGTCAGGGAGTCGTCCACAAAGACTATCTCTTCCGGTTTTACGCCAAGGCGTCTTATGACTTCCCGGTAAAACTCCGCCGACGGCTTGAGCATCTTGAGTTCGCAGCTGATGAATTCGCCGCGGAAGCACTTGCCAAGTCCCGCCTCTTCCAGAAGGGCGTGGCAGCGTATCATGGAGATGGGGTTGTTGTTGGAGAGCAGATATAAGGGGTATCTTCCGGCAAGTTCCTTGACCGCGGCGGCAGTTTTCTCCGGGACCTTTACAAGGAGCTCTCCCATGCATTCGTCAACCTGCTCGGGCCTTGTTCCGGGGAAGCTTTCTTCCAGCACCCTGGAGCGGAACTCCTCCGGGGAGAGGATTCCGGCTTCCATTTCGCCGTAAATGCCTTTCTGGTGCCAGGGGTCCAGAATTTCCGTTATGCGTTCATATCCTATCCTTTCCCTGAACGATTTGATGGCCCTGCTCATGTCAAGGTCAATGAGCACGCCTCCTATATCCAATAAAACTACTTTCGTCATATAACGCAAATATACTAAAAGTCTTAAAAAAATATGTATATTTGAAAGTTGATTGAAATATAAGCTGTCATGAAAAAACTTCTTTATGCATTCCTCTTCCTGATGATGCCGGCCGTATCGGCCCTTGCCCAGGATATCATTACAAAAAGGGACGGAACCGATGTCCTTGCCAAGGTCCTTGAAATTACAGGTTCTCAGGTCCGCTATAAAAACTGGAACAATCTTGAAGGTCCGGACTATGTTATTGATAAATCCAAGGTGGCTCTCATCCGTTATGAGAACGGCTCAAATGAAGTGTTCCAGCAGGAATACAATTCGGCGAAAAGCGCCATTTTCTGCATCAACCCGGACATCCTTGCGGAGAATATGAGGTATTCGGACCTCAAGAGGCTTTACCGGGCTGACGATTATTACAGGCTGTATAATCCCCGTTACTCCCTGGGGCGCCCCTGGCTCAACCTCATCTTCCCCGGTCTTGCCCAGATGACAATGAAAGAAGGCGGTCTTGGAGCAGGTTTTCTCATCGGAGATATTGCATGCGGTGCGCTTTTGATTACCGGAGCGGCCCTTTCCAGTTCGTCCGTCCGCACCACTACCACTTCCAGCGGTACAACCGTATATATCGATAGCGGGAGGCAGGCTCTCGGCTCTATTTTCGCGGCAGCCGGTTACGTGGGTTCAATAACCCTCACGGTAACTTCCATCGTCAACGCCTACAAAGTGGCAAAGGTCAAAAGCTTGTACTATTCAGATATGGACACTGTCCGTCAGAATTATTCCGTCAACTTCGGACCTGCCGTCATCCCTACTCTCACCCCTCAGGGCAACATCTACGCTGCCGCCGGACTTGGTGTCCGCGTCAACTTCTGATTTTTACAGCTCGCGGCGCAGCAGGGAAGGGTAGCGGATGGTAAGCCAGATGGAGCGGACGGCAAGGTGGGAGAAGTATGCCGCCATGAGAACGTGTACCTGAGAGGCGGAATCATTTGCTACAAGCTTCATTCCTCCGTAATACACTGCAAAGAATGCTACGGCACACCACAGGGTGCTGTCGCGGAGGTCCTTTGAGAATGTGGCTCCAATGAAAACCCCGTCCCAGACAAAGGCCGGGCAGCCTATGATGGGCATAATGAGCATCCACGCAATAAAAGGCGTGCTTGCCTGAACCACCGTGGCGTCGGATGTCATGAGGCCAAAAAGCCATCGGCCCCCAAACCAGTAGAGGCACATAAACAGCAGCATCACGGCTCCGCCCCAGGCAAAGCAGCCGCGGACTGCACTGCGGAACCCGTCCCTGGAACCGGCTCCGATGAACCTCCCGGACAGGGCTTCGGCAGCGTAGGCAAAGCCGTCGGTGAAGTAACTGAACAGCATCAGCAGTTTCATCAGAATGGAGCACACGGCAAGGTAAGTGTCTCCAAATCCGGCACTTATGACAGTGAATCCAATGTAAACCGCCATCATCCCCACGGAGCGCAGAATGAGGTCGCGGTTGAGGCTGGAGGCTCCCCCGGCAGGACGGCTTTTGAACGCTCCCAAGAGCGGCCGCACTGAGGATGGATAAAGGCGTGCCAGAGCAGCGGAGCAATACAGGAATCCGCACCACTGGGCAATCACGGTGCCTATGGCTATACCCTTGAATCCCAGCCCGTCAAAAACTCCGGGAATCCCGAACGCCAGCGCCAGCGATGCGACTATATTCAAGATGTTGACTATCAGGTCGGAGGTCATGGGCCGCACGGAATCCTGCATTCCTATGAACCACCCCTTGAAGGCAAAGAGCGAAAGCGTTGCCGGTGCCGCCCATATACGTATATGGAAGTAGACCGATGCCAGTGTCCGCACCTGCTCGGAACAGTTTACAAACAGGAAAACCACCTCCAGGACAACCCATTGCAACGCAATTGCAAGCAGCCCGGAAAGCATCGCCGTCCTGAGTGCATTCCCAAGGATGTGCCCGGTTTCTCCGCCCCGTCCGTACGCCTGTGCGGTGAGTCCGCCGGTTCCGGAACGCAAAAAGGCAAAGGGCCAGTACAGCAGGTCAAAGAGCATGGTCCCCACGGAAATGCCTCCGATGAATGCTGCCCCTCCGAGGTCCCTCTCAAGATGACCGGCAATAAAAAGGTCCGCCATCCCTACCAGCGGAACGGTGATGTTTGCAAAAATGCTGGGAATGGCCAGGCGAAGTATTTCGCGGGAAGAAACTTTCATCGGAATTTGCGGTCCTCCTCCAGCATGCCAAGGTAGGAGGAGTATCTTTCGGCCGATATCTCCCCGCTCTCCACGGCCGCCTTCACCGCACAGCCCGGCTCATGGGTATGGGTGCATGGCGTGAACCGGCAACCGGCCGATGAGAGGAGCATCTCCGGGAAGTACTTGTAGATTTCCTCTTTCTCCAGATCCACCAGACCGAAGCCTCTGAGCCCGGGGGAATCAATCACAAATCCTCCTCCGGCCAGGGGGTACATCTGGTACAGGGACGTGGTGTGCTTTCCCTGAAGGTGCACTTCCGAAATTGTGCCTATCTTGGGGTCCAGGGACGGGTCCAGCGCCTTTATCAGGGACGATTTCCCTACGCCGCTCTCTCCGGAAAAAAGATTCAGGGAGCCGCGGCAGAGTTCCCGGATGGCGTCTATTCCCTCGCCGGTCTTGACAGAAGAGTCTATGACACGGTATCCGGCACCCTCGTATATCTGGTGAAAACGTTCCGCAGCTTCGGGTGCTATATCCCTGTACATGTCAGTCTTTGAAAGGATTATGGTAACTGGAATTCCGTAAACCCCGCATGTGACAAGCAGCCTGTCAAGGAACGGAAGTTTGACCTCCGGGAAGTACAGGGACACCACCAGGAACGCCATGTCCACGTTGGCCGCAATGATATGTGCCTGACGTGACAGGTTGGTGGAGCGCCTGATTACGTAATTCCTCCGTGGAAGCACCTCAGTAATGACCGCCTGAGCGTCTCCATCCCTTTCAAACTCCACTTCGTCCCCCACTGCCACAGGATTGGTAATGCTGCTGCCCTTAAGGCGCAACTTCCCGCGGAGCGTCGCAGGAAAGACGTTCCACTCCGGCAGCCTGGACAGCAGATAATTGCTCCCCGCATTTTTTACTACAGTCGCCTTCATACAATGATCAACCTGCAAAAGTACGAATTATTTTCTTAATGCTTCTTATGGGAAAACAGTTAGCGAACTTCTACCTCATCGTCGGTAAACCGAGTGATCACTTTTTCCCTTCCTCCTCCCGCCAGGTCACTACTGAAATTTCAGAGGGTAAAAAATAGGGCCGATACCCTCTGAAATTCCAGCAGTGCCCTGTCAGACTACTTATACAAAAAAACAACCTATTCCATTTTTCCTGCCGTCGCGCCGGGGCGCGACCCCTCCCACTTCGTGGGCCCCTCCCTCTTACACGGCCGAGGGTGGCCATGGGCGATAAAAATGGAACAGGTTTTTTTTGGAAAAGGAAGAGGATGAGACTTCGGACGGCATAGCCGCCCGTGGCTTTGTGAACGGGAGGGACCCGCGACCGTCAGGTCGTGGTGAGGGATAGGACCGTAGGTCCGTAACGGGCCGAAGTCTTATCATCTTCCGGATGACTCCACACAAAGCCGAGAGAGCAATCGCTTTTTCCA
>JAFUVY010000022.1 GCA_017477335.1 Bacteroidales bacterium
CCGATTTATTTCCATTTCCGGGAAATCCCCGAAACTGCGAAAAAATGACACTGATTTCAAAGAACTATTATTCCTGGGCGTCCGTGACGCCGCTTGAACTTTTAAAAATTTAACGTACCATTGATTTTATTTCCTTTATCAAATTTCCGTAAAGATACGCATTTTTTGGCAAGAAGCCGTAAACCTGGTTAAAAATTAACCCCGTTCCTCCTCCCAACTTCAAGGGTGCTACTGACGTCCCAAATGATGGGACGATAGTAGCGATAATGGGGGTAAAATGACACTGACGTCCCATTAAGTGGGACGTCAGTAGCACCTGGGCAGTGATAGGCACCAAAAAAGGACCGAACTATCGGTCCTTTTTTGTGTGCCCAGAGCGGGAATCGAACCCGCACATCTTTAAGGGATACTGGATTTTGAGTCCAGCGCGTCTACCAATTCCGCCATCCGGGCAATGTTGGTGGCTTATGGACCGCAAATTTAACGAATTTCCACAAAAAAACAATTATCTTTGTAGATTGGGAATTTGTAAAAACATCTATGAACAATATCAGGAAGTTATTTCTCTGCGTTTCCGCCTGCCTGGTGGCGTTGACATCGGCTGCACAGGAAGAAAAAGGATTAAACGGACAGGCTCTTGACGGCGCCCTGAAGGATGCCAAAACCCAGCTCAAGGGGGATTATCACCGCCGTCAGAGGATGCAGGAGCGCATGAATGCCAATTACGAGCACCAGCACCGCCGCATGATGGATGTCATCAAGCGTTGCAACGAACTCTCCATGTCCCTGTACCTCCAGAAGAAAGAGAACACCTTTGACCTTAGCCATGCCCTGGAAGAGGTCACCGACGAATACAAGAACTTCAACCAGAACAGGCGGCCGTACGACAGGGTGATCCGCGACATGGACGTGGAAATAGACCGCTACGCAAGGCTTCTGGAATCCCTGAGAAGGCTCCCTCCCGCACTGGATGCCGCCAGTATGGACTTTGTCCCTGACAGCATCCGATTCCGGAACGACTCCCTGGAAAGCCATCTGCGAATGGCCGGCTCTTCCCTGGAGAAGGACGTGGAAGCAATAGCAAAGGTGCTGGCCGACAGCGCATCGGCCCCGTTCGTGCTCAGCCGGAAAGGGCAGGCGGAAAGGGACACCTGCATCTTCTATGCATCGGAACTGCTGAAAATGTATGTGGAAAGCCGAAGCATTTCCGTTGCGGACAGCACGTATTACCGCGAAGCATATCTGCGCCTGAGGGAATCGTACGACTACGCGAAGGAGCGTTACGACATGCTCCAGAAGGAGATCTTCCTTGACGGGGAAATCGCCGCCTGGGAAATCATATCCCGCTACAAGTTCTACTTGACAGTGGCTCAGATGTCGGCCAATGCACGCTTTGGCCCCAACGCCCCGGAAGAGAACAGGAAAAAACTCGTCTCCATCCCTCTCCAGACCTTGAACCTGCTTGTCCTGTGGCTCGTATGCCTGGGCGCACTTATGGCAGCGGCCAAACTGGTCCCTCCAGTCAAGAAACTGAACATCAACAAGCAGAGAAGGCCCCTGTATGCCCTGCTTGCCGCAATAATCCTCTTCATATTCCTCAGGGCCGGAGGAGAAGGGACCATGCCCACTTTCCTGTGGCTCCTTGCCGCACTGGTAATGGCCCTTCTGATAAGGCTTAAGCCGGAGCAGCTGAAATACGGGGCAGGGCTTTATTTACCCACCATCGTCATGACTTTGGTGGTTATCTGGCTCCGCGAGAGCTTCATGCCCAATGTCCTGATGAACATTCTGTTCCCTCCCGTTCTGGCAGTCATCTTTGTCTGGCAGCTGATGAGCTGCCTTGCCAACAGCAGGAAGGCCGATTCCGTGGATGTGACAGTGTGCTGGGCGTCGCTTTCCGCAACCGGAGTGGCCACGGCGTTCTCCGTTTTCGGATATGTCTTCCTTGCGCTCATGATTCTGGTGTGGTGGTACTTCCAGCTGGCGGCCATCATGAGCCTGGCTGCAATATGGCACCTCCTGAAGATTTACAAAGACCGCCGCATGGAGGCAAAGGTGGAAGCCTTTGACAAGAAGATAACCTATGTCTCCGGAGAAGAGAAGAAGACACTGATGTTCGGGGCTACCTGGTTTTATGACCTTGTGCACGATGTGATAATACCCGTACTGGGAACATTCTCACTGCCCCTCTGCCTGCATTACTCCCTGGACATATTTGACTTTGACGACCTGTATTACACTATTTACAAGGAGCCGTTCTTCCAGATAATAAGCCTTGACGGAAAAGAAACCTTCCGCTTCTCCCTGAACAGCGTAGTCCTTCTGGTGAGCCTGTTCTTTATATTCAAATACGTCAACAAGGCTCTTCACGCCATCTGGCACTATCTGAAATACACCTCGTTCCTAAGGAAGAACAAGCGCAAAAGCATACGCACAAATGAGATTAACCTTTCCCTTGGGAACAGCGTAATCTCCATACTCGTATGGTTTGTTTACGCCCTGAGCATCATTCAAATCCTCAAACTCCCCACCGGGTCCCTGGGGCTTGTGGCCGGAGGTCTTTCCGCCGGTATCGGCCTTGCCCTGAAGGATATAATCAACAACTTCATCTATGGTATCCAGCTCATGTCCGGACGCCTTAGAGTTGGAGACTGGATAGAGTGCGACGGCATAAGGGGACGCGTTTCCGACATCAACTACCAGAGCACCCTTGTGGAAACCACAGACGGCACCCAGGTGGCCTTCCTCAACACCTCCCTGTTCGGAAAGAACTTCAACAATCTCACCAGAGGCAATTCCTACGAGTTTGTGAAGATTGTCGTGGGGGTGTCTTACGGAACGGATGTGGACTATGTCCGTGAGGTCCTGGAAAGGGATCTGGAGGTCCTCAAGACCAAAGACAAGTTTGGCCGCGACGTGGTGGATCCCAGGTACGGCATCTATGTCCGTTTTGCCAACTTCGGAGACAGCGCGGTGGAAATTGCCGTAAAGCAGTTTGTCCTGGTTCCGGAAAAGATAGGATTCGTGGACATGGAAAAGGAACTTATCTACAAATCCCTGAACAACGCCGGAATTTCCATACCATTCCCGCAAAGGGATATCCATATTGTTGACAAGTAATATTTTTTGTTAAATTTGTGGAACTAAAGACCTGCAAATGGTAAAAGAACAGTTCAAACAAATACGAAAGTTCGTCGGCACGGGATTTGGCCTTGTGTTTGTTGCGTCCGTTACAATAGCGGCGTCCTCCCTCATCCAATATATGTACTCTGCCCGCGGCCTGCGCGAAGAGGCGACAAAGATTGCAGAGGGCGAGCTGAAAAGCAATCGCCTGGAAATAATGAACATCATAGATCTTGCCCAATCCGCGGTAAAGAACAACGTTTCCGTGGCGGCCAGCCTGCTTGACTATCCGGAATATCTGTTAAAGATTCCGTCCCTTCTGCTGGCAAAGAATCCTGACGTAGCCGGTTCCACCCTTGCTTTTGTTCCAGACTGCGGAATAAAGGTATATGACAAGGCGCCATACGCCTTCAGGGACGGCGAGGGGAACATCCAGACCATCTCCCTTGACACGGAAAGCTATGACTACACTTCCAAGGATTGGTTCATCGAGGGCACAAAACGTTTATCCGGCTATTGGACGGAACCTTACGTTGACGAGGGCGGCGGAGAGTTTGCCATGCTCACTTTCTCCATGCCGGTGAAGGACAAGGACGGCAAAACCGTTGCTGTACTCACCGCCGATATTTCCCTGGAATGGCTTACCGGTGTCATCGGCCAGGTGGACGGATATCCCAACGCCTACAGCACCCTCACGTCCGGAGCCGGAATTGTGATGGTCTCTCCCATCAAGTCCATGGAAATGAAAACCCATCTTTCGGAAGTGAGCAAATATGTGGAAGACCCGGAGAATTTCAGCGCCATGGCGGAAAAGATGCTGGCTGGAGAGAGCGGATCGGCAGTTCTCAAACAGAAGAACGGGAATATCATTGTGTACTACGCCCCCGTGGAACGCACCGGCTGGATAATGGGCATCGTGGTCCCGGAAAAAGACATTTTCAAAGGCCTCAACAAACTGAAGGCAATAGTGGCTACTCTCCAGATCCTGGGTATGCTCATGATTCTGCTCATTTTGGCATACGTGGCAAGGGAACAGATCCGCTTCAAGAAAGTAAACGACAATAAACTGAAGATGGAGCAGGACCTTCACATCGCAAGTACAATCCAGATGTCCATGCTCCCCAAGACCTTCCCTCCATTCCCGGACAGGCACGACATAGACATGAGCGCCTCCATCGTCCCGGCAAAAGAAGTGGGCGGAGACCTGTACGACTTCTTCATCCGCGACGAAAAGCTGTACTTCTGCATAGGCGACGTATCCGGAAAAGGAGTTCCCGCAGCATTGGTGATGGCCATGACAAGAAGCATGTTCCGCACCGTGGCAGCCCAGCACATACCGCTGAAAAAGATTGTGGAAACAATAAACGACGCAATGGCTCAGGGCAACGACGTAAACATGTTCGTCACCTTCTTCTACGGCATTCTGGACATGCAGACCGGTGAGTTCCAGTTTTGCAACGCCGGGCACAACGCCCCGCTCCTGCTCAGCGACAAGATTCGCGTCCTTCCCGTAGAGTCCAACATTGCCCTTGGCCTGTTTGAAGGCTTTGAATTCAAGACCCAGAGTACAAGGCTGCATTACGACGACGCCCTGTTCCTTTACACGGACGGGGTAACAGAAGCCGAAAACGAGCAAAAGGAACTCTTTGGAGAAAAGCGCATGGACGCTGTGCTCCACACCCGCAGGACGGCGGAAGAGCATCTGGCAACCATGCAGAAGGCCATTTCGGACTTTGTGGGCGAGGCTCCCCAAAGCGACGATATCACGATGCTCTTTATCCATTACCTTGGCTGCCGGGAAGTATCCATTACCTTTGACAATCAGATTGCCCAGCTGGAAGCCTTGCCAGGATTTGTGGAGGATGCCTGCTCAAAATTCGGCATTGAAGACAAGGCCGCCGGCATCAACCTGGCCCTTGAGGAAGCCCTTGCCAACGTAATGTTATACGCATACCCGGAAGGCACCACCGGCACCGTAACACTTAAGGCGCGCGGCATGGAAGGCGGAATGGAATTCATCCTCTCCGACGAGGGCAAGCCCTTCGATCCCACCGCCGCTCCGGAGGCCGATATCTCCATGGACGTGGACGAAAGGCCCATCGGCGGCCTGGGAATTTTCCTTGTAAGACAGATCATGGACAGCGTGAGCTACGAATACAGGGACGGACACAATGTTCTGACAATGATTATAAACAAATAACACAATATGGAAGTTAACATCATCAAAGAAAACGGTTCCACTACCGTTAAACTCGAAGGCCGTCTGGACACTCCGGCCGCAATTGAAGTTTCCAAGGCCATTGAGCCCGTCCTTGCTCCCGAGATTGCAGGCGGCGTCATCATCCTTGAATGCCAGGACATGAGCTACATTTCCAGTTCCGGCCTCAGGATTTTCCTTACCATACGCAAGGCCTCATCGGCAGCAGGCGGAAAGGTTATCGTAAGGCATATCTCAAAAGACATCCTGCAGGTATTCATGATGACGGGTTTCCTTAACCTGTTCCAAATAGAGGATGCAGAGTAAACTCCATTTTGCTGCACTGATAATCCCGCTGCTGATATCTTGTTCTGCAAGCCGTCACCTGAGCAGGACCGTTGACGTCACGACTCCGGTTTTTGACAGCATATCCCCGCAGTGGCAGACAATGGCAAAGGTGGTGGCCCTTAACGCCGGCCTTCCGCCGACTCAAGGCAACGCCGTGGAGATTTACACGGACGGGGTACGTCAGTTTGCCGATTATAACGCGGACCTTCAGGGTGCCCGTCAGTTTGTGGATATGGAATTCTTCCGCTTCGCGAACGATTCCATCGGCCACGTGGTGAGGGACATCCTTACGGACAAGGCCGGCGAGGGGGTGCCGGTGCGCATAATCATGGAGACCCGCGCCAACCCGCACGACCCCAAATTCTACGGGCCCTTCTACACTACGGAGAATATCTCCGTGGGAGTGGTGCAACCGGGAAGCGATGTCTTTGGCAGCGTAAGGAATGTCTTTCTGAGGGATCACCGCAAGATAACCGTCGTGGACGGGAAGGTGGCCTATACCGGAGGAATGAATATCCGGGACGTTTATTACGACGACTGGAGGGACACACGCCTGAGGCTTACAGGGCCGGTTGTAGGGGATATGGAAACCCTTTTCTCCGAGAATTGGGAGCGTTTCCTCAAAGACAGGGATACCGTTTATGCATGGACCGGAGAAAAGACCGGAAGCCTCATCATTCAGGCGGCATCCGACGGGCGCCACATCAAGGAGCAGCCCGTAAAGGAAGGCTTTGAACAGGCAATAGCCGCCGCAGAAGACTACATATACATACAAACTCCCTACTTCTGCCCGCCAAAATCCACACTGGACCTGCTTGCAAGGGCTGCGGAAAGGGGTGTTGACGTACGTCTCATGCTGCCAAAGGGGCAGGACGTAATATTCATGCTGTGGACAAACCACTTCTTTTACAAGCAGCTGCTCCGCGGCGGAATCCGCTTGTATGAAAGGGACGATCCCTTCATGCACAGCAAAACCTACGTGGCGGATGACTACCTGTCCGGCTACGGATCGGCCAACCTGGACAACCGCAGCTACAACCTGAACGACGAGAACATGGTGTACATCTTTGACCGGGAAACGGCCCTGCGCGGAAAGGAAATCTTCATGGAAGACCTGCGGCACAGCCGGGAGATTCATCTGGAGGATGTGCACTGGAACCCTGGAGAAACAATAATGCAGTGGTTCTGCATTGGAATTGGATATAAACAATGGTAAATATGGCTAAACATTTCACACTGCCCTATGACGGCGGACTTAAAGAGGAAGGCCTCCCCATGGGAATCCTTCATTCCTACGAGAAAATCTGGGCGCACGTATATGCCGATTCCCGCCCGGCCAGCTACGCTATCGCAGACCTTATCGTAGATAGTATTAACTCCAAAAAAGACGGACTGTTCCGCCTTGGACTTACAACCGGCATCACTCCGGTGAGCCTGTACAACGAACTGGCCAGACGCTTTGAGGCCGGTAAAGTCTCCTTCAAGAACGTGGAGATTGTCTCCATTGACGAGTACTATCCCTCCTCCAAAGACGAGGAAAGGAGCCGCAACCACAAGCTTCACGAGGCTCTTCTGGACAGGATAGACGTAAAGAAAGAGAATATCCACATCCCTGACGGAACCGTTCCGCCGGAGCAGGTGTCCGAATACTGCGCAAAGTTTGACACCATTGCCCGCGGACTGGACCTGCTGGTGATTGGTGTGGGCGAGCAGGGACAGGTTGGCTTTAACGAAGCCGGTTCCAACGAAAAGACCCGCACCCGCACCGTAAAGCTCTCCTACTCTTCCCGTAAACGCCAGGCCGGAAGCAACTTCAACAACGACATGGCGGCAACTCCCGACAAGGCCATCACCCTTGGCATAGCTACCATGATGAGTGCCAAAAAGATTATCCTGATGGCATGGGGCGAGGACAAGGCAGCCGCCGTGAAGGCTATTTCCGAAGGCGAAAAGACCACCGACTGCCCCGCATCCCTTCTCCAGAGTCACGACCATATAAGCATCTACGTGGACGAAACCGCTGCCAGCCTTCTTACCCGCAGCGAGGCTCCCTGGCTCGTTGGTCCCTGCGACTGGACACCCAAATTTATCCGCAAGGCAGTCGTATGGCTTTGCCAGAAGGTAGGAAAGCCCATTCTCAAACTCACGGAAAAGGACTACCTGAACAACGGTCTCAGCGAGCTTATTGACCTCAAGGGTCCCTTTGACAGCATCAATATCCAGGTATTCAACGACCTCCAGCACACCATTACCGGATGGCCCGGCGGAAAGCCCGGAGTGGATGACAGCACTCGCCCCGTGAGCGCCAAGCCCTTCCCCAAGACCGTACTCATCTTCTCTCCCCATCCGGACGACGACGTCATTTCCATGGGCGGAACCTTTATCCGCTTGGTCTCCCAGGGTCACAACGTACACGTCGCATACCAGACTTCCGGCAACGTGGCTGTCCACGACGACGTAGTGCTCCAGCACATGGATGCCGCCTACCAGCTTGGATTTGCCGACAAGTTTGACCACGTAAAAGCCCTTGTGGACAGCAAAGTCCCCGGCCAGGCCGAACCCCGCGAACTCCTGGAAATAAAGGGAGCCATCAGGCGCAGCGAGGCCCGCGGTGCAGTCCGCTCGTTCGGGCTTAACGACAACACCAACGCCCATTTCCTCAACCTCCCCTTCTACGAGAGCGGCGGTATCAAGAAGAATCCGCGCACCCAGGCCGATGTGGACATTATCAAAGCCCTTATCTCCGACCTTAAGCCTGACATGATCTTCATGGCCGGCGACCTTGCAGACCCTCACGGCACACACCGCGTCTGCACGGAAGCCGCTCTGGAAGCCATAGAGCAGCTTAAGGAAGAAGGCCACGAGTGGACCTCCAAGATTCACGTCTGGCTGTACCGCGGAGCATGGATGGAGTGGGAACTCGGCAGGGTTGACATGGCAGTGCCGCTGTCTCCCGACGAGGTTGTCAATAAGCGTCACGCCATCTTCCGCCACCTGTCCCAGAAAGACATAGTTCCCTTCCCGGGCGAAGACCCTCGCGAATTCTGGCAGAGGGCAGAGGAGCGTACCCAGAACACCGCAAAACTCTACGATTTGCTTGGAATGGCCGAATATCAGGCAATTGAAGTATTCCTAAAACTGTATTGATCATGAAAATCATAATCCGCAACAATTCCTCTGAAGGCTCCATCTGGGCCGCACATTACATTGCCCGCAGAATCAGGGAAAAGGCCGCCGTCAGCGACAAGCCTTTCGTAATAGGTCTTTGCACCGGCTCCACCCCCATTGAGACCTACGCGGAACTTATCCGCATGGTTGAGGCCGGAGAGCTTTCTTTCAAGAACGTTATTTCCTTTAATATGGATGAGTACGTGGGTCTTCCGGTAGAGCATCCGGAGAGCTATCACAGCTTCATGCACCGTTATCTCTTTGACCATACGGACCAGCCGGCAGAGAACATCCACATCCTGGACGGCAACGCAAAGGACCTTGCCGCAGAATGCGAGGCCTATGAGAAAGCTATCGTGGAAGCAGGTGGTTTCGACCTCTTCCTGGGCGGTGTGGGCGAAGACGGACACATTGCCTTCAACGAGCCCTTCTCCTCCCTTTCCAGCCGCACACGCGTGGTAACCCTTACCCAGGACACCCGCGAGGTAAACGCCCGCTTCTTTGACGGAGACTTTAACAAAGTCCCCAAGCAGGCCCTTACCGTGGGCGTTGCCACAGTGCTCAGCGCAAAGGAAGTTGTGATTCTGGCATTCGGCTCCAAGAAAGCCCGTGCCATCAAGGATGCGGTAGAAGGCCCTATGTCCCACTACTGCACCCTGAGCGGCCTGCAGAACCACCCCGCCGGCACTATCGTGTGCGACGAGAACTCCATCTCTGAGGTAAAGGTGAGCAGCTACCGCTATTTCAAAGCCGTAGAGGCCGCAGAGAATCTCTAGAGAGACTTGTCCGCAATTTCCTGCGCTATCTGCAGGAAAGCGAGAGAATCAGGACGGGAGCCCATAGCTATGGGTTCCCCTTTTTCTGCCCCTTCCATAATGTCCTGAACCAGGGGAATCCTGCCCAGGAAAGGGATGTCCAGGTCGTGGGCCATCTTTTCTCCGCCGCCCTGCCCGAAGATATAGTACTTTTCCTGGGGGTGGGCTGCAGGAGTGAACCATGCCATATTCTCCACAAGTCCAAGGATGGGCTTGTTTACCTGGGGGTTGCGGAACATGTTTACGCCGCGAAGGACATCGGCCAGGGCAACATTCTGCGGGGTGGTCACTATTACGGCTCCGGTCATGGGGATGTCGCCCACCAGGGAGATATGGATGTCACCGGTTCCAGGAGGCATGTCTATGAGAAGGAAATCCAGCGGTCCCCACTTTGTCTGAAGGATAATCTGCTTGAGGGCCGATGAGGCCATGGGCCCCCTCCAGATGAGGGCCTGTCCGGCCTGGGAGACATGGCCCACGGAGAGCCATTTTACGCCGTATTTCTCTATGGGGACAAAGAGGCTGTGCTCCTCGTCCTCTCCTTCCATTTCTATCACGGCATCTTCCGTTGCCGTCATGGTGGGGACGGAGGGGCCGTAAACGTCGGCATCCACAAGGCCCACCTTGTAGCCAAGGCGCGCCAGGGCGACGGCCAGGTTCACCGCCACGGTGGACTTCCCTACTCCGCCCTTTCCGGAAGCTATGCCGATTATGTTGGAAACCTCCCGCAGCTGTTCCAGAGTGAATTCCTGATGCTTCGGGGCAGTCTTGGAAGGCTCTTTGACCACGGTCTTGACTTCCACTTCCGTCCCGCCGGGAGCATTGCGGTAGATGGCGGCACGGGCAGCTCCGGCGATGTACTGCTTAAGAGGGTCCGGCTGCCTGGGGAAAGCAAGAGTAACGGTAATCCTGCCATCCTCTATTGCAACGTCCCTCACAAGGCCAAGTGCAACTATATTCTTATCTTCTTTTCCGGGGTGCTCTACCTGCGAGAGCCATCCAAGGACTTCTGATTTTTCCATATTTTAGAGATTTCCGCAAAGTTAGCAAAAAAAACGCCTTCTTTTGTTTCTATCACTGCCCAGGTGCTACTAACGTCCCACTTAATGGACCGTCAGTGTCATTTTACCCCCATTTTCGCTACTATCGTCCCAGTGATTGGGACGTTAGTAGCACCCCTGAAGTTGGTCGGAGGAAGGGATACCCTCCAGGGGGACTCCACTTCGCTTCGCTTCGTTCCGGCCCTCCCATTGTCTCCCGCGTCCCCGCTAGCAGCGGGAACTTGTATCCAACGGGCCCCTCCCACTACCCTTGTGCGTGGGTGCACAAGCCCCCCGGAGGGTATCCCTTCCTCCCCCCGGCACCCCACACCCCACACTACAAAAAAAGAGGTCAACTCACAAAAGTGAGTCAACCTCAATTGAATGTTATGCGGTGGAATTAATTCCAGGACCAGTCGCCGGGAGTAAGATCCTCGATGGTAGCGGAGGTGCCGTCAGGAGTTACTTCAATTTCCGGACGGAGAACGCCCCAACCGGCTTCTGCAGTGAAGGATGCGGTTGCATCGGAAGCAGTTGCGCTGTTCACCAGAGCTGCAAGGCCTTCGTCAAGCTTGAGGTAGAGAAGCAGGTTCTCGGAAGCCTGGTCTGCGAACTCGTTGATACCGCTCTTGATCTGCTCTGCGCTGCGGATGGTGTTCCATACGCGGACGTCTGCAAGATAACCGTTGAAGTAGCGGGAGTTCACACTTTTGTCCTTGTAGGACTGGCTGATGTATGCGTCCGTGAGGTTAGCAGCTGAGGTGGCGGTACCCTCAAAGCTGCCCTTGAGTTCACCGTTCACATAGAATTCAGTCTTGCCGCTTTCTACGTCATAGGTAACTGCAACTGCGTACCAGGTGTCAGTCTGGAAGTCAAAGCCCAGACGGGCGCTGTGATCGGCAAGTTCAAGCTGGTTGTTGGGAATGCCGGAATCACCGATACGGAGCAGCCACTTGCCTTCTACGCCGAACACGGAGTTAACCTTGGTGGTGCCGTTGTATTCACTGTTCCAGTACTTGTACTTATAGCTGTTGGTCCATGCCTTGGCATTCATCTTCCACTCCACGGTGAGCTTGTTAAGGGCGGAAACATCATTGCTGCCCCAGTTGATAGCAACGCTATTGTAGTTCACGGAGAAGTCGGGAGTTACGGTGCCGGGCTCATACAGATAATCAACGGTAATTTCCACGCTGTCGGAAACATTTTCAGCGGTGTTCTCTGCGTAAATCTTTACAGTACCGGGATATACACCCTTTACAAGGCCGTTCTGATCTACGGTTGCAATCTCCGCATTCTCACTCCTCCAGCTGACGCTCTTGTCCCAGGCATTCTCGGGAAGAACGGTTGCGCTGAGCTGCAGAGTCTCTGTTGCCTTAACGCTTGTAGCCGGAGCGTTGATGGTGATGGAAGTAGGATGTACAGGGGCCTCAAGTGTGGGAAGTTCCACACCGGTGGTCCTTGCGGGTTCAGTGGTTTCGGTGACTCCGCTGTTGCCTGCAGACTTGTACTCTGCATTCAGGCCGTTGCCGGAGAGGTCCGTAACTTTTAGTCCCTTGTCCTCGGTAAGAGGCCAGTTGGCGATGAGGCCTTCGGCCGTCTCAAGAGCACGGTTGTTTGCGGAGGCCACAATCTCATCGTTGGTGAGAGCCTTGCTCCATACACGCAGGTGAGACATGCTGCCGTTGAACCAGCGGGTGCTGTAAGCGTTGCCAACCCAGAACTTACGGCCAATTGCCGCGTCATCGGTGGTGCCGGGCTTTACGCCGCTGTTGTAAGTGACAGGGTAGTCCTTGGTGTTGTTCTCTGCAACCTTCTTGCCGTCCACGTAGAGGACAACCTTGGCGTTGCGGGTGTAAACGGCTGCAATGTGGTGCCACTCGCCGGTGGACATTGCAGTTTTGGAGCTTGCCTTGATTTCACCGCCGCCGGTGACAGGGTCGCCGAGGACAATCTCGGGCTTGCCGCCGTCAAAGCGGACCATGAAGGCGTTCTCTGTACCCATGAAGGTAGGAAGGTTTGCCTGTGCACCGCTGTAGTTGACTGCATTCACCCAACCTTCGAAGGTGGTGGCGTCAAGGGAAGCGAACTCGTCGGGGAAGGTTACACCGAACATCTTCTGGTTCATGTTGGGAACGGTTCCCTCTACAAGCTGAACGGGAGTGTTAGCTTGCTGCTTTACGACTATCTCCTTGACGATGTCATCCTTGCCTTCCTTGCTAAGGGTGAGCTTAATCCAGCCATTACGCACTTCTGTGGTCTCGTTGGGAGCGACGGTGTAGGTAATCGTGCCCTCTGCAGCAGTGGCGGCGGTTACTA
>JAFUVY010000023.1 GCA_017477335.1 Bacteroidales bacterium
TAACGCCTACATGCTTGAGCGATTTATTTGCGTGTCCGGTCTGCGACCGAACCCACAAGTTATTGACAAACTTTTCAAAGAACTGGTTTTATTTACATCCAGAGCCGCTTAGGCCTGGGAAAAAGTTAACGAACTATTGATTGTATTATCAATCATACAAAAATAGCTATTCCCCGCGACCTTCGCAAATCTTTTGGAATGTTTGGTTAATCAAAAAAAAGTGCATATCTTTGCACCAACAAGAAAAGACCTGCGCAACATGAAGTCTTAAGTTCCTACTTGAGGGGTTAGTAGTGTTGGTGGAGCTTTTCTTTTTTTATGCCTTTTTCTCCCGAAACTCTGCGGGAACGAACTTCCAATGGCGGTATGGCACTCTCCAGCGACCACGACCGGTCTCCGGCTGGGTGTTTTCGTATATGTCAAAGTCCGGGTCTCCGTTGGCCTCTTTGATAAGGCCCAGGATATGCTGGAACAGTTCCTCCTTGGCCTGGGTTTTCTTGCCCAGAGTTCCAGTGCTGCCGGTAACCAGATGCATCTTGTTCATATGGAAAGCCATCGCGCCCAGAACAATATCCATACACTGCTGGATTGGATGCTTGTGAGAGTCGATCTCTGAAATGTCCCAAGGCCTTAGGATAATCTTGGCATTGTGAAATAGCAAATGTACAAAAAATTTAGCGATAAATGCCTATCTTTGCCATAACCGGTTTGAAGACAGGGAGTATGTACGATTTGGCAAAGTTGGCGCTGCTTTTTTTGCAGCTGGAGGGCGGGGAAGAGCTGGAGCAGGTCCCGCAGGAATACGGGGACCCGCAGGAGTGGGAGACCAAGGAATTGCTTTGCTTTGTGAAAAAGGCAAGGGAAGAACTCCGGAGGCGGGATTTGCCACCCACAGGCAGCGTGCGCATTACCAGGCAGAAGCGTATCTTCCTTGGTGGCAGGGAGATAAAAGCCCGGCCAATGGCAAAGTGTGTCCTCCTTCTTTTCCTCCGTCATCCGGAAGGGATTGTCCTCAAGGATATCTACAATTACAGGGAAGAGTTGTACGGCTACTACAGGCATGTATCCAAAAGCTCGGATCCGGAAGCTGTCTCAAGAAGCGTTCAGAGGCTGCTGGATATCTGCAACAATGAATTGAATATCAATATCTCACGCGTAAATTCCGCCATAAACGCAATCCTGGATTCTCCGGAGGCCGACGCCTACCGTATAAGAGGCAAGGCCGGGCAGCGGAAATCCATTCCTCTTCCGGAAGAGTTCGTTATCTGGGAATAGGCTAATAAAGGTCGCTCTGGCGGGATATTGCCAGTTGCTGGATTTTGTAGGAGTCTCCGCCATAGGAAGTGGCGTAGATGGTGACCTGAAAGATTTCCCCTCCCGCGTTCAGGAGGCCGATCAGGTATTTTTTGTTGCCGTCCGACGCTTTGTGGGTGGCCTCGAAGGAACGTGGGGTATAAGAAGAAAAGAAGGACCGCAGTATCTGGCGGGCCTGGTTCTTGGAACAGGACTGGGAAGAGGAGATTACCGTGATGTCCAGGTTGTCCGCAAACCACGACGACAGGGAGTTTACGTCACCGGCCGCAAGGTAGCGGGTAATGGAATTGAATACGGCAAAGTCTCCGTCCGCGGTCTGCGAATAAGCAGTCGCTGCCGGCGTGCCTGTAATCTGGGCACACAGCGGCAGCGACATGAATATTGCCAATATGGCGATTTTCCGCATTACTTAACCCTCTGGCCGTAGGAGCGGTCCGTGGTGTTTACGGTAATGATTTCGCCGGTCTCGATGAACAGGGGAACCATAATCTTTGCGCCGGTTTCCAGGGTGACCTCCTTAAGGGCCGATGTGGAAGCGGTGTTACCCTTGACGGCGGGTTCGGAATAGGTGACTTCCAGGGTTACGTAGGTGGGAAGTTCGCAGGTGAGGCAGCGCTCTTCGGGTTCCGTGAGGAACATCATTTCCACGTGCTGGCCTTCTTTCATGAGATCCGCGTTCTCCACTACGTCGTGGGGAAGGGTAATCTGCTCGTAGGTTTCCTCGTGCATGAAGTTGAAGTTCTCTCCGTCGTCATAGAGGAACTGGTAGGGGCGGCGCTCCACGGTGATGGTGTCAATCTTTGCACCGGCGGTGAAAGTGTTCTCCAGGATGCGGCCGTTCTCCAGGTTGCGGAGTTTGGTCTTTACGAAAGCGGGGCCTTTACCGGGCTTGACGTGCTGGAAGTAAACCACCACGCAGGGTTTGCCGTTGAAGTCGATGTAAAGTCCGTTCTTGAAATCAGCAGTTGTTGCCATAAAAAAAAGTTTATATGTTTACACAAATAATATTCTACAGTTGGCAAAATTAACTATTTGCCCTGTTATCTGCAAATTTTCTTTACCTTTGTACTCTAAGACAGGGATATGAACGTAAAACTTTTGACCGTCGGCAAGACGGACATAGCGTGGGTCAGGGAAGGACTTGAGATGTACAGGTCCCGCCTGGTTCATTATGTTCCTTTCTCTGTCGTGGAGATTCCCGAACTCAAAAAGGCCGGGTCGCTTTCGCCTGAAGAAATCAAACGCCGGGAAGGTGAACTGATACTCAAGTCCCTGTCCCCTCAGGACACGCTTTTCCTCCTGGACGAACACGGCGCCCAGTACCGTTCCCTGGAGTTCGCCTCCTGGCTTCAGAAGCAGATGTCCTCCGGGACCAGGACCCTGGTCTTTTGCGTGGGCGGGGCCTATGGCTTCTCCCCGGAAGTTTACGGAAGGGCCGTCGGGAAAATTTCCCTTTCCAGGATGACCTTCTCCCATCAGATAATCAGGGCGGTTTTTGCAGAACAGCTTTACCGTGCGTGTACCATACTCAAGGGAGACCCCTACCATAATGAATAAGCCGTCCCTCATAAAGATATGGATAGCGGCCGTGCTTGTGGCCGCCGCTGCGGCGCTGTCGGTGGTTACGCTGACAACGGACGCATCGGCAAACAGCGAGTCCGCAGCATCGGCCTTTGGCAAAAGCGTGGAAAAGCGGCTGGAGATGCTGGAAAAATACATGGCCGCAGCGCCGGAATCCCTTCCCCAGGACATGGTCATTTACCGTTATCGGGAGGACACGCTGGAAAGGTGGACCAACCAGTTTCCCATCCGCTCGGACGACATCCGCCCCAGTACCCTGGTGCGCCGCATAGGTGAAACCCGCGGGGATGCCATATCGCCCCTTCTGCAGGCGGGCCCGGAGTGGAGCTACGTCAACATCGGCCCCAAATGGTACCTTTTAAAATGTGAGGAGACCGACGGCGGGAAGACCATCGCCGGACTGGAAATAGTGAATGAGCTGAGGGCCGGATCCATAAGCGGAATCAACTCCAGGATAAGTTCCAACGACCGTTTTGTCATCACAACCCTTGCTGAAAGTTCCGGAACTCCGGTGCTGGTCCAGGGCCGTCCTCTGTTTAAGATTGACGTAAGGGATGCGGCTCCGGGCAGCGACAGGCGCAATCTCAGGCTCCAGCTGCTGTCAACGCTGTTCATAGTGATAGCCTCCATGCTGGTGCTTTCCGCCCGGCAAAGTCCAATCAGTTTTGCCATTTGCTTTACCATCCAGGTAATACTGGTGATGCTGGTGTACATTAGCGGCAGGGCGGCGGGCGCATCGTCGGTCCAGGCTTTTTCCCCGCTTCTTTATGCCGACGGTCCCGTCTTCTATTCCCTTGGAGCCCTGCTCTCCGTGATGGTCCTGCCGCTTCTGCTTTCCACGGACCTGGCGTTGGTCCGGAAGAGTCTTCTGAGGAAGGTCAGGGAGCGTGATTCCATGAAACTGGAGGCGGCCCTTGCTGCTGCCGGCACCCTGCTTGTCCTTGGAACGCTGCTTTTTTTCCACCTCGCGTTCAAGAGCGTCATAGTGAATTCGGATATAAGTCTGGAACTCTATAAAGTCCCTCGGCTGAGCCGCTTTACGGCCCTTGTCTATGTGTCGTTCATGGCTCTTGCCCTGTCCGTGGTACCCGTGGTGCAGATTATCTCCCCGTTCTGGAGAAGGCTTGCAGGAGTCAGGTACAACGCTTTCGGAGTCCTTCCCAAGGCTCTTTTCTCCGTGCTCATAGGCGTTTACTTTGTGTCCGTATCGGCCAGGGAAGGCTTCCGGAAGGAGGAAAGGAGGGTGGAGGTGACGGCCAACCGCCTTGCCATGGACAGGGACGTGTCCCTGGAAATCCGCCTCCGGATGGCAGAGGACGGCATAGCGGCGGACGACGTCTTTGGCCAGATGGCCTCGTCTGAGGCCAATACGGAAATCCTTCTGGGCCGATTGCTGGGCGACCACCTTGGCTCCCTTACCCAGGACTACGACGTGTCCGTGGCCACATCGGCCGATATTTCCCTTTTCCGGGAAAGGATACGGGAAGGGACGGCGCTTTCTCCGGGCTCGCATTTCTATTACAGCAAAAATGCCGGCAGGGTGTTCTATACTGGTCTTTTCTCCTGGTACTCTCCAGGCACGGGACCGGCCTATATGTTTGTCACGGTGGAGCCCAAGCACAACAGGGAAGACCGCGGTTATCTGCGGCTTCTGGGCGTGCAGGCTCCGGGAAGGATAAGCATCCCGCCCATCTATTCATGGGCCAAGTATGAAGACCACAGGCTGGTCCGCTACAACGGCTCCTACGGTTATCCCACGGTGGATTCCGGCCCCATGAAGGACGGCTGGGTACACTTTATTCACGATATCTCCGACTACGAGACCGTCATCATTTCCCGTCCCGCAACCACTCTTACGGATTACATAGTGAGCGGGACTCTGCTTGCCGCCATAGCCTTTATCCTGCTGGGGCTCATGAGCGTGAAACGCCGCTCGGAAAATACGTCAAGATACTACAGGACAAGGATTTACCTTGTGATAACCGTGTCCATTACCCTGGCGCTTGTGGCAATGGCGGGATTCAGCATCTGGTTTGTCAACAAGCGCAACACGGCCGATATGCAAAGCGTCATGGTGTCCCGCGTGACAACCCTTCAAGGCATGCTTCAGACCCGTCTGAGGGGCATCCCCCGGGACGACCTGCCGTCACTTCGCGCTGCCATAGAAGAAGTGGGAAACAGCCTCAGGTGTGACGTCACGCTGTTCTCCCCGGAGGGCAGGGCCCTTGTCTCCACCACTCCGGAGGTGTATGAGAGGATGGTCCTTGGCCACAGGATGGAAAGTTCCGCCTACCGCAACATAATGGAGACTCACAGCCGCTACTACCTTCAGAGGGAAAGAGCGGGAAAGAGGCATTTCTACGCCATGTACGCCCCCGTTCTGGACGCCTCCGGGAACACGCGTTTCATTTTGTCGTCGCCGTTCCTGAATCCTACGCAGGACTTTGAAACGGAGGCGGTGGTGCATATCGCCAGCGTACTTGCCATATTCCTCCTCCTGCTCATAGTGTCCAGGATAGTCTCCTTTGGAATGATTGCCCGCCTTTTCCGCCCCATCACGGAAATATCCCGCAAGATGAAAGTCTCCGACATTGACCGCCTGGAGCCTGTATCCTATGATTCCGAGGACGAGATTACCCCTCTGGTCAACGCGTACAACCGCATGGTTACGGACCTTCGGGATTCCTCACGGCGCCTGGCCCAGGCAGAAAGGGACAAGGCCTGGACGGACATGGCCCGCCGCGTTGCACACGACCTCAAGAACCCCCTGACGCCAATCAAGCTTCAGATTCAGATGCTCATCCGCATGAAAAGTTCCGGCAATCCTTCCTGGCAGGAACGTTTTGACGAGGTGGCCGCAACCGTCCTCTACCACGTGGACCTGCTGGCAGATTCCGCAGACCAGTTCTCCACTTTTGCCAAGATGTACGATCAGGCGGCCGAGCCCATAGACCTGGACCTTCTCCTGCGTCAGGAAGTGGAACTTTTCAATTCCAGGGAAGATGTTTCCATAGAGTATTTTGGA
The DNA here is from genome assembly GCA_017477335.1 of Bacteroidales bacterium. GTDB lineage: Bacteria > Bacteroidota > Bacteroidia > Bacteroidales > UBA932 > Cryptobacteroides. The sequence goes on from JAFUVY010000023.1 coordinate 5,921, forward strand.
TTTGCCGGAGCGGCGATTATGGGTCCCAGGCCCCAGCTCACCCGCGTGGTGGTGAACCTCATTACCAACGCCATCCAGGCTATAGAGGAAAACCCGGGAGAAAAACGCATCCTGGTGAGCCTCAGGAATTCATCGTCCGAAGGATTCTACGACATAGTGGTGGAGGACAACGGCCCCGGTGTGGACCGGCAGCTCCAGGACAAGATCTTCACTCCTGACTTTACCACCAAGACCAGCGGCTCCGGCCTTGGCCTTGCCATCTGCCGACGGATCACCGAACACTGCGGCGGCAGCATATCCTACTCCCGCTCCTTCGCCCTTGGCGGAGCATGCTTCACGGTGAAGTATCCAAAGTAATTCAGAATTTCCGGATTCCGTCGGCCACTTTCTCCAGAAGCCATTTTGGTGTGGAGGTGGCGCCGCATACGCCCACGGTGGAAAGTCCCGTGAACCATGATGCCTCCAGTTCTTCCGGCCCGCCTACTATATAGGTGCGGGGGTTTACGCTGCGGCAAAGGTCACTCAGGACCTTCCCGTTGGAGGAGGATTTCCCGGATACGAAAACTATGACGTCGTGGGATGCGGCAAAGGCCGACAGGGACCTGTGCCGTCCTGCCACCTGTGCGCAGATGGTGTTGTGTACGGTAATGGAGAAGCCTCGGGAACGCAGCAGGGAGCATATTTCCTCGTATCCGGAAGGACTTTTGGTGGTCTGGGAAAATACCTCTATGTGCTCTCCGGGGGAGAAAACGCCCTTGTCTATGAATTCCTGCAGCATGCCTGCACTCTCCACCACCACTGCGTCTCCGCCAACCTGCCCCAGGAGGCCAAGCACCTCCGCATGGCCAATCCGGCCGAAAATGAGCACCCTGCCCCTCTGGTGGGCTTCCCTTATGCGGGACTGGAGTTTGAGCACCACCGGACAGGTGCAGTCTATCAGACTGATGCCCTTGCGGGCGGCGGCAGCGTAGGTTTCGGGGGGTTCTCCGTGGGCCCGGATAAGTACGGTGGCCCCTTCCGGGACTTCTTCCAGGCTGGCTACGGTATCAAGTCCCATTGCCTTGAGGCGGGAGAGTTCCGCTTCGTTGTGGACTATGGCTCCAAGTGAGTACAGCCTCTCTTGGCCGGAAAGGTATTCCTCCGCCTTGGATATGGCGCTGATTACCCCGCCGCAGAAACCGGAGCCGGGGTCTGTCTCTACCTTTAACATAGGATGCCAAAACGCCCCTGGAGCAGTCCAAGGGTCCATACAAGCTCCTCGTGCAGGGTCATGTCCGTATTGTCCAGGACAAACGCATCTGCGGGCTGGGTAAGAGGGGAGGTTTCCCTGTGGGAATCAATGTAATCCCTTTCCTTCAGGTTTGCAAGGACCTCCTCGAAGCTGGGATTCTGGCCTTTTTCCCTGAGTTCGTCAAAGCGGCGGCGGGCACGCACCTGGTCGTCGGCCGTCATGAAAATCTTCAGCTGGGCATCCGGGAAAACGGTGGTGCCTATATCCCTGCCGTCCATGATAACCCTTCCGCCGGCGGCAAAGGCGTGGAGCTTGTCGTCCACAAAATTGCGCACATAGGGAATTGCGCTCACCGGGCTCACGTAGGAGGAAACGGCCATGGTGCGGATCTCTTTTTCTATGCAGCGTTCCCCCATCCAGAGGGCCGTGGCACCGCCTTCCCTGCGGAAATGAAGGTCCAGCGAGCCTATCACTTTTTCCAGGCCGGGCAGGTCTATCTTGCCGTCCTTGCCGATGAGCCCGTTTTCCATGGCATACAGGGTAACGCCGCGGTACATGGCTCCGCTGTCAAGATAAAGGAAGCCGAGGTGCGATGCCACCAGTTTTGCATAAGTGCTTTTGCCCGTTGACGAGCAGCCGTCCACTGCTATTATGATGTCAGGAATATTCATGCTTCAGTTAGTTTCCCTATTTCTGCAAAAATAGTTAAAAATTTGCGATATTTGCATAAACGCACATAATAGAATATGAAGGTACTGGTAATAGACGACGAGAGAGCCATACGCTACTCCCTGAAAGAAATCCTGGAAATGGAAGAATATGAGGTGGATACTGCCGAAAACGGTGACGACGGCCTCAAAAAGGCAGACGCCACCCGCTACGACGCCATCTTCTGCGACATAAAGATGCCCGGGACGGACGGCATCGAGGTGCTCCGCCTTCTTATGGAAAAGGGTATAGAGTCCCCGGTAATCATGATCTCCGGCCATGCCGATATCCAGACGGCCGTGGAGTGTATAAAGAGCGGCGCCTTTGACTTTATAGAAAAGCCCCTGGACCTTAACCGCATCCTCATTACCCTCAAGAACGCCACGGACAAAGCCAATCTGGTAAGCCAGACCAAAATCCTCAAAAAGAAAGTTTACGGCCAGCAGATGATAGGGGAGTCGGAGGGCATACGCCACATCCGCGAAATGGTGGCGAAGGTTGCCCCCACGGATGCCAGCGTGCTCATCACCGGAGCCAACGGTTCCGGCAAGGAACTGGTGGCAAGGGCCCTTCACCAGCAGAGCAACCGCTCCATGATGCCTTACGTGGAGGTAAACTGTGCGGCCATACCCTCGGAACTCATAGAAAGCGAACTCTTTGGCCACGAGAAAGGCTCTTTCACGTCGGCCATAAAACAGCACAAGGGAAAATTTGAGCAGGCGGACGGCGGCACCCTCTTTCTGGACGAAATCGGAGACATGTCCCTGGCCGCCCAGGCAAAGGTGCTCCGCGTGCTGCAAGAAAGGAAAATCTCCCGCGTTGGCTCCGACAAGGACATAACCGTGAACGTCCGCGTGGTGTCCGCTACCAACAAAAACTTTCAGGAAGAAATTGCAAAGGGCAACTTCCGCGAAGACCTTTATCACCGCCTCAGCGTCATCCTCATAAAAGTCCCCACGCTGGACCAGAGAAAGGAGGACATACCCCTTCTGGTGAACCATTTCCTGGACCAGATATGCTCCGAGAGCGCCATGCCCCGCAAGGAATTCACCCCGGAGGCGGTGGACATGCTGGTCAAAAAGCAGTGGACCGGCAACATCCGGGAGCTTCGCAACGTGGTGGAAAGGCTCCTGATCCTGGGCGACAGCCCGGTATCGGCACAGAATGTACGTGATTACGTAATATGAAAAAGGCTTTAATCTGGATTGTAGCCTCCCTGGCCGGTCTGCTTCTGCTCATCCTGGTGGTTTTGCAGGCCGTCCTTACGCCTTCCGTCCTCACCGGCGCGGTGAACAAATACGCTCCGCAGTTTGTGGAGGGAGACGTTCACTTTGACAATATCCGGGCACACGTAATCCGCTCCTTCCCGTATCTTTCCCTTGAGGCCGATGATTTCTCCCTCACCTATCCCCACGAGCGTTATGCCCGCTACGACAGCCTTCTTACAGGCTCCGGGAGGCTGCTTCGTGCGGGCTACGGACGGGAATCGGCCACGGATACGCTCCTGTCCCTCAGGCGCCTTGAGGTGCAGCTCAACTACATGTCCCTGCTCAAGGGGAAACTGAATCTGCACAGGGCCGTACTGGAAAAGCCCCGCATTTTTGCACATTATTTTGACTCCACCGCGGCTTCCTGGGATATCCTGCCCCTCGGCGGGGACAAGGAGGAAGAGGAGGACAGCACTTCTTCCGGCGGCATGGGTATAGAGCTGCACAGGGTGAGTCTTACCCATAGGCCATTCATAGTATATACAAACCCTCAGGATACGCTCCATCTGCTGCTTACCACCAAGGACATAAGCTTGGACGGGGAGCTTAATCTGTCGGATGTCTTCAGGGCCGATACCCGGCTTTCCATTGACTCGCTTTTTGTCTCCGGAAGGCTTCCGGCCGACACCGTGGCCCTTGGCCTCAGCCGCCTGGATGCCTCCATGCACAGGCGCAGCCTCCTTCTGGACGCCCATGCCAGGGCACACCTTCTTACCGGCAGCTACGGCCGCATGCGTATCCCCATCCATATTGGGGCCGACGTGGATTTCCCCCGCTGCCCGGACGGCGAGACCGTGATGGACATTAATTCGCTGGTGCTTGCCCTGTCCTCGCTGGAACTCAAGGGCTCCGGCAACGTGCATCTTCACGACGGCCTGGCGGACATGGATGTCAAGGCCTCGGTTGAGGATTGCCCGGTAGGCGACCTTATGAAGGAATTCACCCCCAACTTTCCCGTTCTGGGAGCCATTGCGGCAGATGCCCTGGTGAGCCTGAACGCATCGGCCAGCGGAACCTACGGCGGTGGCCGGGTGCCTCTGGTGAATGCCGATGTTCCGCGCCTGTACCTTAATACCACAGGCGTCCGCCTCAATGCGAAGGGCGCCGCGGAGGACCTTCTTGGAGGAGACCCGCTGCTGCAACTGGACGGCAAGGCCCGGGCCAGCCTGGATACCCTGTCGGCGGCTTTCCTGGAAGGAATACAGGCATCCGGAAAATTGAGGGCCGATGTAAAGCTGAAAAGCCGCCTGTCCGCCCTTTCTGTGGAAAACATAGCCAAAACGGCCCTAAGCTGCTCCGTACACGGGGACGGAATAGATGTGCTGATGCCCTCTGACAGCATCAAGGCATACATTTCTTCTGCCGATATAGGCTTTAACGGGAAACGTCTTACCGTGGGTATAGACTCTCTGAGCGCCTCCCGGAAGGACAGCCTGTTTGTACGTGGCAAGGGAGTGAAACTCCGAGTTGACAACCCCGCCTCTCCTGAGGGTGAACTCTCCGTGGAGGGGCTGCGGCTCAAGGACCTTGACGGGATAGCCCTTTTCCTCAGGGACAACAGCGAGAAGTTTGCATACACGCGTTCCAAAAATGGCAACAGCATCAGGCTTTCTTCCAGAAGCGGTGCCGTTGGGGTAAGGACGCAGGAAGATGCCGTGCGCCTGACGGATCTGGCCTTCAGTGCAAAAGCTTCTGAGCGTAAGCCCCGGGGAGATGTCCGCCAGAGGAGGAAACACATTCTGGATTCCCTCCAGAGGGTTTATCCCGGTGTTCCAAGGGATTCCCTGCTGGCCCATTCCCGCAACCTCAGGCTCCGGCAGAGCGTGCAGGATGATTTTGAATCGGCCGATGTCTCCCTGAGCCTCTCCAAAAGCATACGTGACCTTGTACGCAAATGGAATTTCGGAGGGGATGTGTCCTTTGAAAAGGCCGGGCTCCGCCTTGCCGCCATTCCGCTCAAAACCACGGTGACGGACCTCAGGGGCAACTTTACGGACAATGTTCTCAATCTGGAGAATATAACGGTGCAATCCGGCAGTTCGGACCTCACCGCCAATGCTTCCGTAACAGGCATCCGCCGCCTTCTGCTGGGTCGCAGGAAGCCGCAGATAGACATAAACGCGGCGGTTACAAGCGAGTTTATCGACGCGGGAGAACTTCTTGAAGCCCTGGGTTCCCGGTCAGGTGAAACGGAGGAGGCCGCGGCATCCACCCCGGAGGTGCAGGACACCACACGCTCCTCCGTGCTGGCCCTGCCATCCAACGTCAACCTCAATTTCAGTCTGGAATCCACTGGCATCAAGTACGACAGCCTGCTTGTGGCCTGGGCCGCGGCAGACATCGTGATGAAGCAGCGCACCCTGCAGATATCCAACTGCGTGGCGGCCTCCAATATGGGCGACGTGTATCTGGAGGGCTTCTATGCCACTCGCTCCAAGAAGGACATGAAGGCGGGCTTTGACCTTAAGATTGTGGATATCACCGCAGAGAAAGTCATGGAACTGTTCCCCGGCATAGCTACGGAAATTCCGCTCCTGGGCTCCTTTGCAGGAAAACTCAACTGCGAGATGTCCGCCACGGCCGACATCGACACCACCATGAGCATTATTACCCCCACCGTGAACGGGGTCATGAGGCTCAGCGGAGACAATATGAGTTTCAAGAGCAGTTCGGAGTTTAACAAGATTGCCAAGGTGCTCATGTTCAAGGACAGGGAGAAGGCCGTGATAGAAAATCTGTACGTGAGCGCCATCATCAGGGACAATGTCCTGGACGTGTTCCCCTTTGTCCTTACCGTGGACCGTTATACCCTTGCGGCCAGCGGCGCCCAGGAACTGGACCGCTTCATGAACTATCACGTGTCCGTGATACGCTCCCCGCTGCTGGTAAAATTCGGCATAAACATTTGGGGCCGGGATCTGGATCACCTTAAATACGGCATTGGAAAAGCCCGGTATCCCAATCCGAATGTTCCCGTCTTTACAAAGCAGCTGAACTCCCTGCAATACAATCTTGTGGCGGCAATCCACAATGTGTTTGAACTGGGCGTGGAGCAGGCTATATCTGAGAACAACACGGGCGGTCTGTCCTACAGTGCCGATGCCCTTACGGAAGGGGAGCCTCAGGCGTCGTCGTCGGAGCAGATCCGGGAGCAGATAGACAGCATGGAAACCCGGGTGGAGGAAGTAAAGGCCCGTGCCGAAGCCCGACGCTCCTCACTCAGAAGCAGTATTTTGGAGGAATTATGATTGATACACAGCAGTATATAGAAGTCTCAATACGTCTGGAACCCTTCTCGGAGGAGTTTGCAGAGATTCTGATGGCGGAGTTGTCGGAACTGCCCTATGACAGTTTCCTCACGGAGAAGCCGTTGCTTAAATGCTACATCCCCAAGGACAGTTACAGTGCACGGGACCTTAAGGTGGTCCTTAGCGCTTACCCTGCCGCCGTGAACTTCTCTGCCAATCTTGTGCAGAGCAGAAACTGGAACAGTGCCTGGGAACAGGAGTTCAGGCCCGTCGTGGTGGATGGCAAGATTACGGTAAAGGCTCCTTTCAACAAAGACGTGCCCCGGACCCGTTATAATATATGGATAGACCCGGCCATGGCCTTTGGCACTGCAAGTCATCCCACTACCTGCATGATGATGCAGACCATGCTTGGCCTTCCCGTGAAAGGGGCCTCTGTCTGCGACATGGGTTGCGGCACTGGCATCCTGGGTATCCTGGCCGCCAAGATGGGAGCAAGGAAAGTCTTTGCCGTGGACATAGACGCGGTTGCGGCACGGTCGGCCTGGGGCAACGCCCGCTGGAACAGGGTGGGGACCCGGGTGGAAACCGCCTGCGGCGACGCGTCCCTGATGCAGGCCGGAACCTACGACATTATCCTTGCCAATATCCACCGTAACATTATCATGGAGGACCTTCCCACCTATGCACGGTCTCTCCGCCGCGGCGGGCATCTTCTGGTAAGCGGTTTTTATGATGCGGACGCCCCGGCAGTAGTGGCCGAAGCCTGCTCCAGGGGGCTTTCGAATCTTGAATCCAAAACCCTCGACGGCTGGTCCTGTGTGCACTTCATGAAGTAATCAGGCATTTGCCCGTATTTGCTAATTAAAATTTTTTAATGTAAATTTGAAGTTTGTATGACTGATAACATTAAACAATAACCATCATGAAAAGGAACGCAGAAGAAAAAAACAAGCATGTCTATCAGGCACCGGAGACGGTATGCCTGGAGCTCTTGTATGAGAGTTGTTGTATGCAAGCGACACGGCGTACTGGGCCCCTGGGACTGGAAGATAGGCTGCATCCAAAGCGGCGACATCTTCTATGGCAAATACCTCTGCGGCGGCAAGGCGGCCTTTGCAACTCTTGAGTGGTACAGGGAGCTCCGAAACTACAGGCAGTCCCTGGAAAAGTATGCCATGCGGCCTGGCCCGCAGACGGAGATAATGGATTATCTCAACGGGAACGGCACCATCACCATCAAGGAAGTGAGGGGAATACTTGGAATTAAGAAGAGTGCGGCGGATGCCCTTATAACCCGCCTTCAGATGCAGTGCAGGGTGGTAACCGGAGACATTACACGGGTATATCGCGGGGAAGACCTCCATTACAACGGCTGGCAGGTATCCTCCTTCTGCCGCCCGGAAGACCTTGCCGATTCTCCCTTCCCCTTTGGCCCAAGGCAGACTCTGGACAGCACCCACAGCCCGGAGGAATCCTATGAGATCCTTTCCGGCCGCATCCGTGAACTCTGCGGTGACGTTTCTTCCGGACAGATAGCTCGGATTCTCGGATAATTTTCATATCTTTGCAACTCTCCTCAATGCGGGCGTGTTGGAATTGGTAGACAACCCAGACTTAGGATCTGGTGCAGCAATGCGTATGGGTTCGAGTCCCTTCGCCCGCACAATGCAAAGGCGCTAACTTGTTGATATTTCGCAAGTTGGCGTTTTTCGTTTCTCAAAACTTCCGACTTTTTCCCGATTTAGCCAATTTTTTATGAAAAACCGTCCAAAACCTCGCGGCTGGGACGGTTCAGAAACAAGTAACCGCGCACGGCGGTACGATGCAAAGGTAGCAAATATTTTTGAGATTCCAACGGCAGGCGCTCAGGATTGCAACAGGGACAGTACTTCCGCCTTTGTCAGCACTCGCACCACGGTATAGGCCGACACTCGGAAGGTGTCGGCGTTCTGCCGATATTCGGCGTCCGATACCTCAACAAGCGAAAAGCGCTCAAAAGTATCATCCCAATGCTGCGAAATGTATTCACGCGCGGCTCCTGGGGTGCGTCCCCAACAACTCCAAACACAGGCATTCATGCCCTTCGATACAAGGTAACTGCCCGGCTGGTGGGGATAGGTATTCCACGGCTGCCACGTTCCGGCCTGCCGCTGCTCCCACGGCGGAAATATTCGCGGAGACTTGGGGCTTAAGAATTCATGTAGGAAAACTTGCTGCATATTCTCAGGTGTTGAAAGATTCCTATAAGGCCCGCGTCTCCACATGGCCGATGCGGTGCCCTGTGGGCTCCATGATGACGGAGACGGCGGCAAATGTTTCTGGGTTTATTTCTTCGCTCCTGTGGCCAAATTCGCTTACTATCTTACGGAAGGCGCTGCGCGGGCAGCGGTATTGGTTCATGACGATGCGGGACACGAAAAACCGCAGGCTCCCGGCCTGCCACATGGCCTTCACTTTCTCCTCCGGGTATTCCAGGAGCACGACATAGACAAGCTGCGCCAGGTCTTGCACGTCTGCGCTCATACTGCGGACGTGGGCCACGTTTTGGCATATATCCTCAACGGTTCGCTGCTTCGCCAGCTGGGAGATGATTTGTTTCTTTGTCATACGCTTAGAAATAACACAGGAGCCGCAAAATGTATTCCGCAGGAGGAGGAGCACGCGCCAGCTTTGGGCCCTGCCGCCGCCTCTGGGAGGACTTCGCGGCAAAGATAAGGATTTCTCCACACTTCCTCCACACTTCGCCGCTTTGCCTCCTGCCGTCCCTCCTGGGGCTCTTTCTCGCTCCGGGGGTGGGATTGCTCATGCCGACACGTTTCGGCGCTCCTGGGGCCCTTCGCGCTCGCGCGTGTTGTAGATCCGAAGTTTCCGATTTTTTATGACGTTGAGGAGGAGGCCAACGGCCGATGACATGACGGAGCCGCCGCGCCTGCGTGCGTAGGGCATCCACATTTTCCACACTTCTTCCACACTTCGCCGCTTTGCCTCCTGCCGTCCCTCCTGGGGGACTTTCTCGCACCGGGGGAGGAATTGCACAGGCCGGGACGTTCCGGCGCTCCTGAGCTTTTGCGCGTGCGCGTGTTGAGGATGGGAATTTGCGGCATTTTCGTAGTTCGCTCGGAGTTCGCTCGGGGTTCATGCTCATGCCGACAGGCTCAGGCGCTGGGACACTCCCGGCCGATGCGCTCACGCGGGCGCGCAGGGAAGGCGCTGCGAAAATGGCGAAGTTTTCACGGCCTGCTCACGGCTTTACGCTCATGTTGAGGCCGACAGGGTGTCGGCGGTTCCTCGGCGGTTCCTTCGCGGTTCGATGCGCTCACGCCAGCGGCTGGGTTTTCCAGCGGCTGGGTTTTGGGGTAGCTGGTAAGCGCTGATGACATGACGGTGGAGGACTTCGCGCGGGCGCGGGAGAGGAGGGTTGCAAAGGTTGCATTTCTCGAGGTTCGCTCGGGGTTCATGACGAAGGCCTGCGCTTGGATTCCGTCCAGCTGGGGGAGGTCAGCCGATGACGTCCTGACAGGACTTCCAGGGGGCGGGCGCTCCATGTCGGCTCCGTCTTGGGGCCTGCGGCGGCCTGTGGCGCGCTCTGGCGCTCCGGCTGGTCAATTCCTCAACGGAGGAGGAGAAAGGCCGAAAACGGCCGTTTTATTGAATTTGGGTAATTGGTTTTTCAATGCGGGAGCCTGGGACACTCTGCCGACGTGTCATTTTTGGCCATGTCGGCAGGAGGCCGGGCTGGGGGATCTGGTTTTCCGGCTGGGAGGAGGAGGGCCTGCCGGGAGCCCTGGGGAGGGGTAGCCAAAAATTTTGGGGGGTAGCCAAATTTTTTGGGCAGGCCGATGACGCTCTGCCATGCGGTCGGCCGCTGCGCCTCAACGCACACACGCTCCGCTGAGGAGGTTGTTTTGGAGGGGGGTAAGGTGGAAAAGGGTTCGAGAGCTCAGGGGTGAAAATTTGTCATCCTGAAAGGGGGGAAACGTACGTTAGTACGGATAGGGGGAAAAGTTCTTTTTTTTCTTTTTATTCTTTTTCTTTTTTTCTTCTCATTCCTTTTCTCCTTTTCTCTTTCTGCCACGCTTTTTCGGCTTATTAGTCCAGCCTCCTTCCAGGTACTTGATGCAGTTGGCCCATGCTTGTTGCAAAAGTATTGCGTCCGGCTCTCTCAAAAAGTCCGGCGGCGTGTGATAATATCCAAATGCTTTGATAGCACTTCGCCAAACGGCTTGCGCCCGTGGAGGCAGGGCCAGCTCTTCCAGGTCATAGATTCTCATGTGAGGATACCATGCCCGGGGCTTATACTCCGTCTTGGGCTGCTCTCTGCCGCCGGGGACGGCCTGCGTCTCCTGGGGAGCCTGGGGGCGGGGCTGCGGTTGAGGCTGGCTGCTTCTGTCGTAGCCAGCTCGCCGCATAAGCGCGTCCAGCTGCTCCGGTGTCATTCGCTCGGGCGTCATGGCTCTGCCTCCGTTATCTCCTTGTCAATGATGACGCGGCAGTGCTTCCACGTCTCAGCCACTCGGCCGGGCGGGACGTTGAGGCCGTCAGCCTTGAAGGCGCTCAGGATATATTCCCGGTACACGGCCAGCAACTCCAGAATTTCCGCGCTCTCCAGCGGCTTCCAATAGGGCCACGTCAATTCGATGCAAAAGAATAGTGCGCACGAAGGCGTCATATCCCGCAGTCTTACGTCCTTGCTTCTCATTTCCTCCGGCCCTCCATGATTTCCTCAACGTCCTGGGACTTGTAGCGCAGTTGGCCTCCGGCTTCCACGGGCACAAGATAGCCAGCTTTGCGCCAGCGCCAAAGGGTGGGAGCCGACACGTTGAGACGCTGCATAACTTGCTCCGTAGTGAGGAGATGCGCGGCGGCCTTGCGGACTTCCTGCCGCTCAATGTCGGCACGCACTTCGTTCACAAGGTGGCGGGCGGCCTCCGCCAGGTCTGAGGCTTTCACGGAGATAATTGTGCCGGGGCACTCATTCGCCAGCCTGATGATATCCACGTTTCCCATGTCTTACTCCTCCACGGTTTCAAGATGATACTCTCCAAAACGGGTGCGGGCGCCAAAGCGGTTCAGGCCGTGGACGTCCTGAGTAATGATGCGATCCCGGCCGCCTTCTCGGGCCAGCTGGTTCCGCAGGAGATTGATAATTGACGGGAGCCGGGTAACGCTCCACATTTGCCGCGCCTCCTCCTGTGTGAGTGTGTGCCCGATGCGCAGCCAATAAAGGACGGCCTCCCGCTGGGAGGTAATGGGGGTTCCGTCAGCACGGTTTCCGTAGGTGGTTGTGTTTTTCACTGCCTCCGGCTGGGAGGTAATGGCGGCTCTGAAAGCACGCTTCCCGTAGTTTGTTTTTGTTGCCATGATTTTTTTGTTTTGGTTCATGGCTGCAAAAATATAACAAAAAAAACCGAAAAATAAACACGAAAAATCGCGAAAAATCATGAAAGGCCATGAAGGTGGCCGATGACATGAAGGTGGCAGTGCTTCTCCGGCTGGGAGGAGGGCCTGCCGGGAGCCAGCCGATGACATGACGGTGGAGGACTAATCTGAGGCCGTTCTGCGCTCTGCGTTTCTGAGCTGCTCAGCGGTTACGAGTTTACCCTTCCACAGGAAAAGGCCCTCGGCTATATCCCAACGATAGAGCTCGGTTTCTTTAAGTTCTTTATGGCCAAAGTCTGTCGGGACTTTTTTGCCATTGCTTGACGGGAGAAAGTCCTTCAATAGTGCTGCCAATCCGTTGAGGGTTCCATACCAGATGAAAGGCGCGGCGCTATCCTCACTTATGGTAAGGCCAGCCGGCCACTCACTTTGCAATATCTTCGCTTTGAGGCTGGCCCTCTCACGCGTCAGCGCTGCGTCCATGACGGTGGCCGCGTCCACGGCGAAGTCTGCGGCCTTCTCCCTCCTGGGAGCCGATGCAGCCGGAGCCTCCACGCCTTGGGCCACGGCAGCCTCACGGCGCAGCTCATTGAAACGCTCCTCGTTTATTCGCATATATGCGGAAGGGGCTCCGGGGAGGACATTCCGGGAGGAGGTTTCCCAATAGTCCAGCCAGCCCTCATAACTCCATGCCGCCGGGGAAGTATCTTTGAAATACTCCCGGCAGGCCTCGTTCTGCGCGCGGACGTCCTGCGCCTCCATGCGGCGGCCTTCATACTCCCACAGGAGGGCGGCCGTTGTAAGGTTGTTGTTGTCGCTGCTCATACTTGTTTCTGATTGTGCCCGCTTTGCCTCCTGGGGCTCCGTTTCCGCCACTTTCTCGCCACGGTGGCGGGATTGCTCGGACGTAGAGGACAAGGGCCAAAATGGGCCGTTTCTGCGTGTTTAGTTCATGTACTTCTTGCCGGAGCTCTGAGGGCTCCACAGGCTCAGGCGTTGGAGGGCTCTCTGCCGCTCCAACATGGCTTCCATTTGTTCCGCCTGGCGTCTCGCCTCCTCGGCCTGACGCTCTGCGCGCTCCACTTCTTCGGCGGTTATGAAGATGCGCTTGTTCTTCTTGTCGTGTATCATGATTCTGGGGTTTTGTCTTTGTTCAGTCTTTGTTCAGGAGGGCCAGCGCCAGCGGAAGGCTCCGGCCCTGGGAGTTATACAAGCATATCCACAAGGCCGCGCCGCATTTCCTCGTCAATGTCCCGATACCGGGCAAAGGCCTTGGAGCCCTCAACATGGCCAGATAGTTTTCCTATCAAATTCGGATCTTGCACACGCTTATACAGGTTGCCGATGAAACAACGGCGCGCCAGGTGGGAGGAGGCCACTTCGTTGAGAGGGCGCTTTTCCTCCTCTCTGGTTGTGGGGTTGAGGATTGTAACGGGCCGGGTAAGGCCTGCGGCTGTGAAAACTTCCTTTATGGCGTAGTTGTAATTCTGGTCTGAGATGCACGGCAGCAAGGCGTCTCCGGGTAAGTCCTTGTATCGCTCCACAATTTGCAGGGCCACGGCGTTGAGGGGCACGCGGACTGTGTAAGGCTTGCCCTCCTTCGTCTTCCGGGGAATATACTCCACGGCTCCGCCGATGATTGAGGCCTTTGTCAGGTGGCGAAGGTCTGAGACGCGGCAGCCGATGACGCACTGAAAAACGAAGATGTCCCGCTGCTCCGCCAGCCTGGGACGGTCGGACAGGTCGCAGGCCGCCAGCTGGTTCCGCTCCTCCACGGTAATGTAATACGGCGTTCCGTATAGGTACTCAGGCACGGAAAACTTGCGGAAGGGGTTGTGCGTTGTTATGTCCTTCGCCAGGGCCCAACGGTAGAAAGTCCGCAGGCAGTCCAGAAACTTGTTTATGGCATTCTGGCCACGCTGCGCAGGCAGACGGGATTCCGGCACGGCCTGAATGGCGGCTTTGAAACGGCTATCCAGGTACACCACGCGGCGGCGGCCGTCCTTGTCCTCCTCAACGTCATAGAATGTGTATTCCTCCCGGAGATAGTCCACGAAGGCGCGCAGGGTGTCCTCCGTTATGTCCTCCACGGTGGCCTCCTCCATGCCCTCATACAGGAGGAAACGCTTGAAAGCGCGCCAGACGGCCTGTGCGTGTCGGGTGTTGGATTCAGACACTTCGCGCTCATTGATAAAGCGCTCCATGACGTCCAGCACGGCACGGGATTCCGGGGCCTTCGGGAAGTTATATTCTTGCAGGAGCTCAACAAGCCACTTCTCCGGGAGGGCCACTTTGCCTGCTCCGGCTGCCATGAATGATGCGTTTATATGCTCAGCCACTTCCGACAGGCGGGCGTTGATTCTCGCCAGCTGGGAAGTGAGGGCCTTCGCCTCCGCGCTCATGACGCGGGCCTTTGGTATGATGACGCGCTGCGCCTGCGGGTTCCAATACTGAGGGAGGACAAAGATATTTGTCTTCGCGCTCTGGTCGAAATGTCCGTGGAAAAACCTTACAAGGATTTCGCTTTGTCCGGTGGCCTTGTCGGCCTTGGCTGATAGCCTGAATTTGAGAGTTGCCATGTCGTTACTTGTTTCTGATGCAAAGATAGAAAAAACTTCCGACTTTTCTCCGACTTATGGCAAAAACTTCCGACTTTTTTCCGACTTCTTTGAAATATTTTGAAATATTTTGCAGGTGGTTGAAATATTGGAAGGCTGGCGCTGACTATTGCAGGAGGCCGTTTTTTCGCGTTTAGGTGCGTTCCGTTGAGGTTTCAATATTTCATAGATTCGGCTCCCTTCGCCCGCACGAGCCGGCCTCTTCAAGGGCCGGCTTTTTTATATTTGCAGTTAGATAAATCGGAGTTGATTTGTCATCCTGAGCGTCAGCGAAGGATCTATAATCGCTGTAGTCTATGAGATTCTTCGCTATCGCTCAGAATGACAGTCCTTTAAATTCAAATTTATCAGCATAACACCCAACCCTTGTCAGTTACCGAGGCCAGCTGAACAGCGCTCAGTTTGGCCTTGTTTTTTGCCCCATTTTTTCTTATTTTTGCAGAAAATAAGAATTACTTACTTTTCTTAAATATCGGATATTATGGCAACCATTGCAGCTATGTCATCCAGAGGACAAATCGTTCTCCCTATCGCCATTCGCAAGAAACTCGGTCTTGGGGAGGGCTCGCAATTCCTGGTCGTGACAGACAATGAGAATATCCTCCTTAAACCTGTTAAGGAGCCTTCCTTTGATGAATTCTACTCCCTGATTGAACAGGCACAGAGAACGGCCGCGCAGCTTGGACTTACCGAGGAAGATATTAATGCCGAGATCAAGGCGATGAGAGCCCAGAAGCGCAAATGAGAATCGTCGTAGATACCAATGTAATTGCCTCCGCCATCTTCTTCGGGGGCAAGCAAATAAGTTCTATTGTCCCGTTGCCCGCACAAGCCGGCCTCTACAAGGGCCGATTTTTTGACGGAAATTTTGCAACCTGTCAAAATTTTACTATTTTTGACAGTTGAAAAGAACACTGTCAAAATGGAGGCATACGATAGACATACTCCCTACAACCAACTTCCTCCCCTTCCTCCCGATCAGGAGCTGTACATGGATGCGGAAGTGGGAGCCAAACTGGTGCTGGCAAGCAGGCGCCTGGCCGAATTGAAAGGCCTGGCGGCCACACTCCCCAACCAAACCATCTTCGTCAATACCATTGCCCTGCGGGAAGCAAAAGCCAGTAGCGCCATTGAGAATATTTTCACCACGGATGATGAACTCTATCGTAGTTTATCCTACCAGGAAGACGACTACCTGGAAGGACCGGCCAAAGAGATTCTGCACTACAGGGAAGCACTCTGGAAAGGTTTTCAGGACATAACCAAAGAGAAAAACCTCAGTGTAGAAACAGTGGTGAACGTTTTTCGTCAAGTAAAAAAGACGCACGAAGGGATTCGTCCCTACCAGGCAGAAATTGTAATCAAAAAGAGAGGCTGGGGGTCTTTGGTTGCGGAAACCATCTATACTCCCCCAAGAGGGAAAGGAGTAGTAGAAACAAAAATGGCCGACTGGATTGACTTTCTGAACGACGATTCAGCCTACCCCGTTGATCCGCTCCTCAAAACGGCAATGGCTCACTATCAGTTTGAAGCCATCCATCCATTCCGGGACGGCAACGGCAGGACAGGCCGAATCCTATGCATTATCTATTTGATCCAAAAGGGGCTTCTGGACCTGCCCATCCTATACCTGAGCGCCTATATCCTCCAGAACAAAGATGCATACTACTATGCACTTAACAGCGTGACGGTACTCAGGGACTGGAAGGCGTGGATTCTTTACATGCTCGAAGCCGTTTCACAAACATCGGAATATACTATTGATAAGATAAACCGTATCCGTTCTTTGATGGAAAAGACGGAAAGAATCATCCTGGAGAACAAACTCTCCCTGGCCAGACTCAACCTTTCCAAGCTGTTCGAACAGCCCTACATCCGTCCCAAAAATCTGCTCTCGAATACAATTAAGAGCGTAAATACGGCCAAGAAGTACCTCGGTCAGCTGGAGGGCCTCGGTCTTCTCACAAAAGAGAGAATCGGCAAAGAGTATATCTGGTTCAACACCGAGCTGATGGCTATTTTGTCAGATTAATGATTAACCTGCAATCCCAACAAATACACAGCCCTCAGCTCTTCAGAATTGGTTCGATAATTGTCCCATTGCCCGCACAAGGGGACCGCTTCGGAAAGAGGCGGTCCTTTTTCGTTTTCATAACTAACTGATATTCAGTCTAATAAGTCAAATACTATCAATACGGGTAATGATGCAAAAAACAGTTGGTGACGGCCGTCCTTCTGGATGGCAGTTTCGCTTGAAATGCATATATTTGCAGTTAGATAAATCGTACTTTAGTGTGATGAATAAACTCGGACTGTTCTGGGCCAAGAACACGACACATATTCTGGGCCTTTATTTCCTGGGCTGGGCCATCTGGGCTTGCCTTCATTGGGCCTCACTCTGCCTGGTGCAGAAACTGGTGATGGGCCTTTTCTTCCTCTTGGTCGCGCACGAATACGAAGAGGCGTACAAGGAACGATTCATTCGGGTGATGGGCCAGGCTATCGGGATCACGCCTGAAGAACTGCCTGTTCCAGGGCTCATTCACGTAGCGGCAGACACATTTATTGCCGTGATGTTTTCGCTGGCTCTCTTGTTCCCGAATCAGATGTGGCTTGTTTTCCCTGTGTTTATCCTGGGCATCTTCGAGATGTTTGTCCACAACTGGGGTATCGTGATGTTCCGCCTGAAGGGCGTAAGCCTGGGTTGGTACACGGCTATGGTTCAAGGCATATACAGCATCTGGGCGCTTGTACTGATCAACCGGAGTGTGGAATACGATGGCATTCAATGGCTGTGGGCGACACTTCTTTATATTGGAGGCTTTGCCATTATGGAAGTTTTCACCCTGCGCAGTACCGGTAAGCCGATTCCCGAGATTGTCGGCAATGCAAAGGCCTTTGTCAAGAAACGGTTCGGTAAAGGATAGA
>JAFUVY010000002.1 GCA_017477335.1 Bacteroidales bacterium
AAAATTGACACTTTTTTCAGGCTTTTTAATGCCTGCCTTCCGTCGTCCCTCAGGGACAGCTTACGGCAGATGTGATTATACGTAAAGTATTGAATATTAAATGTTAAACAAAAATATTGTTAATTTTTAACGAAGTATTGTAAAATGAAGAGACTGAGAATTTATGCTCTGACGGGGCTTGTCCTGGTGGCATTCGGCTGTCAGAAGGAGAACATCCCGGAACCGGGGAAACAGGAAGAAAAGAAGGAGTGGATAGAAAGATCGGAAGATTTCCAGAAAACCTATACCCTTGACCAGATGGTGGTTCTGAGCCGCCACAACATACGCTCCCCGCTTGTAAGCAAAACGTCCGTACTCACAAGACTCACCAACAACGACTACAGTTGGTACCCCTGGACGGGCACGCCCAGCCATCTTACGGCAAAGGGCGAGAGGCTGGAGTCCAAGATGGGCGCTTTCTTCCGCGAGTGGCTGGAAAGGAACGGCTTCATCGACCGTTACACCGCCGACAAATCCTCCTTCCGCATATACGCAAACGCAAAGCAGCGCTGCCAGGTGACGGCAAGGAAATTTACGGACGCACTCCTGCCCGGAGAGAACGCCGAGGTGGAGATGAAAGTAGCCTTCGACACCATGGACCCCGTATTTACCCCGCAGACAACCAAGATTACCGATGGCTTTGTAAGCACTGCAACAAGTCAGATCAACACTCTGTTCGGGGACCTCAACGAAGCTATGAAAGATGAGTTTGCCCTTATGGAAAGGGTAATAGACATCACAAACGCTCCGGCCTACCCGGACACCACGTCCTTTGGAAGCATTCCCTCGTCCGTGAGCTTCTCCATGAACGCAGAGCCTTCAATGAAGGGCGGCCTCAAAATGGCCTGCACGGTATCCGACGCCCTTTCCCTGCAATACTACGAGGAACCGGACCAAAAGAAAGCCGCCTTTGGGCACGAGATAAGTTTTGACGACTGGGTGAGCATCTCCTCTGTAAAAGAGTGGTACGGAGACGTTCTTTTCACCGCTCCTGCCGTGGCAGTGAACGTTGCCCACCCTTTACTGGAGGAAATCCTCTCGGAGATGCTCTCCGGCCGTAGTTTCACCTTCCTTTGCGGACACGATTCCAACATTGGCAGCGTGCTGGCCGCATTGGATACCGACCTTCCGGACCTTCCCGGTTCCATAGAAAAGCGTACCCCCATCGGCGGAAAACTCATATTCGAGACCTTTACCGGGGCCGATGGCAAAAAGTACGCAGACCTTCTTCTGGTTTATGCTTCCGCCGCTCAGTTGCGGGCCGAATCCACCCTCAGCTACAGCAATCCTCCCATGTGCGTAAAGATAGGAGTGAATGGCCTTACCAGGAACAGCGACGGCCTTTACCTCCTGTCAGACATTGCCGGGAGGCTGGAGGAGGCCATATCGGCATACGACACACTGTAAAACCATAGTATTATGAAAAAAAGAATCCTTTCCGCCATCTGCTGCATTGCAGCAATGCTGCTGGGCACAGGCCTTCTTAAGGCACAAAAGCCCGCCCTGCAGGCACGAGCCACAATTGCATCCGTAGAGGACGAAACTTCCCAATACGAGGTTTTCCCCCTTATCATGCCCGACGGCAGCAAGCAGTACTACCTGAGCCTTGGCAACGTGTTCGTAGGAGACCACAAAATTGGTGTGGATGTGCCTGTGGCAGAGCTGTTTGTATATCTTGGCGCCAATCTGAACGAAACTCTCTCCACCATGGAGGAAATCAAGACCTGGTTCCAAGAGCCCGTGGACACGGAGCACCATGTGGGCGGGCGTCTTGCAATAGCCCAGCCGGACGGCACCCTGGAAGAGATTGAAGTTGAAACTTCCAAGGGCCTGTTTGGCGGCAAGTATCTGGAATTTGGCGTGGAGAGGAGCGGAGCGGACCTTTACGCCAACATCGGCAAGGCCAATTTCAGCTCCCTTGTGAGCGGGGTAAAATTCTACCGTAAATTACATCCTAAAGAATAAGCTATGTGCACTACCGTTATGGTCGGAGCCGGCGCCATGGCCGATGGGTCCATGATCTATGCCAGGTCCGACGATTCCAAGTCCCACCGTGCCACAAGGCTGGTGCATTATCCGGCCGGAAAGGGCCCGGAGGAGTTCGTAGCCCTGGACAGTAAGTTCCGCTGCCCCCTTCCCGCAGAGAGGCTTGGCTTCAGCGCCCTGGAAAGGGAAGACCTTCCCTACCACTGGGGCGAGGCCGGATTCAATGATGAAGGTGTGGGAATGAGTGCCACGGAGACCATTTTCTCCAAAAAGGAAGTGCTGGATCTGGATCCTTACGTGGAAGGCGGCCTTGCAGAAAACTGCGTATTCCATATAATACTCCCCTACGTACACTCCGCCCGCGAGGGAGTCCTCCGGCTTGGGAAACTCATAGAGGTGTACGGCAGCGCCGAGGGCTTTGGCATAGCCTTCATGGACAGCAAGGAGACCTGGTACCTGGAAAACGCCGGCGGCCACCGCTATCTTGCCAAGAAGATGCCCCGTGACCTCTACTTTGTTTCCGGCAACCAGAGCCGCTACAGGGACTATGACCCGGCAGAGGACATTGCCTCCGCAGATCTTGTAAGCTGGGCCTCGGAGCACAAACTCTTTAAGGGGACCTTTGACTTTCACGAGGCGTATTCCCTTGAAAGTCAGAATGACAAGACCTACAATTACCCCCGCGTATGGTACCTCCAGAAGATGTTCACACCTTCCGTAGAAACGGATGTCCGCGTGAACAAGTTCCCAGTGTACCAAAAGCCTGACAGGCCGCTGGAAATTGCAGATATCAAACAGGTCTTCCGCTCCCATTACGACGGCACGGAGCATGACCCCTATCTTCATTCCAACCCCAGGGAGCCTTACAGGCCCGTCTCCATCTTCCGCACCATCAACACTCATATCCTGCAGGTAAGGCCTGACCTTCCCAAGGAAATCGGCTGTCTGGATTACATGGCGGAAGGAATGGCGGACCTTAGCTTATACCTTCCTTTGTATCAGGGGGTTACCTCCTATCCCAAAGCCTACGGAGTTGGGACGGTGAGGAGCCAGAAATCGTCGGCCTACTGGCTGTTCAGGAAGGTGTCCGGACTGGCCATGATGGACTACAACAGCTACGCTCCCATAGTTAAGGCTCGCTATGCGGCCTTTGAGGAAGAAATGGCCGCGAGCCAGAAGGAGATGGAAAAGGAATTCCTGGAACTGTATCCCAAGTCAAGGGAAAAAGCAGTGAAAATGCTTCAGGAGTGGTCCGACAAATGGCTTTCCATGGCACTCCGGGTTGCCTCCATGCTTGAAGAGAAGGTCTTTACCCTTCTGACCCGCAACACGGAGGAAGAATATCGCTTCCACGGGGCCTAATTACTGCCCTTAACGAATATGAGCGCCATCAGCGGCAATGAGAGTATTGCCATGGTGGCGCTTATTGGCAGATATATGCCAAAGTTACAGTAGCGTACCACCAGGTAGGTCACCAGCAGAAGGCCCACGCCCATGGCGCTGCCAATAGCGTAGTGGCTGCGGATATCCGTCTTTTTGCAGATAAGGCGGCTCAGGTTGGGAACACCCAGGGATATGAAGCCGATGGGACCGCAGATGCTCACGGCACTGGTCACAAGGCACATTATGGCAAGAAGCAGGAGGGCCTTGGTGAGGTTGGACAGCTCCGTCTCTCCCTTGAAATGCCGCGTAAGGCTGCGGGCCGATACAAGCGCCGCCGCTATCCCCACCCCGAACAGTACCAGGGAAAAGGCTATGTCCCAACCCGTCACCCCTTCCAGATTGAAGTTTGCAGCGCCCCAGAGGTAGTACTTTTTGAGGAGTTCCCCGCTGGGAGCGTTTGTCACCACAATTGTTCCCAGGGAGCCGATGAAGGTCCCGAACAGAATACCAAAAGTGATGAGCTGCTGCGTGTTCACCTTTAGGGTTACGAAAAAACAGACGAGGGTGCAGATGAGGGTGCAGACAAAACTGCCTACCGTAAGGCTGCACCAGCCGCTCATCGTTGCCGCGGCCGCACCCAGGCAGGCTGCACTTCCCAGGCCCAGGCTGTAAACATCGCCCAGCTGATTCCTCCAGAGATACTGCATCTGGATACCGCCCACTGGAAGGGCAATCCCGCTGAGAATCACATATAAAATACTAAGTACTGTCATTTGGCCGCAAAATTAGTGTTTTTGTCGGGATTTTTGCTAACTTCGTGGACTAATGATAACACGGACTATGAAAAAACTAATCGTTGCAATTGCATGCCTTATCGCCGGCGTATCGGCATTCGGCCAGGAAAGACAGTGGACAGAGGCGTCTGACCTTACCCTTATCGGCAAACTTTTCCCCGACACACCCAATCCGTACCACAGGATAGACACTGTAAAATACAAGGGCTTTACCCCGGCGGAAAACCTTCAGGTAAGGCAATCTTCCGGCCTTGCAGTATGCTTTGTAACGGATTCTCCCTATATTTATGTAAAGACGGACTACGCCACTCCCAACAACAGCGTAAACATTACCGCAATATCCTCCCGTGGCTACGACCTGTACATCAAAAAGGATGGCCAGTGGCTATGGGCCGGTGCCGGAGCTCCTGCATGGAACAAGCTGGACCGGGAAGTGAAGATTGTCCTGAACATGGAGGAAAAGGAGCACGAGTGCCTCATGTACCTGCCCACCTTCAGCGAGGAAAATTCCATCCTCATCGGCACCAAGCCCGGCAGTAAAATTGCACCTGCCGACGCCCCCTTCCGTCACAAAGTGGGTCTGTTCGGCTCCTCCTACATGCACGGAGCCAGCACCTCAAGAGGCGGCATGGCCGTTCCCGCACAGCTCACCCGAATGACCGGAATCCAGATCCTGAGCGTGGCCTGCAGCGGCAACAGCAAGCTTCAGCCCTACTATGCCGATGCCCTCCGGGATGCCGACGTGGAAGCTTACATCTTTGACAGCTTCTCCAACCCGGACGCAGCCATGATCAACGAAAGGCTCTTCCCCTTCATTGAGAAAATCCGGGCGAAAAAACCCGATACTCCCATTATCTTCATAAGCAGCATCTACAGGGAAAAAAGCAACTTTGACACAGTTTCCCGCAGTACGGAAGAGGCAAAAGCCCACATGGCGGACAGCCTCATGAAGATTGCCGTCAAAAAGTACAACGACGTGTACTGGGTAAAGTCCGACGCTTCAACTCCCGGACACAACCACCAGGTGGACGGCACACACCCCGACGACTACAGCTACGAGGTCTGGGCCAAGTCCATCCGTAAACCCATAGTCCGCATCCTCCGCAAATACGGCATCAAATGAGATTGGAGAGGGGGACCTTCGGCGGCAGGTTTGCCATGGTCATGGCCATGGCGGGCTCTGCGGTAGGGCTGGGAAACATCTGGCGTTTCCCTTACATGGTTGGAGAAAACGGCGGAGCGGCATTCATTCTCGTTTATGTCGTCTGCTGCCTTCTGGTCTCCCTGCCGATATTTTTCTGCGAAGCAATAATCGGAAAATCCCAAAGGGCCAACACTTGTTATCTGTCCATAGTCTCGTCCTTCATCATCCTGTCTTTCTACAGCGTCGTGGGCGGCTGGAGCGTGGATTACCTCCTGCGCTCGCTAAGCGGCGGGTTCCAGGGGCAGAGCATGGAGCAGGCCCGGGAAATGTTTGCGGGCATCAGCGCCTCCATGGTGGAGAACATCAGCTGCATGCTGGTTTTCCTGGGGCTTACGGCCCTCATAGTGGTGGCCGGAGTGGAAAAGGGAATCGGCCTTTTCTCCAAGGTATCCATCCCGGTACTTTTTATAATGATGCTTCTTCTGGCCTTTAACTCCTCAAGCCTGGAAGGGGCTAAAAAAGGCATTGAGTACCTTATAAAACCGGATTTTTCTTCCCTCTCCGGGAAGGCCGTTGCCGCCGCGCTGGGGCAGTCTTTCTTCAGCCTCTCCCTTGGCGTTGGCAGCATCCTTACTTACGCCTCCTATATGAAGGAAGAGGAATCGGTGACGTTCGCCGGTGGATGGACCGTGTTTTTTGACACCGTATTTGCCATTGTCTCCGGCTTTGCCATAATGCCTGCGGTATTTGCCGCGGGGATTGAACCCGGAGCCGGTCCGTCGCTGGTTTTTGAAACTCTTCCCGTCATTTTCTCCGGGATGGGCTGGATAGTACCCATAGTATTCTTCCTTGTCATCCTCATTGCCGCCCTCAGCTCCTCCATCTCCCTTCTGGAGGTTGTGGTGTCCTTCCTTGTGGACGAAAAGCATCTTTCCAGGGGACGGGCCGTGATGGATGTTTTCCTGTTGGCTGCCATCCTTGGCGGCGCCTGTGCCGTTTTCCCCAGGCTTTTCGGGATCTGCGATTTCGTGACCTCCAACGTCCTTATGATGCTCGGCGCCCTTGCCTTCTGCCTTGCGGTAGGATGGAAGATGCCCCGCGAAGAGGTACTTTCCTATATACGCTCTCCCTTCCTATATAAGATTATCCGCTACGCCATTCCAGTGATGATAATTATAATAGCGCTCATACCTTTTTTTGACTGTTAAAACTCTCCTCTCATGACTTTTTCCATGATTATCCAGCTCCTGATAGTCCTTCTGGCCCTCTATGTGGGTTCCAGATACGGCTCGCTGGCTCTAGGCGCCATCAGCGGCATCGGCCTTGCCATACTTGTATTTGGCTTTGGCCTCAAGCCCGGCACTCCTCCCACCGACGTCATCTACATCATCATAGCCGCCGTCACCTGTGCCGGAAGCCTGCAGGCATCCGGAGGCATGGACTGGATGATACAGGTTGCGGAAAGGATGCTCAGGCGTCATCCGGACCACATCACCTTCCTGGGCCCCATGGTGACCTTCTTCCTCACCGTCCTGGTAGGCACCGGCCACGTGGTATATACCATCATGCCCATTATCTGCGACATCGCCCTCAAAAAGGGAATTCGTCCGGAACGTCCCTGCGGAGTTGCCTCTGTGGCGTCCCAGGTGGGCATCACCTGCTCCCCTATCGCCGCGGCAGTGGTGGCATTTGTGACCATCTCCAATGCCAACGGCTACATGGTGAGCATCCCTCAGGTTCTGATGGTGACCATTCCAGCCTGCTTCATCGGCCTGATGTGCGCGGCTGCCGCTTCCTACAAAAGGGGCAAGGACCTGGACAAGGACCCGGATTTCCTCATGAGAAAGGCAGACCCCGAGCAGTATGCCTACATGTACGGCAGCACCGCCACTACTCTTGACAAGGCCATTACCAAAGAAGCCAAGGCCTCCGTATTCATTTTCCTGGGAGCCCTGCTGGTGATTGTGGCGTTTGCATTTACCCAGATGATAAAGGTGGACGGGGAGACTCTTGCCAAGGTCATCAACCTCCCCAAGATGAATATCTGCATCCAGATAATCATGCTCATGGCAGCCGCGTGCAATATAATGTTCTGCAAGGCTTCGCCAAAAAAGGCGGTGGCCGGTGCGGTGTGGCAATCCGGCATGGTGGCCGTTGTTGCCATATACGGCATTGCATGGCTGGCCGATACTTATTTTGGCAACTACATGGATCAGATGAAGGAGATGCTCTCCGGCCTTGTGTCCAATTACCCCTGGAGCATAGCTTTCGTGTTCTTCCTGGTGAGCGTGCTCATCAACTCCCAGGGGGCCGTGGTGGTGGCCATGCTGCCCCTGGCCTACGAACTGGGGATCGCCGGCCCCGTGCTCCTTGGCGTCCTGCCCAGCGTTTACGGTTATTTCTTCATCCCCAACTATCCTTCCGACATTGCAACCGTGAACTTTGACAGAAGCGGTACCACAGTCATAGGGAAATATCTCCTCAACCACAGTTTCATGATGCCGGGACTCGTGAGCGTGATAGTGTCCACCGTAATAGGTTACCTTATCACCAACGTCGTATTCCCCGGTTATTTTGCAAGTTTTATCCAGTAGATCCATGAGATTATCCAGACTTTTTACAGCGGCGGCGCTGCTGCTTGCAGCGGCTTCGGCCTTTGCCCAGAAGAAAATTGAACCCTATATTCCGGAAAGCGACCTTCCGGACGCCGTTTTGTGCGTCCCCGCCCCGCCGGCAGACCCAAGTTCCGAATTTGACCGCGACATCATGCGTTACATGTGGGGAAAACAGCAGCGCAAGGACCCCTCACGCCTGGGAATGGCAGTAAGGGATGCCGTATGGAACCTGGATACTACGCTGGTAATCCTGTCGGAGCACTTTGGCCTTAAGGTCTCAAAGGAAGGGACTCCGGAAATTTACGAGGTGCTTACGCGTGGAGTCACCACCATTGAGGCAATACGCTTCAAACCCAAGGCCCACTACTTCCGCACCAGGCCTTTTGCCTATTTTGGAGAGCCGTCCATCTTCCCCCAGGACGACGAATGGCTTGCCATGGAAGGCTCTTACCCCTCCGGCCACACCATCCGTGCATGGGCCTGCGCCATGCTCATGGCCCAGATTGCCCCTCAGGCGGCAGAGGCCGTGTATGCCCGTGCCTGGGCCATGGGGGAGAGCAGGGTCATCTCCGGCTGCCACTGGCAGAGCGACGTTGACGCCAGCCGCCCGGTAGCCTCAATCGGCTTTGTTCATCTGCAAACCTCGGAGGAATTCCAGAAGCAGATGAAAAAAGCCCGGAAGGAGTACCAGCAACTTGTTTCAAAATGATTGCACGATGAACAGACTTATAGATTTCGACCTCCGGGAATCCAGGGAAATGCTGGAGGCCTTTCTGGAAACCCCGGACACCGTCCCTTCCATTGAAGAGGCGGCGTCGATATGCATAGAAGCCATCGGCTCAGGGCACAAGATCCTCAGCTGCGGCAACGGCGGCTCCATGTGCGACGCCTCCCATTTTGCAGAAGAGCTTACGGGCCGATACCGCGGTCACCGGCGCAGTTTCCCGGCCATAGCCATCAACGACCCGGCCTACCTCACCTGCACCTGCAACGATTATTCTTACGAGGATGCGTTCTCCCGTTTTGTGTCTGGTGTGGGTTGCCCCGGGGACGTGCTGCTTGCCATAAGCACCAGCGGGAAATCGGCCAATGTACTGAAGGCCGCCAGGGAAGCCCACGCCGCGGGAATGAAGGTGGTGGCCCTGACCGGCCCGGCCGGAAATCCCCTTTCTACCCTTGCCGATGTTGCCGTATGCACCCCGCCGGCACCGCATTCGGACCGGATCCAGGAGTTGCATATCAAGGTGATTCACATCCTCATCCACGCCATAGAAGAGGCCCTAGGCTGATTTCCCTGTCAGGGAGTCAAGGGCCGTCAGGGCAGTGACAAGATAGCGGCGGGAAAGACCGGGCTGTTCTTCTCCAACAACAAAGACGCCGTTGTCAAGGGCGTATAGTTCATTGAGGAGAATCTTTACGAAGCTCTTGTAGTTGAAGCCCATAAGGGTTTTGTCATCGTGCTCAAGCACAAAGAAAACCGGGCCGTAGATGTCCTTTCCGGCAACCACGGAACCGGCCCTGTTGAGCTTGGGGTCGGACCAGTAGTCCTTATTTGCATACACCATGATAAGATGCCATCCTTTGCTAAAGCCAAGCTTGGCGTTGAGGTGTTCCAAAGTGCTTGAATTCCTGTAGAACTGGAGCGTTTCGGCATCCCGGAACCATTGAAAGACTTTCTCCCTTACATTGGCGTTACGGTCATACTGGACGTATTCTACGTAGCCGTCGCAGATACTCTCGTTGACACGCCTGTAATTTATGGTCACGCAGGTCTGCTTGTCAAACTTGAAGTCACTCTCCGTGCCCTCAAGGTTGTGCTCCGGAAGGCCGCACTTATCTACAATGTCCCAGTAGAGGCTGCTCTCGTTCTCTTCCAGGTTGCCATCGGCAACAACGGTTTTAGCAAAGAAGTTGGACGCCCACTGCTTCTCGGTGGGACCGAAGGCCGCAATGTGCCTGATTGCGTCCATGGGCTGCATGTTCATGCCGTCACTTACGTACTCCCTCAGGAGATCATCCTGGCCTTCAAAATCGTACTGGTCCCTGAGGGATTTGATGATGGCGCCCATTTCGTCGTCAGTGATATTTCCGTCTGCATTGGCCAGGTGAACCGCCAGGCAGATAACGGATGCAAGGTCGTCGTAAGATAAATTCAGATTTGCCATAGCTTTATGTGTTAATTAATCATGTGAATGTCGCGCTGCGGGAACGGGATGGTTATGCCACCTTCGTTCAAGGTCTTGTAAATTAGTTCCTTGCACCGCTCTATGTAGCCTATCCGTTCCGGCTGCAGTACATACTGCTTCACGAAAACGTCCACGGAACTCTCTCCGAATTCGCCAAAACGGATGTATATGCCATACGTAGGCTCAACCACGTCCCTGCCATAGGCGTCTTTTGTTTTCAGGGGCTCCAGCCCTTTCTCCAAAAGTTCCCTTACCCGCTGGAAATCAGTGCCATATGCCACTCCCACCTTGATTGTGGTAAGTTCATAGGGATTGTTCCTGGTGAGGTTCGTGAAGTTCTTGCCGAACAGCGAAGAGTTCAGGAATGCCACCTGGGTGCCGTTGATGGTTTCCACAAGGGTGGTCTGGTAATTGATGTCCGTGACCTTGCCCCTCACTCCGTCGCACTCTATCCAGTCACCAACCCGCAGGCGGCCGCCCATGAGCTGGATACCGTAGATGAAGTTGTTGATGATATCCTTAAGGGCAAGACCGATACCCGCCGACAGACCGCCGGCTATCAGACCCAGGGATCCGGTGGGGATATGCAGGGTTGTTATGGCAAGGTCTGCGTAGATAAACCAGATGAATACGGAGATAAGGCTGTTGCCAAGCGAGAGATTAATCTCGTTGCTGCGGATGACGGTCCTATTGTACTTGCGCAGGAAGCGACGGTATGTGAGAACTTGCCAAACGGTATGGACGGCCTTGTCCACATAGCGGAATATGCAGAACATGGCTCCCAGCAGCAGCAGGTTGTAAAGGGAAACTCGGAAACCGTCCGCACCGCCCTGGCGGAAGAACGGATCTACGAAAATCTTCTGGTACAAATCGTCAAACTCGAAGATATTCAAGGCCCAGCCAAGGCAGGTGGGAATGGAAAACATTACCAGAATAGGAATGATCACTCCCCGGACAAGGTCGTAGAACCAGGTTACACTGAACAGCAGCTGCTCCTTGGCCGGCCCCGTCACATAGTTAACCTTTTCTTTATATGCCGATATCTTATTATCCAGACGTCCCACCTTATACATAACCATAAAGGACCGGACAGATGCAATTGTAAGGATAAGCGCCAGTTGGAAGTACCACCAAACCAGAATGATAAGGGCCAGGAACACATATCCCGCCCAGCCGCAGACGGCGGCAACAGCCGTAACGCCGAAGGAGAACCAGCCGATTACCATATCCGTCCGGTCTGTTTTCCTGCCACGCAGCAAATTGACGGTCAGCTGCCACAGCACCATTGCAAGGAGCAGGGGCGGAAGGAAGAAATTCAAAAAGGCGTTGGGGACAAACAGTACCCGGCAGGTTATCACGAACAGGGCCGTACAAATGGTCGGCAGGTATATCCGCATACTGTTTTTGAGATTCTCCGGCTTCAGGCGGATGACAAGCGCCGTCGTAATTGCCATCAGCAGCCAGAAGAAGCTGTGCATGATGCTTACGCCTTTGCGTACAATATCATCGTTGGAACTTTCATAGCTAAGGGCGACAAACAGGATGCAGGCAAGCAGAAGGGCAATATAACGTCTCTGCTCTCCCGCCACCAACCTTCCTATCGGCTTTACAAAACGGCAAAGCAGCATCACGATGAGGGCACAAAGTCCCCATAGCAGGAAGAACGCCAGGATATAGACGACCAGCCAGTAAATCTTGCTGGAATTTACCAGTTGGTTGTCATTGGCAATCTCCTGCCTAGTATAGTCAAGTTCTTTGTCGGAGAAGACATTCCGCAAAAAGGAGGAACTGTATTTTTCGCCCATCGCCCTCCGCATCTCGTTCCAATATGCACCAGGGCTGGCAAGGACGGTTCTCCAGGGAGTCTGTCCCTCCACAAACACTTTCTTTTCCAGCAGGTTGTAGTAATCTCTGGCGTAAGAGTACGACTCGTCCATGCGCAGGCGGGCTTCCCGGTAATGCGTGCTGTCTGCCATCACCTGTTCACGGGTCTGGGCATACATTTTCAGAAGCTCAGAGGCGTACAGAAGGCATGAGTCACGATCCACCTGTCCGGATTCGCTCAAGATGAACGGCGGGGCGGCCGATGTCCCCGAGGTAGTATCCTGCACCTCATTCATGGCGACAATGGCGTCCACTTTTTCTTGCAGTTCCTGCACCAGGAGGCTTTCGTTAAGCATCAGGTGGGCGTCCAGGGTATCGTTGTGATAAGCCAGGCTGTCCGGCACCACCTTTACGTCCCTCAGTTCCGGGGGAAGGCGCCGGAGCGACTCTATCAGGCGGGCATACCTGTCAATCTCCACATCCAGGCTGGCTACGATGCGGTCATATGGAGTGCGGGTTTTGTTGAAATCCTTGTATTCCTTAGTGACTTTCTCCAGGGCATAAGATATGTCAAAAGTGTATTCCTGCTTCTGGGAATACAGCATCAGTGACAGGTCGTTGCTCTTTTTGACGATGTCCACCATCTGCTTGTGCTGGACTTCGTTCTTTGCAAGCAGTTGCCGCTGAATCTTGGATAACTGTCTATACTCGTGCGAGAGCTCCCTTCTCAGATTGGAAAGCGTCGCATCCAAATCCATACCCGTAAAAACAGCCGCCGCCGGCACTGCCGCCAGAAGCACTGAAATCAGTATGCAAAAGATTTTTCGTTTTTTCATACTCAGACTTTAACCACCAAAAATAGCAATTATTATCCGAAAAACAATACCGGCATGCACCTGCTCGCATTTTTGTGGTAGCATCCTGGTCACTCCTGTAATTCCACAAAAAAAGGGTGACCTAAGGGTAGGGGGAGGGCCCGTTGGATACAAGTTCCCCTGGAGGGTATCCCTTCCTCCTCCCAACTTTAAGGGTGCTACTAACGTCCCAGTAAGTGGGACGTTAGTAGCGATAATGGGGGTAAAATGACACTGACGGTCCATTAAGTGGGACGTTAGTAGCACCTGGGCAGTGATAGAAACACTTTTTTAGGCTGAAAAATAAGAAAGGAGGAGACTAAAAAAAGATTCTTCACTTCGTTCAGAATGACAGTCTCATGTCATTCTGAGGCAGGTTCACCTGCCGAAGAATCTACTTTTTAGTCACCTCCAGCACCTGTGAAAAATAAGAAACCCCCTTCTGAAATACTCAGAAAGGGGTTTTTGTTTGTTTGAAGGCGGAGGGGACGAGATTCGAACTCGTGGTACAGAATAACCCGTACGGCAGTTTAGCAAACTGCTGGTTTCAGCCACTCACCCACCCCTCCGGGACTGCAAAGATACTAAAAACTTGACAAACCACAATATTTTGTAAAATAATTTGTCATTATTATGATTGTGATCAGGCGCTCCTGACCACAACCTGACCGCCAACAGCGTCCACAATCACGGAAGAGTCCTTCTTTATGCTGCCCTCCAGGATGTTTTTTGCCAGAAGGTTCACAAGTTCCTTCTGCATGAGCCTCTTAACGGGACGGGCTCCGTAGGAAGGGTCATAGCCGGCATCGGCCATGTGATCCTCGAAGGCGGGAGTGAACTCCAGGGAGATTCCGCTGTCGGATAGCCTGGTCCTGAGCTCTTCCTCCTGGATGTGGAGGATGTCGCGGATATCGGCCTTGGTAAGAGGGTCAAACATAATGATTTCGTCTATCCTGTTCAGGAATTCCGGACGTACGGTCTGCCGAAGGACATCCAGTACGCGGGCGGAACACTCGTCCAGCATGCTGCGGCGCGTTGCGATTGCCTGCATGTCCAGTCCGTTAACCTCCGGAAGCTTTTCCATGTAACTCTGGATAATCTCCGCCCCGGCGTTGGAAGTCATGATAAGGATGGTGTTCTTGAAGTCCACCGTGCGGCCCTTGTTGTCGGTAAGACGGCCGTCGTCCAGGACCTGCAGAAGCACGTTGAAAACGTCCGGATGGGCTTTCTCAATCTCGTCCAGCAGTATCACGGAGTAGGGTTTGCGCCTTACGGCTTCCGTGAGCTGACCGCCCTCGTCGTATCCTACATATCCCGGAGGCGCGCCCACCAGCCTTGAGACGGTGTGCCGCTCCTGATACTCGGACATGTCAATCCTGGTCATCATGTTCTCGTCATTGAACAGGAATTCCGCCAGGGCCTTTGCCAGTTCCGTCTTACCCACGCCGGTGGTTCCCATGAAAAGGAAACTGCCGATGGGCCTTTTCCCGTTGGACAGCCCGGCCCTTGAACGGCGCACGGCATCGGCCACTGCCTTGATGGCGTAATCCTGGCCCACCACGCGTTTGTGCAACTGCTCTTCCATGCGGAGCAGTTTGTCTTTCTCGCTTTCCAGCATCCTCTTTACCGGGATGCCGGTCCACTTGGCTACAACCTCCGCAATGTCTTCCGGGGTAACAGCTTCAGTGACAAGAGGTTCCTTTATGGACTCTGCCTTGGCTCCCAGTGCGTCGATGTCCTTCTGCACCTGGGCCATGCGGCCGTAGCGGATTTCTGCAACCTTGGCATAGTCTCCGTTGCGCTCCGCCGTCTTGGCCTGGAGACGCAGGTCTTCCATTTCCTGACGGGCGTTCTGCAGGCCGCCAAGGATTTCCTTCTCGCTGTTCCACTTCTGCATGAGGACGTCCCTTTGGGCACGCAGGTCTTTGAGCTCCTCCTCCATCTTGGAGAGTTTTGCACTGGTCCCCTCGCGTTTAACCGCCTCGCGTTCAATCTCTTTCTGCCTTATGGCGCTGTTCAGATTGTCAATGGGCTCCGGGACGGAATTCATTTCCAGACGCAGTTTGGATGCCGCCTCGTCCACAAGGTCTATAGCCTTGTCCGGCAGGAAGCGGGAAGTGATGTAACGGTGGGAAAGGTTCACGGCAGCAATGAGAGCGTCGTCCTCTATGCGCACCTTGTGATGGTTCTCGTACCTCTCCTTAAGGCCTCGCAGGATTGCCACGGATTCGGCCGGGGTAGGTTCGTCCACCATGACCATCTGGAATCGGCGTTCCAGGGCCTTGTCGGCCTCAAAGTACTTCTGGTATTCGTCCAGAGTGGTTGAGCCGATGGTCCTGAGCTCGCCCCTTGCCAGGGCCGGCTTCAGGATGTTGGAAGCATCCATGGCCCCGCCGGACCGGCCTGCACCCACAAGGGTGTGAATCTCGTCTATGAACAGGATAATCTCGCCTGCGCTGTCCACGACTTCTTTCACGACACCTTTCAGACGCTCTTCAAACTCTCCCTGGTATTTTGCACCCGCTATGAGGGCGCCCATGTCCAGGGAGTACACCTTCTTATTCTTCAGGTTCTCAGGAACCTGTCCGTTTACAATGTTCTGGGCTATACCTTCCGATATTGCCGTCTTGCCCACGCCCGGTTCTCCCACCAGGATAGGGTTGTTCTTGGTCCTGCGGGAAAGAATCTGAAGCACTCGGCGAATTTCATCGTCACGGCCAATCACGGGATCCAGTTTCCCCTGGGCCGCCCTTTCGTTAAGATTGATTGCAAATTTTTGCAGTAATGTGTTTTCTGCCATAATTCATTCTCCTTTTTTCCCGCATAAAAAAACCGTTCGCCCGGTTTTGCGGGCAAACGGTATCTTTCAATCTTTGTTCCCCTGCCTGGGAACTGACAATTTGGCAGTAAATTACTCTGCAGGAGTCTCTGCCGGAGTCTCTTCGGTCTCGGGGTTGGAGAACTCGAATTCGGGAGCGGCCTCTTCCGTTACTTCTGTCTGGGAAGCGATCTCGGAGCCGAGGGAGTCGTTGATTCCGCGTGCGGTGTTGCTGCGGCCGGCGAATACGGTGCAGATGCTTGCAACCAGGATAAAGCTTACGAGCCACCAGGTGGCCTTTTCAAGGATGGTTGCTGTCTGGCGTACGCCAAGGGTCTGGTTTGCCGATGTGAAATTGCTGGCAATTCCGCCTTCCTTGCCGTTCTGAAGCAGAACAACTGCAATGAGAAGGATGGCTGCAATGATGATGAGGACAACCAAAATTGTGAAAATTGCGTTCATATCTGTTTAAATTTTAATTCAATTTGTCAATAAGGGATGCAAAGTAAGCACTTTTTTCCGGAATATCCAAAATCAGCCGGGAATAAATGCGACGGGCTTCCTCCGTCCGGCCCTGTTCCACAAAGATTGAGGCAAGGGTTTCCGTAGTGAAAAGGTCCGCGATGTCGGTGGTCTGCCCGTTGTCGGCCCCGGGTGCGGGAGAGTCCCCCACCGCCAGGCGGCTGAAGATGCCGTCCCCGCTTCTGCGGGCCGAATCGTACTGCGTCTGGGAGAAGTAGTCTCCACCTACGACGTGCACGGCGGGGGCCTCCGGTTCGTCGGTGGTGTCCGGGGTGGTGGTGTCGTGGTAATCGGCCGATTCGTACACCTTTGCAAGCGAGGCTATCTTGCCCCTGTCCGCCACATAAAGGGCGTGGGCGGCGAATTCCTCCGCACTCCATGCCTGGCCCATCCTGCGGCACAGCTCTATGCGGGCGGCTCCGTACCAGGGGTACAGGTTCACCACTCCGGAGAGTTCGTCAAGCGTAAGCGAGTGTATGTCTATGAATCCTACCATTGTGCTACGGTTGCGTTGAAAATGTCTTCCACGAGCTTTTCTACAATGCTGTCGCAAAGTCCGGCCTCCACGGCATCCAGAGAGAGATTGGAATCAAAATCCTCGTAGGCGGAGAAGGACTTCTTTACGTCGTCTTCCGGGTATTTCTTGTTTGTGAAAACCACATTCACGGTTACGGTGAGGCGGGTCTGGGCGGCAAATTCATCGGCAGTGACGGCGGTGGCCTTGGTGTCGTAGCCGGTTATTTCGCATACCAGGTCCAGGTCTGCGTCCATTTCCACCTGCTCCAGGGAGGTGAGCTTTCGGAACTTGTCCTGAAGGGCCTCGGTCATCAGGTTGGAAAGGGAAGGATTCACTCTCAGGGCCTTGTATTCCACATAAGGTATGGAGATGGTCTTTACGTCCGGCTGTATGGATGTGCCGGAGAAAGAGTAAATCCCGCAGGAGGCCGTCAGCAGCACTGCGGCTATTACATATATGAGGCGTTTCATTTCTTCTTGTATTCCGGTGGAAGTTTGCGGTAGAGGGTGCGTTCGCTCATGCCAAGCTCCTCGGCGGCCTTCTTACGGTTGCCCTCATGTCTTTCCAGGGCCCTGCGTATGAGGTCTTCTTCCGTATGCCTGAGGGACAGGTCCTGGGATTCTTCCTGAATCTGCCATTCGGCCTCCTGGGCGTCAGTGTCGGAGGGAGGCTGGGGGAGGGCGGCCAGGTCTGTCCTGTCCACTCGGGCCTTCAGGGCGTCAATCTCTGCCTTGAGGTCAAAAATAGCCTTGAAGATGGCCTGTAGCTGGTCCTGGTTAAGGGTCTGCCGGGATTCGGAAGCTGCCGATGCGTCGTAAATGACGGGAGTGGGGTCCCCTTCTTCCCTGGGCATGTAGGGCAGGAGTTCATCGGCCCCCAGTTCTATCCTCTGAAGGGTGGGGGTGACTTTTTGTGAAAGCTGTGCAGTGAGGGCCTGGGTGAATCCCTGAAGCTGACGGATGTTGCCGGGCCAGCGGTACTGTTCCAGCAGCCTTATGGCGTCCGGGCGCAGGGAAATCTTGCACATTCCGTTCACCTCTGAAAAATCAGAGGTAAACTTCCTGAACAGCAAATAGATATCGGATTTTCTGTCACGCAGCGGGGGAATGTGGATCTGGGCTGCGGAAAGGCGGAAGTACAGGTCTTCGCGGAACTTGCCGCGGCGCACCGCCTCGTAAAGATGGACGTTGGTGGCGGCAACCACGCGTACGTCCGTGTGTTCTATTTTGTTGGAGCCCACCTTGCGGTATTCTCCGCTCTGGAGCACGCGCAGCAGGAGGGCCTGGGATTCCTGGGGAAGTTCTGCAATCTCGTCCAGGAAAAGAGTGCCGCCGCTGGCTTCTTCAAAATAGCCTTTGCGGGTTTCTCCGGCACCGGTGAAGGAGCCCTTGACGTGGCCGAAGAGTTCCGAGTTTACCAATTCTTTGGGAAGGGCGCCGCAGTTTACGGCAAAGAATGCCGCCTGCTTCCTGGGAGAAAACTGGTGGATGATCCTGGCAAAACTCTCCTTTCCGGAGCCGCTTTCCCCCTGAATGAGAACGCTCAGCCCGGTGGGAGCAAATTTGACGGCCGTCTCCAGCGCGTTGTTCAGCGCGGGGTCGTTGCCGATGATGTCGTATTTATTTTTTAGTGCCTGCAAGTCCATATCACCGCAAAATTACAAAAATAAATAGTATATTTGCAAGCTGACGTAATGAAACAAACACCTATTTAATATGAAAAAGACACTTTTATTCTTAGCATCGGCCGCAGTACTGGCCGCCTGCGCATCTCCTGAGAAGATGGCAAAAATGTCTGAAAACGTTACCGTTGAGTGCGTTCCCGCAACCCTCGAGGTCGTTGCCGGCAACATTGATGCTACCGTTTCAGTTACTTATCCCAAGGATTATTTCAATCCCCAGGTTATCCTGGAGGTGACTCCCGTTATCGTTTACGAAGGCGGAGAGGCCGCAATGCCTGCCTTCAAGTATCAGGGTGAAAAGGTAAAGGACAACTATAAGGTTGTTTCTTCCGACGGTCAGACCGTTACCGAAAACGTACACTTCCAGTATGTGGAAGGTATGGAGAAGTGCCACCTGGAGCTTCGCGGCAATGTTATCGCCAAGAACAAGGTTATCGCTCTTCCCACCAAGAAGGTCACTGACGGTGCCAACACCACTTATATGCTTGTGAAGCGAAACGGCAAGCTCAGCTTCAAGGCCGGTGACTACCAGGATGTCGTTCCCGGAACCATCGAGGCCCAGATCAAGTACGCCCTCAATTCTTCCGAGGTTCGCGGTTCCCAGCTTAAGAGCAATTCCGTCAAGGACTTCAAGGCCGCTCTTGCCGCCGCCAATGCAGACGAGCGCGTTACCGTTAAGGGCACTGAAATTATAGCTTACGCTTCCCCCGACGGCTCCGTAGAGCTTAACGACAAGCTTTCCAAGAACCGTTCCGGTTCCGCCGGCAAGGCATGGAAGAAGGTCACCAAGGGCACCAATGCCGCAGAACCCGAAATCCGCAGTGTTGGTGAGGACTGGGAAGGCTTCCAGCAGCTTGTTTCCGAATCCGACCTCAGCGACAAGGAACTCATCCTCCGCGTTCTGTCCATGTACAGCGATCCTGCAGTCCGCGAGAACGAGATCAAGAACATGTCCCAAGTTTACACCGCTCTTAAGGACGAGGTTCTCCCCGAACTCCGCCGTGCCCGCCTCATCGCCAACGTGGAGCGTCAGAACTTCACCAACGAGGAGCTCGCAACCCTGCTGAACACCAATGAGGACGTTCTTGACGAGGAAGCTCTCCTCCGTCTTGCATACGTAACCGAGGACTGCGCCCAGAAGGAGAACATCTGGAAAAAGGCAGTTGCCAAATTCAACAGCGACCGCGCTCAGTACAACCTTGCCGCTCTCTACCTCCTCAAGGGTGAAGACGCAAAAGCAGAAGAGGCTCTTGCAAAGGTTAAGGCCACGGATGCCGATATCATCAACGCCAAGGGTGTTCTCGCTCTCCATAAGAACGACTTCGCCGCCGCTGAGAATCTCTTCCGCAAGGCTGCCAACGATGATGCAAAGGCCAACCTCGGCGTTGCTCTCATCCTCCAGGGCCGTTACGAAGAGGCTCTTGCCCAGCTTAAGGACGTCAAGGGTTGCTGCAACAACCTGGTTCTCGCTTACATCCTCAATGACCAGCCCGAAAAGGCTATCGCCACTGCAAAGTGCCAGGATCCCTGCGTCGCTTACCTTAAGGCTGTGGCTTCCGCACGTCTTGGAAAGGCAGAGGACGTAAAGGCCAACCTGCAGAAGGCATTCGAGAAACCCGCTCTCAAGGAGCGTGCTGCACGCGACATCGAATTCGCAGGTTATGAATTCTAAATTCGACATTATCCCGTCAGTAGTCATACTTGTCGGGATAATGTTGTTTTTTCCACTGATTGAATGGAGCCAGTGGCATCCCGGCTACGTGCTGGTGTATGCACTCTGGCTCCTTTCAGTTTATTTCCTGGGCCGTCTGGTGCTGGGCCCGCTTATCGGCAGAAAGAATTATCTGCCCGTCGCCGGTGCGGTATTGCTTATAGTTGCCGCAACCTTCCTGATGTGCCTTTCTCCCGTGGATTTCCCCCGGGACATGGATGCCTCCCTCCAGCCGCATGTAAGGGCAATGTGGGTGACTCTTTTGGCAGCACTGGGTTTGTCTATTCCCTGCGGAATATGGGAAACGCGCCAGGCGCCCGCTCCGGTCCAGGAGCCCATGAGGCCCACCAGGACCACAGATGTGTTTGGCGCCGGGGACGCTTCCGTTGCGGTCAAGTCCGGCTACAAGACCATCCATATTCCGCTTGCCTCCATAATATATATTGAGTCCCGGAATAATTATGCCTGTTTCCATCTTGACGATGCCCAGGACGTGGTTTCGCAGATTTCCCTGAAGGCGGTGATGGAACTTTTGCCGGAAGGCAAGTTTATCCGCATCCATAAATCCTACATAGTCCCGGCGTGGCGTATAGAGCGCAGCTCCGCAAAGGAAGTGTTCCTGTCCGGTCTGGACGGGTCTCTGCCCGTGGGGCGTGCCCATGCCAAGGAATTAAAGAATAATGTCTAAAGATAGCTTTTACGCGTCACGTTCCACCGCCTGGTGGAAGGTAGCGCTTGCAATGATTGGCTCCTGCATGTCGGGAGTCACTTTTGTATCTGTCCCCGGTATGATGGGGGCCTCCGGCTTTGGTTACCTGCAGATGTGCCTGGGCTTTTTCCTGGGCTATCTGGTCATTGCCTTTGTGCTCACGCCCCTGTATTTCAGGCTGGGAGTGGTATCCATATACCAGTATCTGGAAAAGCGCTTTGGGATTGGTTCCTACCGCACCGGAGCCTGGTTCTTCTTTATCTCCAAGATGCTTGGCACCTCTGTCAAGATGTTCCTTCTCTGTTCCACCATCCAGCTCCTTCTGGGTAAGGTGGCCGATGTATCCTTCCTTGCCGTCGCGGCCCCCGTCATGCTTCTTGAGTGGGCCTATACGGTACGCGGCGGGGTGAAGGCCGTAATCGGCCTGGATATGCTCAAGACGGTGATTATGCTCCTTTCGGTGGGGCTGACGCTGTGTTTTGTGGCACGTGAGGTGGACGGTCCTGACACGTCCCTTATGAGGGTGTTTTATTTTGACGACCCTCTGCATCCCCAGTATTTCTGGAAGCAGGTGGTGGGCGGACTTTGCATCGTGGTGGCTACAACAGGACTGGACCAGGACATGATGCAACGTACACTGGCCTGCCGTAACGTCAGGGATTCGCAGAAGAACCTTGTTGTATCCAGCCTGCTGCAGACAGTGGTGATAGCCATGTTCCTCCTGCTTGGAACCTATCTTTACAAGTTTGCCTCCCTGAACGGGATTCAGGCTTCCGGGGATGCCGTTTTCCCCGCCGTGGTCTGGTCCGGAGCCGTTCCGGCTGTAGTGGGAGTGCTCTTTGTGACAGGCCTTGTCATGGCCGGTTTCCCTTCCGGAGGCTCTGCCCTTACGGCACTTACCACCTCTTTTACCGTGGATTTGTCCGGCAGGACGGACCATAGGTCAAGAGTTGTCACGCATACTCTCATGACCATTGTGATGCTGGCGTGCATGGTGGCGTTCAACAAGCTTAATTCCACAAGTGTAATTGATGCAACTTACAGGCTTGCCAGCTATACCTACGGGCCCATTCTTGGCCTGTTTATCTATGGGATAAGCACCAGGCGGCCGGTCAGGGACGGGTGGGTCCCCGTGATAGCCATTCTCTCTCCGGCGATAAGCCTTGTACTGGACCTCAATTCCGAGCAGTGGTTCGGAGGATATCACTTCAGCTACGAGCTCCTGCTGCTGAATGCCGGCATCACTGTCCTGGGCCTGCTTCTTTCCAGCCTTTTTGTGAAAATGGGAGTAAATAATTAATAATAATTGTTAGATTTGGGACGGATAATTAAATGATTATGAAAAAGATCTTAGTTGCTTTTCTGGCCATTTGCATGGCCGTTCCCGTTTTTGCGCAGACAAAGTACTTTGGCGTCAAGTCCGGCATTGTGAAAACCGTCTCCAACACCAGGGGACAGATTTCCCGGAACACCCTCTGGTTTGACGATTACGGCCGGAAACAGCGCCAGGAGATAGCAACAGACCTTGGCGGAGAGCTGGGTACGTGGGTTAACTCCGTCCTTGTCATTGGCGACGAAGTCTGGTCCATAAACCAGTACGGCAATGCCAAAAAGACAAAGAAGGGGGCCGATGTTGTGGAGATCAACTGGTATTCCCTTTCCCAGGAAGCAATCTCGCTCTATGATATCAAGGAACTCAGGACGGAGACCTACGCCGGCAGAAAATGCAAGGTGTATTCTTATAAAACAAAGCAACTCATGGCAAAAGTCCCAGTTACCGTTTGGGTCTGGGAGGGCATAGTCCTTAAGCAGGAGATACAGAAAAAAACCTACAAATCCACAATAGAACTTGAAGATTTGCAGGTTAACTGTAAGATTCCGGCAGGTACCTTCAACAAGCCGGCGGAGGATTGATTAAACTTCCGTAGCCGTGGCAAATTCGCCCAGGAAGCGCATGTCATTCTCAAAGTAGTGGCGAAGGTCGTTCACCTGCCATTTGAGCATCGCAATTCTTTCTACACCCATACCAAAAGCGAATCCGGAATAGATCTCAGGGTCTATTCCGCTTGCTTTAAGCACGTTGGGGTCCACCATGCCGCAGCCCATGATTTCCAGCCAGCCGGTGCCTTTGCATATATTGCAGCCCTTTCCGTGGCAGATGTTGCAGCTTACGTCAACCTCGGCCGACGGTTCCGTGAACGGGAAGTAGGAGGGACGCATGCGAATCTCCGTATCCGGGCCGAACATCTCCCTTGCAAATACCAGGATGGCCTGTTTGAGGTCTGCAAAAGTTACGTTTTTGTCTATGTAAAGACCTTCCACCTGATGGAAGATGCAGTGTGCGCGGGCCGATATGGCCTCGTTCCTGAACACCCTGCCGGGGCAGATTACGCGGATGGGCAGCTCCTGGCTTTCCATGGTGCGAACCTGTACGGAAGAGGTGTGAGTGCGCAGAAGCAGCGGATTCAGATGTCCGGTGCTCACAAAGAAGGTGTCCTGCATCTCGCGGGCAGGGTGGTTGGGAGGGAAGTTGAGGGCTTCAAACACGTGGTAATCGTCCTCTATCTCCGGACCCTCGGCTACGTTGTAACCGGCCTTGCGGAAGATATCCACTATCTCCTGTCTCACTATCGATACGGGATGACGGGAACCCAGCGGCATTGCATCTCCGGGCATGGTGAGGTCTTCCTTTGGGGCATCGGCCTGGACGGAGGCTTCTGCGGAAGCCCTTAGCTCTTCTATCTTTGCCAGAGCTTCTTTCTTGAGCTGGTTCAGCTTTTGGCCGTATTCGCGTTTCATCTCGGGGGCGATGGTGCGGAACTGCTCCATAAGAGCGGTAATCTCACCTTTTTTCCCAAGGAAACGAACCCTGGCCTCTTCCGCTTCTTTCTGCGAGGAGGCTTTCAGCTGCTCAAGTTCTTTGAATATCTGTTCAATTGCTTCTTTCATAACTCAAAAAAAGTTTAGCTCGCAAAGATACTGCTTTTTTTGGTTATTTCATCAGAAACTGAAGCTGTACTGAATCCCGAAGATGCCGCAGAAGGAATTCTCCCAACCGGTATTATCCGTGAAAATGCGGTTGCCGTCAGCGTTGGTGTCAATGACGTAGTCGTTCAGATAATCCAGAAGCAGGTAAGGTTGCAGGCTGTGTTGCCTGGAAAAGATTATGTCTCCGCCAAGTTCCACCCTGTAACGGTTGATATAGGCGTGGGTATAGCCTGTATGGGTGTAGGTGTAGTAAGTCCTTTTGCTCTGGCCGGTCAGCTGGGCCCCTCCGGACGTGGTTCCCCAGGGATCGTTGAGGGCGGCGCGGATTTCAAAGGCAAGGTAGGGCTGAAAAGTCCTCAGTCCCTTGTACTTTACGGTCAGTTTGCTCTTGAGGCCCAGGACGTTCCGGGTGCTCTGGTATGTGTTGAGCCCGGCGTAGGAGTTGTGGGTGAGCTGGAGCCTCTCCTTCAGGGTGAACTGGAAAGCGCCAAACTTCACGGAGCCTGCTACGTCGCCGTACACGCGGTGCTTTGGCGCCCAGAAACCGGAGTAGTAAACATCGGTTTCAAGCTCCTTGTTAATCTTGTAGGGGTTGATAAGGATGTAGCCTACGCCCACTTTCAGGAACTTGAGGGGCTTGTAGGACAGCCCTACAGACGTACGGAGGCTTCCCAGGCCTGCAAAATTATCGGCCATTCGGAGTTCCTCGCCAGCAGAAATGTGGAGGCCCTTCACAATCTTGTAATCAACTTCTGCCGAGGCGCGTGCTCCAAAATTGAAATCCTGGCCCCATGCTGCCAGGGGAGCGAAAAGGGCCAGTGCGAATATCAGCTTTTTCATCCGGCAAAGTCTTTCGCTTTGGTAAGTTCGTTGATGGTGTTGGATTCTCCCTTTTCCAGACGGTAGGATACCTTGATGAATGCGGCGTCCTTAAGGAAGTCCACATGGCCGATCTCCACGTTCTGCACCTTTACACCCAGTCTCTTCTGAAGGTCTGCGATGAGCTCTTCCCGCTTTTCCGGAACGATGAGCTCAATCCTGTCATAGAGAACCAGCTTTGTTGTGACGTGCTTTACAAGACGGTCGCTTTCCAGGACACACACAAGGGCTATTATGAGGAGGTTCACAAGCGCCATCACGCCTACGTTTCCTGGATTGAGCACATAGTGCGGTGCCGTGGCAACGTCAACAATCTGATACAGAGGAGCAAGGCCGTTCACTGCGGCCAGGGCAATGATGACGAACAGGTAGGTCATCTCCCTGATGGGAACTGTTTCCGTACGGTAGCGGATAACCCCGAATATGGCAAACAGGCCAAGTGTAAGGCCCACTCCCACTTCCACGTTGCCCATGATGTACAGAAGGGTAAGCATGGCGGACGAGAACACCATGAAGGTGAAGTAGTAGTCACGCCTCCTGCTCTTCCTATAGTAGAAGAAGTGGACCAGAATCCAGCAGACCAGCAGGTTGATGGCAAAACGGATACCCAGTTCTCCAAGTTTCTGGGTGGTGGTCATCATGGCATCGGTGATGGACTGGACGTCAAGGAGCATGTCGTCGTTGATGTCCATGTTGCCGAAAGAGGCAAGGTCGTCCTGGATAAAGCGGAAAATTTTATCTATCATAGTACTACTAATTTATTTCCGATGGTTTTTTCTATTTTTCTGATCTTGGCTTTGAACCTGCCGCTCTTTGCCGAAGG
Organism: Bacteroidales bacterium; assembly: GCA_017477335.1. Lineage (GTDB taxonomy): Bacteria > Bacteroidota > Bacteroidia > Bacteroidales > UBA932 > Cryptobacteroides. The sequence goes on from JAFUVY010000002.1 coordinate 25,474, forward strand.
GTCCGTAAGGGTAAGGGCTACGCAATACTTGCTCACTCTGACTGGCTTTACGCGGTGGTCAAGGAGGATGTTTTTCATCTGACTGGCCGCCCTTCCGTCCTGCTTTAGCTCAATGATGACAGCATCCTGCAGAGTGGTGCTCAGCCCGGTGCGGAAGTTGGTGAAAGCGAGATGCGTGTCTATGGTAAGGCGTTCTGTCATGGCCGGGTTCACAAGGGTGATGCGGGCAAAACGGGTATCCAGCACCGGAGAGAGCTGGTCCACCGTGAACCAGGACTTGTCGGCAAGGAAATCGCAGGCCGCCTTGTCTGCACTGAAGTCCATAAGTTCCGAAAGGGGAATTTCCATCCTCTTTTTCTTGGTGCGTCCCTTGTTGTTCTTGCGTTTGATTTCAAGGAAGGTCATGCCGGATTCCACATAAGTGCGGCAGCGCACTTTCTGTCTTACCAGGCGGCGGTTGTGGTGATCGTAGAACATCCTGAGCCCATCCGTGTCGTAGTAAACGGAGTTGTAGCGGTTGAGCTTTTTCCCTTCAACCACAAGGGCCCTGTACCCGGCGGCGGCGGCATCGGCCAGAATTGCCTCAAGCGTGGACTCGTTGGTCAGGTACTTGGAGTCAATTCGGTTGAGAAGCTTCACGGAATCCATCTCCTCAAGGGTAATGGGTTTCAGGGCTTCAAGGGCTTTGTCAAACGATATATGCGTGTCAGTCGGCATCCTGGGCCAGGTATTCAAAGTTTTTGACTGTCAGGAGCTTGCCCTTGGCGTTGTAGGTGTACTGGATTTTCTTGCGTCCGAACTCGTTGTATTCAATTTTCTTGATTGTCTGCAGGCGGTTGAATTCGTCATAGACAAGTTCGCGGGAGACCCTGTTGTCCGGGCCGTATTCGTAGCGTTTGCGCCACTTCTGTCCGGAAGTGCCGTACTCCACCTCTTCAATCTTCTTGCCTTCTGCATTGTAGGTGGTCATGTGGTCCAGAGTCCTGTTGCCCCCCTTGGGGTCTGTGTTCCATTCTTTGATAACAAGGTTCTTCTTGTTTATTTTCTGGACAGGCTCCTGTGCCCCCGCTGCTGGTATCAGCATCAGGGCCGCAAAAACTATTATAAGGATCTTTTTCATACCTACAAATATACAAAAAATCTTATAACTTATAAGCTATGAGGCCATCCACCACCGGGCCCTCCTCCCTGGTTTCCGCCGTTATAGGTGGACAGGTTTACGGATGTTCCGCCGGATATTCCTGAAGTGGCCCATACGCCGTTGCAGGTCTGGCTTCCGGAGGAAACGGTAACGTTCTTGTAACCGCTTTTCAGGGAAGGAGCCGTCACGGCAAAGGAGCTGTAGTTTGACGGAGCCTTGAAGGCTGCAATGTAGGAACTGCCGTCATACAGTGCATTCCATGCATTTGCAGTGCCGCTGAGGGTATATACGGAGTTGGCCGACGAATAGCCTCTCTCCAGTCCGCCGTAGGCGACGACCGTGGCATTGCTGTAGATGTACAGTTTATATCCGCCTTCGGTGTTGGCATCCAGAGCAACCTCCGGGTTGCCCTTGGTGGTGATGGCATATACGTATCCGCCGCTTATCTTCATGTCGCAGTTTGTGTCAATTGCGTCGTTGGCCGACGAATAGCCATACACGTAGCCTCCGGTAATATTCATTTCTCCCTGGCTGTTGATGGCGTCGTCACCGGTGGAGTAGGCGTAAAATGAACCTCCCGAGACGGTAAGCTTGCCCTTCACCTCCACGGACTCGCTCTTGGAACAGGTGCACGAGGTGGCGCCGCCGCTCACGATCAGGTTCCCCGCGTAGATGTAGCTGTAACCGGACCTCTGCTTGAAGCCAATCTTTATTGCCTTGGAGGAAACGTCGTTGGACTCGCTCCCGGAAGTGGTTATGGTAAGGGTGCCTCCGGAAATATAGCTGTCCGTCAGGGAGTTGCTGTTGGAACTGTAATAGCTGTAATTACCTGCGCTGATGCCCTTTCCTCCGGTACCCTCATTGTTGATGGTAACTGTACCTCCGGTCATGGCAAAGTAGTTGTCGGCCTTGATGCCGGCGGTTCCGGTATATTCGGAATCCTCGCTGTCGTAGGCCACGCCGCCGGTAACCTTGATATTGGTGGTGCCGCCTTCCACGAGGACGTAGTCATCGGCAGTGATGCCCTTTTTCATGTTGGCGTTTGTGGTGACGCTTAGGGCGCCGTCGCTTATCTGGACGTACTCGTTGCCCTTTACTCCGTGTCCTGCGCCGGAACCGGCGGAGGCTGTTACGGAGGCGTTTGCAAGGAATCTCACATAGTCGTCAGAGACGATGGCGGACTTGCCCTGGGCGTTGTTGGCTGTGACGGTAAGGGTGTTGGTGCCGGAAGAAGGGCCGCTGAAGATAATCTGCCCTTCGGAGAACAGCACGCCCTTCATATCCTCGTCACCGGTGGTGCTGTATGCTGCGGAGGAACCATCGGCAAGCTTGTTGGTGCCTTCCACATAGATGAACGTGCGTTTGCCGCTCTGGTTGTCGATGGCTGCGCCGGTGGTGCTGGTTATGGAGGCTCCGCTGAGCCAGATTGCCTGTTTCTTGGAGCTGTAAAGCTTGAAAACCGTTGGAGGTGGTACCTGTGAGTTTGTAAACCACGTTCTCCGCACCGGTGTAGGTGATGGTGACTCCCGCTCCGGAGGTGCTTACGTCCATTACGTCCGCTACGGCGCTGTAACCGGTGACAGTGGGGGTGTTTGTACCCGAGTAGGTAACGGTAACCAGCCTGGTGAAAGTGGTGAGGGAGATGTCGTCGTCGTCGCCGGAACCTGCGCTGGCAAAGATTGTGGCCTCTGATCCGTCATCGGCACTGGTGGTCACCACCAGGGTGTATTGGGCCGATGCACTCTTGTAGTTATCGTCTCCTGCAAAGGCGGCCGATATGATGGTGCTTCCCGCACCGACGAGGGTTACCGAACCGGAAGATGAGATTGTTGCAACCGAGGTGTTGGAAGAGGTGTAGCTCACGGATGACAACAGGGAGGAAGGACTTACGGTGAGAGTGGGATATGAGCTTGAGCCTTCCTCCAGGGATACTCTGAATGTGCTCTCGCTGTAGGACAGTGTAACGCTGTACTTCACCACCTTAAGAGTGTAGTAAACACTGCCGGCGGAGTAGGTGCCATCGGCCTCTGAGCTGGCGATGATGGAGGTGGTGCCTGTTCCCACAAGGGTGACTTCCCCGCTGGAAGAATCCACCGTGGCCACGGACGTGTCGGAAGAAGAGTAGCTCACGCTTACGCCGTTGGCATTGCTAAGGGTGGGGAAACTGTTCTCCCCGCCGAGGACCGCCTCATAAGACGATGCACTCCATTCCAGGCCCGGATCGGATACGTTTATGATTTCCTCCTTGCTGCAGGCTGCCAGCAGCAGGGGAAGGATTATTGCCGATAGATACTTTTTCATGTCGTTCTGTTTTAAGTTTTAATACACCGAAGGCGCCAAATTTACAAAAATTGTGCTGATAACTAACACTCTTCCGGATTTTTCAGCCAACCGGGCTATTTTTGCAGCGAACGTCCTGCATGACACTTTCTGTGGTGAATTATTCATTTTTTATTTCTATCTTTGCAACCGAATTAATTCGCAAAAGATATGAATCTCAGAGACATTAAGAAAGACATCGAGTACGTAATCGGTGCATTTGTGGATGACTGCACGCTCTTCCTCAACATCAATCCCGGAAAAAACGCAGACGAGATAGCAAACCTCATTGACAAGGCCGTTGATCTTTACAATGACCTCCGTGAGAAGGTTGTCAAGAGCGCCGGTGCAGAAAAGCCCAGGGTTTGCTTCAACAGCATCCGCAAGGAGCTTCTGGAAAAAACTGACGCCCTTTACGACGAGCTCAGCGCCGCAGCAAAGAAAGGTCTGGGCAAATAGTATCAGAAGAGTCTTAAAGACAAAAGGAGGTTGACATCAAAAGTGATGTGACCTCTTTTTTTGTAGTAAGGAGGAAGGGATACCCTCCAGGGGGCTTGTGCACCCCCGCACAAGGGTAGGGGGAAGGGGCCCGTTGGATACAAGTTCCCGCTGCTAGCGGGGAGGCGGGAGACAACGGGAGGGGCCGGAACGGAGCGAAGCGAAGTGGAGTCCCCCTGGAGGGTATCTCTTCCTCCGACCAACTTCAAGGGTGCTACTAACGTCCCAATCACTGGGACGATAGTAGCGATAATGGGGGTAAAATGACACTGACGGTCCATTAAGTGGGACGTTAGTAGCACCTGGGCAGTGATAGAAACAAAAAAACCGGGCCGCGGAAACGGCTCGGTTTTTTCTTGAGTTTGGCTCTAGGATTAATTCTGGATAGCCTCAACTGCCTTTTCGGCTGCAGCGTTGACAACCTCGACTGCCTTTTCGGTAGCGGCGTCCTTGACTGCCTCGGCACCTTCTTCAATGGCGTCCTGAACGGGGGCCTCTTCTACAACCTCAGTAGCGGGCTCTTCTGCGGGAGCCTCTTCTACCTTCTTGGAGTTGTTGCACTCGCATGCAACTGCAGCTGCCATCATTGCAACAACTGCAACAAAAGTGTAAACTTTTTTCATAACACTACTATTGTTTTGTTTTTTAAAGTGGTCAAAGGTAGTTATTTTTTTATATATTTGTGCTGATGAAAGAGAAAATTCTACATTTTGCCATGGCAGCAACGCTTGCTGCATGCTCTTTTGTGAAGGCTGAAGCCTGCACAAATGTTATAATTTCTTCCGGTGCAAGTGCAGACGGGTCGGTCCTGGTCTCATACGCGGCAGACTCCCACTACCTGTACGGAGAGCTGTACTACCATCCGGCGGCGGACCATCCGGCGGGTTCCATGCTCAAGATTTATGACTGGGATACCAACAGGTATCTTGGTGAGATTGAGCAGGTTCCGCATACCTATCAGACCGTGGGCAACATGAACGAGCACCAGCTCATAATTACTGAAACAACCTGGGGTGGCCGTGAGGAGCTCATGGACCGTCGTGGAATCATAGATTACGGTTCCCTTATATATATAACGCTCCAAAGGGCCAGGACCGCCCGCGAGGCTATCCAGATTATCGTGGACCTTGCCAACAAGTACGGCTATGCCTCCGAGGGTGAGACCTTCTCCATTGCCGATAAGAAAGAGGCCTGGATCATGGAAATCGTGGGCAAGGGAATGAATATGCGTAACGGCGTGAACAAGGACAAGGGCATCGTCTGGGTGGCCATGAAGGTTCCGGACGGAGCCATCTGCGCCCATGCCAACCAGGCCCGCATAGGCAAATTCCCCCTGAATGACCCGGATAACTGCCTTTATGCCAAGGATGTAATAAGCCTTGCCAGAAGGAAAGGCTATTTTGACGGCCAGGATGAGGATTTCAGCTTCAAGAAGGCCTACTGCCCGCTGGATTTCGGAGCTGCCCGCGGCTGTGACGCCAGGGCATGGAGCGCCTTTGACATCCTCTGCGACGGCTGGTTCTCCTATTACGACGAAAACCGCACTCCCGTTGTCAGGGACGCCTACTCCTACCTGGATTACGTGATGGGCCACAATCTGGAAAACGACTTCCCTCTGTTTGTGTATCCCCGTCGTAAAATTACAGTAAAGAATGTGGCCGATGTCATGCGCGACCACTTTGAGGGTACACCCATGGACCTTTCCCAGGATATCGGAGCCGGCGGAAACGCCCTCCCTTACAGGTGGAGACCCATGGAGTTCACCTTTGACGAAAAGACCTACGTGAACGAAAGGGCCATAGCCACTCAGCAGACCGGTTTCTGGATGGTGGGCCAGGCCAGGACCTATGTACCCGACGTTGTGGGCGGCATCCTGTGGTTTGGCACGGACGACGCAGCAACCTCCTATCTTACTCCCATTTACACCAGCACAACCAAGGTTCCGGACTGCTTCAAGGTTGGAAACGGAGACCTGCTTCACTATTCTCCCACCTCTTCCTTCTGGATTAACAACCGCATCTCCAACGCCTGCTACAAGATGTACAACGTAATGGCTCCGCACGTCCGGTCCAGGGCCGATGCCTTTGAGATTGAGCAGATGGAGCATGCAACCCACTCCGTGGACAGCATGGCCGTAGTCCTTTACAACCAGGTGGTGGTGAAACTCCAGAAGAAGCTGGCGTCCAATTCGGATGGGCTGATTTCCAGAAAACCCTACGCAAAAGTTGTAAAATATGTTACCGACTATACCGTAAAGACCGCCCAGACGCAGTTCCAGGCCTGGTCTGCCTTGGAGGAGGAACTCCTTGTGAAATTCATAGACGGCAACGTGAAACCCCAGAATCCGGACGGAAGCTTTATCCACAGCGAGTATTCCACCGGTGTTCCGGCCAAGGTAGAGTGGCCCGGCTACACGGAACTCTGGAAAGAGACCGTAGCCCAGGAGCACGGACCGGTAATACAAGTCCCCGAGAAATAACTAAAACAAACAATAACCACACATGAACACTTTATTTTACCTGGTGCCTGCGGCAGCAGTGATTGCTCTTCTTTTTGCATGGATATTCTTCAGGCAGATGATGAAAGAGAGCGAAGGCACCCCCACAATGAAAGAAATCGCACAGTACGTGCGTGAAGGAGCAATGGCATACCTTAAACAGCAATACAAGGTTGTCATTATAGTGTTTGTTGTCCTTGCCTGCCTGTTTGCAGTGCTGGCTTACGGATTTGGCGTTCAGAACCCCTGGGTTCCCTTTGCCTTCCTTACCGGCGGCTTCTTCAGCGGACTTGCCGGCTTCGTAGGCATGAAAACCGCCACTTATGCCAGTGCACGTACGGCCAACGCCACAATGCGTTCCCTCAATTCCGGCCTTAAGATTGCCTTCCGCAGCGGTGCCGTCATGGGCCTGACCGTCGTCGGCCTGGGCCTTCTGGACATAGCCATCTGGTGGAGCGTGCTCAAGATTTTCTATGACCCTTCAGATGCGCAGAACCTGGTTGTCATCACCACCACTATGCTCACCTTCGGCATGGGCGCCTCCACGCAGGCCCTCTTTGCCAGAGTAGGCGGCGGCATCTACACTAAGGCTGCTGACGTGGGGGCCGATATCGTGGGTAAAGTCGAGCAGGACATCCCCGAGGACGATCCCCGCAACCCCGCCACCATCTCGGACAACATGGGCGACAACGTGGGCGACGTCGCCGGCATGGGCGCAGACCTTTACGAGAGCTATTGCGGCTCCATACTTGCCACCATGGCCCTGGGAGCATCGGCCTTCTTCCAGGACGGAACGGAAATGCAGATGCGGGCCATCCTGGCACCCATGATTATCGCCGCCATCGGCGTGGTACTGTCCATTATCGGCATATATGTAGTGCGGACAAAGGAGGGGGCAAGCCTTCAGGACCTTCTGGGCTCACTTTCCAGAGGAACCAATCTTGCGGCCGTACTCATCGCCCTTTGCTCTTTCGGCGTGTTCTATCTTCTTGGCTTCTCCAACTGGTGGATGCTGGCTCTGAGCGTTCTCAGCGGCCTTCTTGCCGGCGTAATCATCGGCAAGATTACGGAGTACTACACCTCGCATTCCTATAAACCTACGCAGAAACTGGCAGAAAGCTCCCAGACAGGTCCCGCAACCGTAATCATAAACGGCGTGGGTCTTGGAATGATTTCCACTGCCGTGCCCGTTGTTACCATTGCTGTAGCCATTCTGCTTTCCTACGGCTTTGCAACCGGATTCAACTTCAGCGTAGATACTCTGAGCCACGGCCTGTACGGCATTTCCATCGCCGCGGTGGGCATGCTCTCCACCCTTGGAATTACCCTTGCCACGGACGCCTACGGCCCCATTGCCGATAACGCCGGCGGCAACGCCCAGATGAGCGAGCTGGACCCTTCCGTCCGTGAAAAGACCGACATCCTGGATTCCCTTGGAAACACCACCGCCGCAACCGGAAAGGGCTTTGCAATTGGCTCGGCCGCTCTTACGGCACTGGCTCTTCTGGCCTCTTATATAGAAGAAATCAAGATTGGCCTTGGCCATATAGGAAAAGACGTCATAGAGGTTGGAGGACGCACCGTGAAGACTGTTTCCGCCTCCATCATGGATATAGTCGATTACTACGACATCACCCTTATGAATCCCATGGTGCTGGTTGGCGTTTTCGTAGGAGCCATGATGGCCTTCCTGTTCTGCGGGCTCACCATGAATGCCGTTGGCCGCGCTGCGGAAAAGATGGTGGTAGAGGTACGCAGGCAGTTCCGCGAGATTGCGGGTATCCTGGAAGGCAAACAGCGTCCGGATTACACCTCTTGCGTGCGCATATCCACAAAGGCTGCCCAGCATGAGATGATTTTCCCTTCACTCCTTGCCATCATCGTTCCCATGATTGTGGGCGTTCTGCTGGGCCCTGCCGGAGTTATCGGCCTTCTTGCCGGCGGCCTTGGAGCCGGGTTTGTCCTTGCCATCTTCCTTGCCAATTCCGGCGGAGCCTGGGACAATGCAAAGAAATACGTGGAAGAGGGTCACTTTGGAGGAAAGAACTCTGACAGCCACCACGCTACCGTCGTGGGAGACACTGTTGGAGACCCCTTCAAGGACACTTCAGGACCTTCCCTTAATATCCTCATCAAACTTATGAGCATGGTCTCCATAGTGATGGCCGGTCTCACCGTAATGTTGCATTAATCTATGAAAGCATTCTTTACCGCGGCCTGTACCCTGCTTTGCCTTGGTCTCATGGCCCAGAACCCGCCCCAGACTCAGGAGCAGAAGGAGAAACAGCTTCTGGAGTACGTGGATACGGAAGTCAAGCGCCTTTCGGACCTCCTGGACCTGGAGTATTGGCAGGAGTTTTACGTGGACTCCACCCTTACCCACAACTACAGGGAGATGGACAGGGAACTGACTTCCATGCAGAAGGCCAGGGTAGAGAATACGGACCTCTACCTTTCCGTCAGGGACAAGTGGATGGAAAGGACGGACAGCACCTATAGGCGTATCTTCAATGACACCCAGTGGGCCAAGTACTGGAAAAACACAGGGGCCCGTTCAAAGAAAGCCCGCGACAAACGGAAGAAATAGAATCCTTTACAGTAAGGGCCCTGTCATTTGAACAGGGCCCTTACCAGTGAAGGAATATCTGAGACTTTGACTACCTCTATGCCGGAAGGCTTGGTGTCAAAGTGGGTGTATGAGCTCACGAAAATGCGTTTGAAGCCAAGCCGGGCCGCTTCCACGGCACGTCGTCCGGCTTGTGATACGGGGCGGATTTCCCCGCTCAGGCCCACCTCTCCTGCAAAGCAGGTGTCGGCGGGGATGCAGTAGTCAAAATTTGAAGAAAGGACAGAGCATATCACGGCAAGGTCGCATGCCGGGTCTGTGATCCGGAGCCCGCCGGCCATGTTCAGGAACACGTCCTTCTGCCCCAGTTTGAACCCGGCCCGGCGTTCCAGAACGGCCAGAAGCATGTTCAGGCGCCTTACGTCAAAGCCTGTGGCACTTCTCTGGGCGGTCCCGTAAACGGCGGAAGAAACCAGGGCCTGGACCTCGAAGAGGAAGGGCCTGTTGCCGTCCAGCATGGCACAGATAGCCGTGCCGCTGAGTCCTTCTTCGTGCATGGGAATGAGCATCTCGGAAGGATTCTCCACCTCCCTGAGCCCTGTTCCGGTCATTTCAAATACGGCAAGTTCCGATGTTGAGCCAAAGCGGTTCTTGATGGACCTCAGGACCCTGTAGGCGCCGCGGTTTTCGCCCTCGAACTGCAATACCACGTCCACAATGTGTTCCAGGATCTTGGGTCCGGCTATGGTGCCCTCCTTGGTTATATGTCCGATAAGGATAACGGGGATACCGGAGCCTTTTGCAAATCGGAGCAGCGTTGCCGCCACTTCTTTTATCTGGCTTACGGAGCCGGCGGTTGAGTCCACCTGCTGGCAGTACATGGTCTGCACGGAGTCCACAATAAGCAGGTCCGGAGCAACCTCCTGAGCCTCCTCTATTATGGCGTTCATGTCCGTCTCGCTGTAAATAAGGCAGCCGGAGCTGTCTCCGCCAAGCCTGTCGGCCCGCATTTTCACCTGCTTTACGCTTTCCTCACCGCTGACATACAAGGTCTTAAGACCCGGGGAGCGAAGCGGCAGCTGGAGGGAAAGGGTGCTTTTGCCGATTCCGGGCTCTCCGCCCATAAGTACCAGCGAACCTTTCACTATGCCTCCGCCCAGCAGGCGGTCCACCTCGGCCGATCCCAGGGAGAGCCTGTCCTCGGAGCCGGTGCTTACGTCTTTCAGGGGCATGGGCTTGTGGCCGGCACCGGGAACGGATACGGCTATGGGGGCTTTCTTTCCCGTCACCACTTCCTTTTCCGTCATGGTGTTCCACTCTCCGCATGATGGGCATTTCCCCATCCACTTGGAGTACTCGTTTCCGCAGCTGGTGCAGAACCAGACGCTCTTTGACCTTGCTCCCGCCATACTATAGTTCGGGGATTTCTCCGGCCGATGTGCCGTTGGCCGCGCCTATCGTAGCAGCATTTTCCAGATACCAGTCGCCCGTCCCGTCAGGGATGCGGGCATAGGGCAGGGCAGTGGCGCTGAGAGTGGTGGATGTCCATCCGTCGCCCTTTTTTCCGCGGCGGAAATCGTCCCAGACTATCTTCTGGTCAAAGCCGTCCAGCGTGGAAGGATCCCTCAGATAGATGCGGATATTGCAGGCGTTATACAGGCCGATATTGATTCCGGGAGTAAGTTTAAGGTATGCACCTGCGGCAATGGTGGTGCCTGTAGGAATGGTATAAACGGTCTGATTGTCAGCGACTCCGCTCTTGATGCGGCCCCAACGGAGCTCAAATCCTCCGATATTGACGGACTCGGCGCCAAAGTTGTAAAGTTCCACGGCGTTGTCCGGCAAGGATATCTCGTTGAGGACAACGGTCATCATCTGGGTGGGAATGTCCGCAGCCTTGGACGCGTTGTCGGCTCCGGGCGTAGAGGTGGCAAGCACCCATTCCCCGGAAACCAGGGAAAAGGAATACTCTACGTCGGCGTCGTCCTTACATGCCGGCATATTCACCAGGCCCCAGCCAATGCCTTTCGAGCCCCTCTGGAAGGTGCTCAGGACCGTGTTTACGCTATTTTGGAACCAGAGGTTGATATTCTTTTTGGCCGATATCTTGTTCTGCAGGTTCAGAGGATAGAGATTATTGTCCGTTTTCCCTTCCTCGTAATTCAATACAAGATATTCTCCCGGAGCAAGGCTCACGGAGGAGGTGCCAAGCCAGATAGTCTGCTTGTCTTCCTGGCCGTCCTTTACGCGGAGCCTGCGCAGTTTGCAACCTTCCAGGGAAACCGTCTCGTCCCCGGAGTTGTACAGCTCTATAAAATCGGCATAACCGTCCACTTCCGTGATTTCAATGCCGGTGATGCCGGTGGAAGAGGCGGGGTCGATTACATTTTCCTTTGAACAGCCGGCAAAGACCAGGCTTATACCCAACAGGGCGATAGTACTCTTTTTCATTTTGTTCTTATTTTCCTGCGAGGTGCTTCTCCCATGCCCATGCGGCCTTGAGAGTTTCTTCTATTGTGCGGGTTGCCTTCCAGCCCATCTCCTCGTTGGCCAGGGTGGGGTCGGCCCAGATGGCGGTAACGTCTCCGGCCCTTCTGGGAGCAAACTTGTAGTTGAGTTTGAGATTGTTTACCTTCTCAAAGGCGTTTACGAGTTCCAGGACACTCAGTGGCCTTCCCGTGCCGACGTTGAAGGTTTCGCAGTCCTGCTTCATCTTCCCTTCCACCATGCGGGTAACGGCATAGACGTGTGCCCTTGCAAGGTCCACTATATCAATGTAATCTCTCTGGCAGGTACCGTCCGGAGTAGGGTAGTCGTTGCCAAATATTGACAGGCATTCACGCTTGCCGATAGCTGTCTGCGTGATGAACGGGACCAGGTTGTTGGGTACTCCGCGGGGGAGTTCGCCTATAAGTGCGCTGGGATGTGCGCCAATTGGGTTGAAGTACCTCAGGAGGATGCCTTTCACCCTGCCCTCGCTTGCCTTTACGGTGTCGCGGAGAATGTCCTCGCACATGGTTTTGGTGTTGCCGTAAGGGGAAGTGGCGGGCTTGCGGGGAGTATTCTCCGTTACGGGAACCTTCTCCGGCTCTCCGTAAACCGTTGCCGAAGAGGAGAACAGCACGTTTACGCCTCCCTTTTCCGACGCGGCTTCAAGCACGTTCATGAAGCTCACCAGATTGTTCTTGTAGTACATCAGTGGCTTTGCAACGGATTCGCCCACAGCCTTGAAGGCTGCAAAATGAATCACTGCGTCAATGGGATATTTGGCAAACAGTGCCTTTACGGCAGCGGCGTCGCAGAAATCCATGACCTCCAGGGGAATGTCCTCCCTGCCGGTGATTTTCTTTACACCCTCGTAGCAGGTGCGGTCGCAATTGGAGAAATTATCGGCCACAACGACATCGTAACCGGCCTCTATGAGTTCCACGGTCACATGGCTTCCGATAAATCCGGCACCGCCGGATACAAGAACGGTCTTTTTCATTTATTGCGTTTTTTGAGTTTTTTCAAATACTTTTCCCTTTCTTTCCGGACGTACTTTTCCAGCAGGGCTTTCTCCTTGTCCAGTCGTTTTTGGATGCGGCGTTCGGCTTTTAACTTGCGTGCCATTTCCCTCTGGAGTTTACGCTCTTCCCTGGCGGCCTGCTTCTGCGCATACTTCCTGTCCTTCTCCGCCCATCTGGCTTCCCTTTCCGCCTTCCTTTTGGCCTTCAGTTTTTCCCTTTCCAGTTTCTTTATCTCCCTTGGGGAGAGGGTGTCTTTCACTTCCGCTTTTACGGCTGCTGCGGTGGAGTCTGCCACTGCGGGCTTTTCCGTGCCGATACTATCGGCCGCCGGCACTGGCGCCGATGAGGAGAGGGTATCAAGTTCTTCCGCCGTGGGAACGGCCGCGGCTTTCTTTGTGGTATCGGCCGCCATGGCGGCCCTGTCGCGCAGGACCTTGAGGGAATCCCTTATGGCTATGTCCCTGTAAATACGGTTGATATGGCCCGGGAAGTAAATTTCCGTATGCGTGAATGTGGTGTGCGGCCTTGCCAGGTAGGAGGTCCTCTGGCTCAGTCGGGGCACCAGCGGAGTCACGTCCTTTGGCGACGCCGGCCTTCTGTCCGGCTCCCAGCGGAAGCCTTTGAGGCGTTTTTCGTCCTGGGGCATCTGCACCGTGGGGTAGCCGTCGTTCTTGGGATTGTCATAGTAGTAGATGCGCTCTATGTCGCTGTCCTTGAAGGTAGCGTATATCATCTTGGATTCCACCTTGTTGACAGTGGCAAGGGCGTTGTTTTCCACCAGATAGAAGACGGATGCCGCTCCGCCCAGGGCATCAAAACGCGTGAGGGCGCTTGTGGAGTCAAAGTATGCAACCATCTCCGCCCCGCGGATCTGGTCGTAGCTGGAAGTGTCTTCCTGGATGGTGATGAAGGCATTGGAAAGGAGGTGAGCCTTTTCCATACGCTTGTTCCTTATCACCATGTAGATGCTGTCCGCCGCGTACTGCCTGTCTCCCTGATTGTAGAAGATGGGGTCCTTGTACAGGCGGACAAGGGAATCCAGGTCGCAGTAATCCAGGGAATCGGCACACATCTGCATGTCGCGCCTGAACATCTTTACGTTGCGGGAGCCCTTCAGGAATCCAACCTTTGAACTGTCCACGGGCGGTTCCACTTTTGCGGCCAGAGAATCCGCGGCAGGCTTCTCCTCCGGTTTGTCCTCCTGCTTGCCCTCCGGTTTCTTCCCGTCGTTTTTGGGCGGGGCCGATGCTTTCACCGGGGGTCTGTTGGGGTCCTTTGCCGCGGCTTCCTCGGCAGCCTTTGCCGCAGCCTCCGCTGCCTGCCGGCGGTATTCCATGACGGGGTCTCCGCTTATGTCGCCAATCCTTTTCTGGGAATCCTTGATGCGGGGTTCGGGGATTTGGTTACGCTTTATGGTCCGGTAATTTATGAGTTCGGCCCCAAGGTACAGGGAATCCCTGCGGCCTTTTTCCGTGGAGACTGACATTATGGCCGGCTTTCGTGTCATGGTCACCTGGGAAAGGGTGTCAATGTAATCCAGGCGTCCCGCAAGGGCGAACACGTTCCTTGTGGTGTCCATTATTTCCACTTTGCCCAGCATGCTTACCTCGCCCGTGTTGCGGTGATAGTAAAGGGTGTCGGACCAGGCCTCCTGCTCCGGCGTGAGTATGTGGACTTTCCTGCGGAAGAAGAACAGCTCTTCCGGCCTGCGGTACCAGCCGTCATCGGCAGAGAGCATCTTGTCATCTTGCCACATGTCGGTGGCGTAGCCGAAGTAGGCGGTGGAAAGGTCGCTGCGGTACTCCAGGCGTGAGGTTTTGACAAAGGTGGTGTCCAGATACATGTTCACCTTGTCGTTGAACACAAACAGGTGGGCCTTGGAATCGTAGGTGCCGTACTGGCTCTCGATAACCTGCCCGTCCTTGTCCTTCATGGCCGCTCCGCCCTGGAAAATGGCAACGGAATCTTTGGTGTTGTAGTCCAGGTAACGGGTTCTGAGGGTGTTGTGCTGGTCGTCCTCCAGCTGCACCAGGTCTCCGCGGAAGCGGGCCATGTTCTCGTCCACCACATACTGGAGGGTGGTGCTGGTGAGTTTGGTGCGGTTCTGGATTATGCTCACGTGCCCAACCGCGTCTATGATGTTGGTGTTTACATTCCAGAGGGCCGTGTCGCAGAGGAGGTAGGTGTCGTTGTGGAAAAACTTAGCGGGGCCCACTACCTTTCGGAAGTTGCCGTTTTTGTTTTCTATCAGTTCGGCCGATTTTGCGCTTATCAGCCTTACGCGGTCGGCGGCCTCCTGTGCCTGGGCTCCCATGCACAGAATCAAGGCCAGGGCGGCCGTATAAAGGATTTTTCTCACTACTTTCTCCGATTCCAGCTCTCGCGTGCAAATTCACATTCTTTGAACAGCGGGTCTATCACTATGTACGTATCCTTTATCTTGTTTTCCAGGAATGCGTCAATGGCCTCCACCTGTTTGCTCTGCTTGACGCTTTCCAGGATCTGGGTGTAGTCGCTTTCAAAGTTGGCGGTGTGGGCGGGAATTATCTTGTCCACCTTGATAATCTTGTAAACAAGGTTTCCGCTGCGGCCCTGCAGGTAGCCCTCGTTGTCCAGGGATTCCACGGGTTCGGAAATCTCCCCCTCCTTGATGCTTTTGATGGCGGCGTAGTCCGCAGGTTTCAGCTGGTCCATGTCAAAGTAGGAGGATCCTGTGGAGGGATCGGCCATCTGGCCGCCGTTGGTGCGGGTGGCGGGGTCTTCCGAGTAGAAACGGGCCGCCAGTTCAAAGGAAATCTCTTCCTTCAGGATTTCTCCGCGGAGGCTATCCAGCTTGTGGAAGGCTTTCTCCCTGTCTTCCGCCGTGTACTTGGGCTTCAGGAGGATGTGGCGGGCGTTGAACATGTCGCCCTTTTTCTCTATCACTTCAATGATGTGGAAGCCGTCGGGGGTCTCCACAATCTGGGAGATGGAACCGGGTCTGAGGGCCATTGCGGCGTCGGAGAATGCGGGCCAGAAGATGGACTTGGAGGCCATGCCCAGTTCTCCGCCACGCCTTGCGCTGCCGGGGTCCTCGGAATAGATGCGGGCAAGGGTAGAGAACTTCTCTCCGTTCATTATGCGCTGTCTCAGGGAAAGGAGTTTCTCCCTCACGGCAACGGCTGCGGCTTCGCGGTCCGGATAGATGCAAATCTGGCTCAGCTGATACTTCTGTGGAACCACCGGGAGGTTGGCCTTAGCGGTGGTGTCCATGTAAAGCTTTACGTCATAGGGCGTTACTTCGGGAATTTTGTCTGCAATCTGGTAACGCTCCTGCTCCATGAGACTCTGGTCCTCAAGGACTTTCTTCCATTCCTGACGAAGCTTGTAAAGAGGCTTGCCAAAGTATTTCTCCATTTCCTCGTCGCCGCCCAGCTGGGTGCGGAACCAGTCCATGCGCTGGGTAAGGTTACCGTCCACCATGTCGTTGTTGACGGTGAGCGAGTCTATCCTGGCCTGCATCAGGAACAGCTTTCCTTCCATCATGGATTCCAGAATCTCGCAGCGGACATCCTTGTCGTAGGATACGCCGCCGGCCCTGCGTTGCTGAACTTCGGCCTCTATCTCCGACAGGAGTATAACCTCTCCGCCTACGGTGGCTACGGTCTTGTCCACAAGCCCGCCCTTGTATTTCTGGGCGCCGAGCCCTGCACATGCCATAAGGCACATGGCCGTCAAGAGTATTCGTCTCATTATTCAATAGTTCGTTAACTTTTTCCCAGGCCTAAGCGGCTCTGGATGTAAATAAAACCAGTTCTTTGAAAAGTTTGTCAATAACATGCGGGTCTGGTCGCAGACCGGACACGCAAATAAATCGCTCAAGCATGTAGGCGT
>JAFUVY010000024.1 GCA_017477335.1 Bacteroidales bacterium
CCTTGAGGTGGCATGGCGGCAATAACACTGGTAACTGCCGCAAAAATATCAAATTATATCGTGCACACCCAAAAAGCTTTGTAAGTAGTTAAAAATAATATAGTTATAAACGTTTAACCGTCCCTTAACGGGACATTAGTGGGTTTTTTTAACATTTACTTAGTGGGGTGGAAATCTTGAATAATTGGCAGTTAATTGTTAAATTTGGAGGATGTTAAAAATTGTAGCAGATACAAACATTCCGTTCCTTAAAGGAGTGCTTGAACCTTACGCCCAGGTGGAGTACCTGGACGGGAGGGCTATCGGCCGTGAGCAGATGGCCGACGCGGATGCCGTAATAATCCGTACCAGGACAAAATGCTCGGAAGAGACTCTTTCCGGGTCCAAAGTGCAGATGATAGCAAGTGCCACCATCGGCACGGACCATATAGACCTGGATTGGTGCCGGAAGGCCGGGATTGAGGTGTGCAATGCGGAAGGGTGCAATGCCGTTGCCGTTGCAGATTACGTATTCTCAGCACTTTACGGAGTCGCTTCCCGCCTGAGACTTAAACTGGAAGGCGCCACGCTTGGAATCGTAGGCGTAGGACATGTGGGAAAGATAGTGGAGAAGTACGGCAGAAGCCTTGGTTTCCGTGTACTGTGCTATGACCCTCCAAGAGCCGCTGCGGAAGGCGCGGAAGGCTTTGTCAGTATGGATACCCTCCTCCGGGAATCGGACGTTGTTACCATGCACGTTCCTCTTGACCAGAGCACCAGGGCAATGGCAGGGGAAGAGTTTTTTGGAAGACTCAAGGACGGTGCCATATTCATTAACTCCTCCAGGGGAGAGGTAGTGGACGAGGCTGCACTTCTTCGTGCCCGCCCCAAACTCAAAGCCGTTATCATAGACACCTGGTGCAACGAACCGGATATAAACCAGCCCCTTCTGAATGCCTGCGACATAGCTACGCCCCACATTGCCGGTTATTCCTATCAGGGAAAACAGAACGGCACGGCAATGGCGGTAAGGGCCGTGGCAAGGCACTTTGGCCTGGAAGCCCTCTATGACTTTACCCCCGTGACGGAAATTGACGCCCTTAAACCCGTAGAGGTGAACGTGGCTGGCAAGAACCAGGGGGAGGTGGCGGCCGTTCTCCAGTACAATTATCCCATATTTACGGACGATTTCCTCTTCCGCACGGATCCTTCCGGCTTTGAAAGACTTCGCGGAGAGTACAATTACAGACGGGAATATCACATAATCTGACCACATATATGAGCTCACAGAAAGAAATCCAGCGTCAGCTGGAATGTTTTAAAAAGGGTTTTCCCTGGATGAAAATCGTAGGTCCGGCCACCCCGGAACGCGGAATCAAAGTTCTTGATGCCGATGCCGTCGCCCAGGCGGATGATTACTATGCCAAGGCGCAGATAGACGGCAAGGCCAAGTTTGTCCCCGCCTCAGGCGCCGCATCCCGCATGTTCAAGGACATGTTCTCCGGCCTTGCAACCCTGGAAGGCGGAGAGGACCTCCCTGCCGATGCTCCAGGCTCCGTCCTGGCCTCAAGGATAAAGGAATTTGCCTTCTACAGCCCGGAAGTTTTCGGAGAGCCGGAAGACAGCCCTGCATACAGGAAGCACGCCCTCAAAGCCCTGCTTTCAGAGGAAGGACTTGCATATGGCGCCAAACCCAAGGGCGTACTCAAGTTCCACAGGTACAAGGACGAGGTGCGTACCGCCATCGCCGAACATCTTGTAGAGGCTCAGGAGTACATGCGCAATGCGGACGGTACCTGCAACCTCATAGTCACCATTTCACCGGAGCACAAAGCCCTCTTCGAGGCCGCCGTGGCGGAGGTGAAGCCCTTGTACGAGAAGCGTTACGGCGTAAAGTACAACATCTCCTTCACCTATCAGGACAAGGAAACCGACACCGTGGCCGTGGATCCTTCCAACCAGCCTTTCCGCAAGGCCGACGGAACCATCCTGTTCCGCCCCGCAGGTCACGGCGCCCTTATCTATAACCTGAACAAGGTGGAGGAAGAGCTTGTCTCCATAAAGAATATCGACAACGTTTCCCACGAAAAGTACCTCCCCGTGACGGCACGTTACAAGAAAGTGCTTATGGGAGAAGCCCTGCGCCTGAGGGACACCATCTTTGGCTTCCTCAGGGAACTGGACAGCAATCCTTCCGTGGAACTTGCAAACCGCATAGAGCGCTTCCTGGACAGGGAACTCTGCGTGCAGATTCCCCTTGCCCGCTCCGAGTCCGAAAGGCTTGAGATGCTTCGCGCCAAACTTAACCGCCCCATACGCGTATGCGGAATGGTACGCAACGAAGGCGAACCCGGCGGCGGCCCCTACATCATAGCCGGCAAGG
The DNA here is from genome assembly GCA_017477335.1 of Bacteroidales bacterium. Lineage (GTDB taxonomy): Bacteria > Bacteroidota > Bacteroidia > Bacteroidales > UBA932 > Cryptobacteroides. The sequence goes on from JAFUVY010000024.1 coordinate 2,363, forward strand.
ACGGCTGTACTTCCCTGCAGATCCTGGAAAGCGTCCAGATAAACAAGGAAGACAAAGGTGCCATGGAAGCAATGGGGGAGGCCACTCACTTTAATCCCGTGGACATTGTATGCTGCCTTAGGGATTACAAGGGAGGCCATTTTGACCTTCTCCCCTTCGTGGACCAGGAAGCCGGCTTCATAAGCTCCAAGAGTTACGAAGGCCGTCCCCTCAAGGCTCTGGAGCTCCCCGGACTGTGGAACGGCGCCATGAGTGACTGGAACACCCTCTTCGTGGAGGTGCCGGCAGAAACCTTCAACCCGGTAAAAGTAGTTTTGGATCTTTTAAGACCCGCACATCAGAAATGAATAAAGCAATAGCAGGAACATTGGAAAGCGGTGACATAATGGTCACCATCGGCCCCGGTGAGGGCTTGCAGGTGAATCTGCAGAGCTCCGTAGAGGCCCAGTTCGGCCGCCAGATAAGGGAGGTTATCACCCGCACCCTGGAGGACCTTGGTATTAAGGACGCACAGGTGGACGCCATAGACAAAGGCGCTCTTGACTGTACCATAAGGGCACGCGTAACGGCAGCTGCCGTGCGGGCAACGGGAAAAGACGTATGGAAAGACTGAGACGCACGATGATGTTCGTTCCGGGCAACAACCCCGGAATGATGGCCGATGCCCACATCTACGGGCCGGACTCAATAATGCTGGATCTGGAAGATTCGGTGACCATTACGGAAAAGGACGCCGCAAGGCTCCTTGTTTACAATGCCCTCAGGAGCATAGACTATGGCACCACGGAGATGGTTGTCCGCATCAACCCCCTAAGCACCCCCTATGGGAAAAAGGATGTGGAGGCAGTGGTGAAAGCCGGCGTGGACGTAATCCGCATGCCTAAAACTGAGACGGCCGACGAAGTCCGCGAACTTGAGGCGGAGATTCTCCGCGTGGAAAAGGAAATAGGCGCGGAGGGCAGGACTCAGATTATGGCTGCCATAGAGAGCGCACTTGGCGTTGTGAACGCGTTCCAGATTGCATCGGCCTCAAAAAGGATGATGGGCATAGCCCTGGGGGCCGAGGATTATTCCGCCAACCTCAAGACCAACCGCACCCCCGGCGGAGCGGAACTGCTGCTGGCCCGCGAAACCATAGTGGTGGCCGCCAGGGCCGCCGGCATCGCCTGCTTTGATACCGTGTATTCCAACCTGGACGACATGGACTCCTTCCGCAAGGAGGTGGAACTCATCAAAACTCTTGGTTTTGACGGGAAATCCATAATCAACCCCCGCCAGATAGAGGTTGTGAACTCCGTGTTCGTCCCCACGGAAAAAGAAATCAACAAGGCCCGCGCAGTCATTGCCGGCATACGTGAAGCCAAGGCCAAAGGCTCCGGCGTCATTTCCGTAAACGGCAAGATGGTGGACCGTCCCGTGGTGCTGCGTGCAGAGCGTACTATAGCCCTGGCAGTTGCCGCAGGCGTAATTTCAGAGGAGCAGGTGCTATGAGAAATTCCAAACTGACCAGCCTGGAAGAGGCTATCCGCCGCAGCGGTCTCAAAAACGGCGGCACCATATCTTTCCACCATCATTTCCGAGGTGGAGACAAAGTAGTGAACATGGTGGTTGACTGCCTGGCCCACATGGGCTTCAAGGACCTGCATCTTGCAGCATCCAGCCTGTCGGACGTGCATGAGCCCCTTATAGAGCATATCAAAAACGGCGTCATCACCCGCATCTCTACGTCCGGACTTCGCGGCGCCCTTGCCGATGCCGTCTCCCACGGCCTCATGGAGCAGCCGGTAGTTTTCCGTTCCCACGGCGGACGCGGCAGCGCAATCGCTTCCGGAGAGCTTAAGATAGACGTGGCCTTCCTGGGGGCTTCCGCTGCCGATGAACTTGGCAACGCCTGCGGCGTGCCCCGTTCGGAAAACGCCAAAAGCATCTGCGGATCCCTGGGTTACGCCCTTCCGGATGCAAGGTATGCCTCCCATGTCATTGTCCTTACGGACGACCTTGTCCCTTATCCCAACCTTCCCGCCGGAATACGCGGAGCGGACGTGGAGTCTGTAGTGGTGGTGGAATCAGTGGGGGACAGTTCAAAGATATCGGCCGGAGCCATCAGGGATTCCAAGAATCCCAGGGATATCCTGCTTGCAAAGCAGGCCGCGAAGGTGGTTATCAATTCCGGCCTTTTCAAAGACGGCTTCTCCATCCAAACCGGTACCGGTGGCGCCTCCCTTGCCGTGGTTAAATACATACGCGAGGAGATGGTTTCCCGTGGCATCAAGGCCTCCTTCGCCCTTGGCGGCATAACCGCCCACATGGTAAAGCTGCACGAGGAGGGGCTCATAGGCAGGCTCATAGACGTGCAGTCATTTGACAAGGTGGCGGCCCAGTCCATCGCCTCCGACCCCTCCCATGTTGAGGTGTCGGCCGTGGAGTACGCATCGGGTCAGCATACCGGTTCCGCCACTCATGCCCTGGATATCGTTATTCTGAGTGCCCTGGAAGTGGATACCTCCTTCAATGTGAACGTGCTGGTAGGTTCCGACGGCATCATCCGCGGTGCCATCGGCGGACATCAGGACACGGCGGCGGATTCAGCACTGAGTATCATCGTATGCCCTCTGCTGAGGGGACGCATCCCCTGCGTGGTTCCCAAGGTGACAACCCTTATCACCCCCGGATCTTCCGTGGATGTGGTGGTTACCGAGTACGGAGTGGCAGTGAATCCCGCCCGTCCGGAAATCCGCGAACGCCTTGTGGCCGCCGGAATAAAGGTGGTGGAGATTGATGAACTTGCGGCAAAGGCAACAGCCATTATCGGCACCCCCGATCCCCTGCCTTTTGGAGACAAGGTAGTGGGCGTAGTGATGAACCGCGACGGTTCCGTGCTTGACAAGATTTATAATATATGATTTCCCTTCACGACCTCCTGGAAAGCAGGGACAAAAGGGCTGAAATGCAGAAAGACTTGCTTGGAAAATACCCGGGCAAGTCTTTGCTCTGTCTTACGGTACTGCTGCCAGGGTCGGAAAAACGTAATGTACGCTCGCTCGTAGTAGCCCGTGCTGCCGTGGAGGCTATAAGGGAAAGATTCTCTCCGGATGAGGTGCTCCTCCGGGACCTGGAAACGGGATATGAGGGTTTCTTCGTTGTCCGGGATAACGCTCTTGAGGCCAAGGGGAAGGCAGTGGAGATAGAAGATTCCCACCCTCTTGGCCGTCTTATGGACATAGACGTGATAACGCCGGATGGCCCGTTGGGGCGGCACGAGCTAGGCCTTGGTCCCCGTCCCTGCCTTATTTGCGGCAATCCTGCCAGAGTCTGCATGCGTGCGCGTACGCATACTCAGGAGCAACTTCTTGAAGTCATTGGGGACAAAGTAGATAAATTTTTGCTATCTTCGCAATCCTGTCGGGGCGATGTTTAATAATTATGACAGCCACATAGGGGAACTGCCTTTAAGCGTTCCTTTCTTTCGCGAAAAGCTGCGGCTCTTCCTTCTGGAAAACGGTCTCCGGATGGAAGAGTTCGATTCGTATTATGCTGTGGAGTCGGAAGAAGGGGAAATCCTTGCCGGGGCAGGCCTCAAGGCCGATGTCATAAAGTGCGTCGCAGTAAGGGAAGACATGCGTTCGGAGGGGCTTCTGCTTCCGCTTCTTTCCCATCTTGTAAGCGCCGCGGCGTCCCGTGGGATTACAAATCTTAAAGTCTTTACCAAGCCTTCCAACAGGGATATCTTCAAAAGCATTGGATTCAAGCTCCTTGCATCGGCTCCCAAGGCCATTCTTATGGAAAACGGCAGGGGATTGCAGGAATATGTGGAGTATCTCAAGGGCCTCCGCCGCCAGGGCCGGACCGGCGTAATCGTGATGAACGCCAACCCCTTCACAAAGGGCCATCGCTTTCTTGTGGAGGAGGCGGCTTCCCGTGTGGACAATCTTGTGGTAATTCCGGTTCTGGAGGACACTCCGGGCGGTTTCCCATACGGCGAAAGGCTTGCAATGATAAAGGCCGGCGTTCCCGGCGGAGTCATTGTGGCCGATGGCTCCTCCTACCAGATATCGGCCCTCACTTTTCCTACTTACTTTTTGAAAGATCTCTCGGAAGCCTCTGAAACCCAGATGCTTCTGGATATTGATTTATATAAGCGCCATATAGCTCCCGCCCTTGGGGCCGATGTCCGTTTCGTGGGCTCGGAACCCTCGGACGCCCTCACCGCCCGCTACAATGCTCTCATGAGAGAGCAGCTTAGTGTGGTGGAAATTCCGCGTCAGGGCGACAGGCCGGTATCGGCTTCGGCAGTGCGTGAGGCGATAGGGGAGGGAAAATATGCGGAGGCATCGGCCATGGTGATGGAAACTACCCGGCCGTACGTCAAAGCGGCGCTGGCGGAACGGGCCCTTCTCATGGAACTCAATACTCCCATGAAACCGGGGCTGGTCGGTCCTGACGGCTGCGGCGCGCACAAGGATATGGACTATGACACCATGCGGCGGGGTATTCACGCCCTGAGGCCGTTCTGGTCCAGGATGGTAGTGGCTGAGTCTCCGGAAGAGCTTCGTAGTATCGGCCTGGAGGCGGAAAAGGCCATGCTGGAGGCAACCGGAGGCGTAAACACCCACAGGGGAGCGATTTTCTGCCTCGGCCTTGCCCTTTACGACCATCTTCACATGGGGGAAACCGCCGCCTCTATGGGTAAAACCCCTAAACCCGGAGCCACGGATATGGCGCTCGGCGGCTACTCTGCCCTTTTTGCCGATTGGCTGCCTTACTTCAGGCTTCATGGGCCGCAGAGGACTCTCCTTAGGATAATCTCCTCGCTGGAAGACAGCTGCGTGATCAAAAGGGCCGGAAGGGAAAGGGCCCGGGAGGTTAAAAGGGAAGCGGAAGAACTTCTTGGAAACTTCTCGGAAGAAAAACTCGAAACAATGTGCAGGCAATATGCTGCGGAAGGGATTTCCCCCGGAGGCGCCGCGGACATGCTTGCGCTCACCATATTCATTGATTCACTAACAGATTAAATAATGATAACACTCAGAGACAAAGGCGTTTACCTGCTTGATGGTAAAACTTTTTCGGACACTGCGGACCTTTCTCCGGACAAGGCCCGCGAGAACACCGTCACCTACGGCATCCTGCGTTCCCATGAGGTGAAACATGAAACCGACGACGGCCTCATGCACATCCGTTTTGACGCAATGGTCTCCCACGACATCACTTACGTGGGAATCATCCAGACTGCAAGGGCCAGCGGGCTCAAGAAATTCCCCCTGCCCTATGCCATGACCAACTGCCACAATTCCCTGTGTGCGGTTGGAGGAACCATCAACGAGGACGACCACGTCTTCGGCCTCAGTGCCGCTAAGAAGTATGGCGGTATCTATGTTCCTGCCAATCAGGCTGTTATCCATCAGTATGCCCGCGAGGCTCTCACCGCCTGCGGCAACATGATCCTTGGCTCCGACTCCCATACCCGCTACGGTTCCCTTGGCAACATGGGCGTCGGCGAAGGCGGCGGAGAGCTTGTAAAGCAGCTCCTGGAGAACACCTGGGACATCAAAGCCCCGGAGGTTGTCCTGGTATGGCTGGAAGGCAAGCCCCGCAGGGGTATCGGCCCGCACGATGTGGCGATTTCCCTTGTGAAGGCCGTCTTTGAAAGCGGTTTTGTAAAAAACAAGGTGCTGGAATTCGCCGGCCCCGGCGTGGAAGCCCTTTCTATAGATTTCCGCAATGGAATAGACGTCATGACCACGGAAACCACCTGCCTCAGCTCCATCTGGGTTACGGATGGCAAGGTGCAGGAGTATTTCCAAATGCACGGCCGTCCGGAGGCTTACCGCAAGCTGGAGCCCGGTGAGGTGGCATGGTACGACTCCGTCATCACCGTGGACCTGTCTTCCCAGGAGAGCATGATAGCCCTTCCTTACCACCCGTCCAACGCAGTGACTATCCATGAACTCCAGGCCAACCCTGAGGCCGTCCTTAAAGCCGTTGAGGAAGATACCATCAGGCGTTTCGGCGACAAAGTGCACCCGGACCTCCTTTCCAAGATCCGCGACGGTAAGGTGTATGCCGATCAGGGCATCATCGCAGGCTGCTCCGGCGGTACCTATGACAATCTTTCCGAGGCCGCAAGCATCCTCAGGGGCAAGTCCATCGGCAACGACTACTTTACCATGAGCGCCTATCCCCAGAGTACGCCCGTGTATCTGGCAACTACGCGCAACCATATTGCAGAAGAACTTCTGGAAGCCGGCGTGGTCATAAAGCCCGCCTTCTGCGGCCCCTGCTTCGGAGCCGGAGACGTCCCCTCCAACAACGGCCTTTCCATCCGTCACACCACCAGGAACTTCCCCAACCGCGAAGGCTCCAAGCCTGGCCAGGGCCAGATTTCCATGGTGGCTCTCATGGATGCCAGGAGCATAGCCGCTACGGCCGCAAACGGCGGCGTGATTACCGCGGCAACCGACGTGGAGTATGAGGATACCCACAAGCCCTACAGTTTTGACGGACGCATCTATGAAAAGCGCGTATTCAACGGTTTTGGCAAGGCCAATGCCGATGAGCCCCTGCGCTACGGCCCCAACATCAAGGACTGGCCGGTAATGCCCGCCATGCAGGAGAATATGCTTCTGGAACTTGCAGCCGTAATTCAGGACCCCGTCACCACTACCGACGAACTGATCCCCTCCGGGGAAACTTCCAGCTACCGTTCCAATCCACTTAAGCTCAGCGAGTTTGCCCTGTCCCGTCGCGAGCCGGAATACGTAGGGCGCTCCAAGCGTATCCAGCAGGACGACAAGGACCGCCGCGCCGGCGTGGTGGGAGAAGAACTCCGCAAGGCGCTTGCCGTTGCAGGCACATCGGCTGAAAGCACCTCTTTCGGCTCCTGCGTCTTTGCCCGCAAGCCCGGAGACGGCAGCGCCCGTGAGCAGGCCGCCAGCTGCCAGAAGGTCCTTGGCGGAGATGCAAACATCTGCTACGAGTACGCTACCAAGCGTTACCGCAGCAACTGCATCAACTGGGGTATAGTTCCCTTTACAATAGGCAAGGACGTTCCCTTTGACTACGCTCCAGGTGACTACGTTGCCATCCCCGGCATACGCAAGGCCATCCTTGGCGGAGCGGAGCAGATAGACGCCCGCGTCATCACCCGTGACGGCCGCTGCGTCCCCATAGTCCTGCATTTCGAAGGCCTTGGCCCCGTGGAGAGGCAGATTCTGGCCGATGGATGTCTTATGAACTACTATAAGAATAGGAAGTAGATTTCTCGACTACGCTCGAAATGACAATAGACAACAATTAAAATACTATGCAAAAAATCAAAATGACCACACCGCTCGTCGAAATGGACGGCGATGAAATGACAAGGATCCTTTGGAAAATGATCAAGGATGAGCTCATCCTTCCTTTCGTGGACCTCAAGACAGAGTATTACGACCTTGGCCTCCCTTACCGTGACAAGACATCGGACCAGGTGACCATTGACTCCGCCAATGCCACAAAGCGTCTTGGCGTTGCCGTAAAGTGCGCGACCATCACCCCCAACGTGCAGCGCATGAGCGAGTACAACCTCCATCAGATGTGGAAGAGCCCCAACGGCACCATCCGTGCCATGCTTGACGGCACCGTGTTCCGCACACCTATCACCATCCCCAGCATCCACCCTGCCGTGAAGTTCTGGAAAAAGCCCATCACCATAGCCCGTCACGCCTACGGAGACGTTTACCGTGACGTGGAGATCCAGACCTCCGAGCCCGGCATTGCAAAGCTTGTGTTCGAAGGTGCTTCCGGCCAGAGAATAGAGGAAGTCATCCACGAGTTTGCCGGCCCCGGTGTCATTGAGGGTATGCACAATACGGATGCTTCCATCCGCAGTTTTGCCCACTCCTGCTTCAAGTATGCCCTGGACGTGAAGGAAAACCTCTGGTTCGCAACCAAGGACACCATCTCCAAGAAGTACGACGGCCGCTTCAAGGCCATCTTCGAGGAAATCTATGAGGCTGAATATAAGGAAAAGTTCGAGGCCGCCGGTATCGAGTACTTCTACACCCTCATTGACGACGCCGTTGCACGCGTCATGCGCAGCGAGGGCGGTTTCATCTGGGCCTGCAAGAACTACGACGGCGACGTTATGTCAGACATGGTATCTACCGCCTTCGGCTCCCTGGCCATGATGACCTCCGTCCTGGTAAGCCCCGACGGCAAGTATGAGTACGAGGCCGCCCACGGCACCGTTACCCGTCACTACTACAAGTATCTGAAGGGAGAGGAAACCTCCACCAACCCCATGGCAACCATCTTCGCATGGAGCGGAGCATTCCGCAAGAGGGGAGAGCTGGACAATCTTCCGGAGCTTGTGAACTATGCCAACCAGCTTGAGGCAGCCTGCTTTGACACCCTTAACGAAGGCCTTGAAACCAAGGACCTGGTGAACCTTTCCGAAGGCATCACCCCCAAGGGTCTCACCTCCCTGCAGTTCCTCCAGGAAATCCGCAAGCGCCTGGCCGCACGCCTTGGTGCCTGAGATTACCAGCCTTCCTTGATGTTCTCTGCTATTCCGTGTGCCAGGCGGGCACGGGCTTCCGAGGAATACCAGGCAATGTGAGGAGAAAGCAGAAGACGTTCAGGATGCTTTAAATTCATAAGGGGGCTGCTCTCCGGGAGCGGCTCCCTTACATATACATCCAGCGCGGCGCCGGCGATGAGCCCTTCGTCAAGGGCGCGGGCAAGGTCTTCCTCTACGGCAATCCCTCCGCGGCCGGTGTTTACAAGGAAGGCGCTGCGTTTCATTTGTTGCAGCTGTTTGTAGCCGATGAGTCCGGCAGTACGCTCGTTGTAGGGAGCGTGGATGGAAATGACATCGGATTCCGCCAGCAGTGCCTCTATCGGGACGGAAGGGAAATCCTTGCAGTGGGAGGTCCCGGAGGTGGAGAAGTAAATGACCTTCATTCCAAATGCGGTGGCAATTTCCGCCACTTTCCCTCCGATAGCTCCCATCCCTACAATCCCGAGAGTTTTCCCGGCAAGTTCCGTAAAGGGATGGCGGTAATCCACATGCACCACGTTCCGGCTGTATGACCCGTCGTGAACGAAGGCATTGTAGTGGAACGCCCTTCCCGCAAGGTTCAGGATGTGCATCCACGCCGTCTGGGCTACGGAATCTGTGGAATATGCCGCAACATTGCGAACTATTACGCCACGCTGCCCGCATAGATCCACGTCAATGTTATTGATGCCGGTTCCGGCCTCGCAGACGAGACGGAGCCTTGGAGCGGCATCCAGAAAGGCCTTGTCCACAATTACTTTGTTGAGGATGGCAACGTCGGCATCCCGGACCCTCTCGCGGGCCTCGTCGGCCGTGGAACTGGGGTAACAGGTCAATTCTCCCAGGGCTTCTATCTCCCCAAGAGGCGTGTCGCCCATTGTGATGGCGTCCAAAAAAACAATTTTCATAATCGGTTATCCAAGCGGGTAAAATAGCGGGCTGTAACGACTGTTCCAGCTGTGATCGTAGTTTTTCCTTATCATGCGGGCCGATGCAAAAGCGTTGAAGTTGGCCCAGGCTTCCAGGAAAAGGACGGCAAAATCCGTTCTGGAGTGCAGCGAAAGGGCCAGAAGCGTGTAAACGGCGACAATGTAAACGCAGGCTCTTTCCCTTTCGTCGGCCTGGGGACCGGAGGGGGCTTTGAGGGACAGGCGCTCGGCCTGGGCGAAGGCTGTGTCTGCAATCACGTCGGCCAGCCTTCCCTCGCACTCCGGGGAATACATCTGAACTGCATACCTCGCCGGGGCATGTTTTTTCTTCTCAAGTTCCTCCTCCATCACGGGATAGGGATCCGGCAGGGAGCCGTTGAAATAGACGGAGAAGTCTTCCTGACCCCGGAGGAATTTGAGTGCAAGGACGCAGTAGTCACGCACGGAGGCTTCAAGAACCATCCGGTACGGAGCGTCTGCGTCTATACGTTCCAGTGTTTCCTTGATTGTTGGCATAGCATGCCAAATATACGAAAAATTATTTTTTGTTGAGCAAGCGCCACTGGTCCGGAGTATAACCGGTGTGCTCTTTGAACTGGCGGGTGAAGTTGCTCCGGTCCAGGATGCCAAGTTGCCGGCCGATGGTAGAAGACGGCAGGTCAGGGAATTCCAGCAGCATGGCCTTGGCGTCTTCCATGCGCAGTCTGCGTCTGAGAGTGCGGAAATCCATTCCGTAGCGCTTCAGACAGTATCTATGCAAAAGCTCCGGGGAAGTGCCCATCCTTTGGGCACACTCCCGGAGCGTTCTGTATGGCAGTCGGTAGTCCTTGTTGGAAATCCACCGGCCTGTCAGTCTTTCCAGTTCGGAATCTTTGTTACCAGCCAAGAACATAGGAGAAGATGAGCGGGGCTACGATGGTAGCGTCGGACTCAACTATGAACTTGGGAGTATCGGGTGCAAGCTTGCCCCAGGTGATTTTCTCGTTGGGGACTGCACCGGAGTAGGAACCGTAGGAGGTGGTGGAGTCGGAAATCTGGCAGAAGTATGCCCAGAGGGGAGTTCCGGTCCATCCAAGGTCCTGTTCCATCATGGGAACGCAGCAGATGGGGAAGTCGCCTGCGGTGCCGCCGCCAATCTGGAAGAAACCTACGCCTGCGCCCTGGCTGTTCTTCTTGTACCAGTCCACGAGGAACATCATAACCTCTACGCCCTGGATGACCATGTGGGGATCATATTCGCCGCGGATTACGTGTGCGGTGAAAATGTTTCCGGTGGTGCAGTCTTCCCATGCGGGGCAGATAATGGGAATGTTCTTCTCGCATGCTGCGACAACCCAGCTGTCCTTGGGGTCAATCTCGTAATACTGCTCCAGGACGCCGCTGCGGATCATCTGATAGATGAACTCGTAGGGGAGATATCTCTTGCCCTCTGCCTTTGCCTTGTCCCAAACCTCCACCAGGTGCTTTTCCAGACGGCGGAAGGCTTCTTCTTCAGGGATGCAGGTGTCCGTAACACGGTTGTAGTGGTTGTCCAGAAGCTCCTGTTCCTGCTTGGGAGTGAGGTCACGGTAGCCGGGAACGCGATAGTAGTGGCTGTGGGCAACCAGGTTCATAATGTCCTCTTCCAGGTTGTTTGCACTGCAGCAGACGAAGGATATTTTGTCCTGACGGATCATTTCTGCGAGTGACAGGCCAAGTTCCGCTGTGGACATGGCGCCTGCCATGGCAAGGAACATCTTGCCTCCCTTGTTCAGGAGGTCCTCATAGGCCTTTGCCGCATCTACCAGAGATGCCGCGTTAAAATGACGGTAATGATGGGTGATGAATTGAGAAATAGGACCTTTTTCCATTTTTCAAATATAAACTGCGCCTGCGGCGAAACCAGCCAATGATTTCCAACCGGACGAACTGGATGCAAATTTATGAAAAAAATCGTAAATTTGCATACTGGAAACATACGTGTATAACAGTTAATATTTTAAACAATGAAGAAATTAATCCTTATCATTGCAGCCGCTCTCACTATGAGCGCAGTTGCAGTTGCACAGCCTAAGGCTGTCGGTATCCGTTTGGGTTACGGCGCAGAAGTTTCCTATCAGCATATTCTTGGCGCCGACAATTTTATGGAAGTTGACCTGGGATGGTTCAGCAATGGTTTCTCCGGCAGCGTGGCCTATGATTTCAATGTCGCCGAAGCCGGTAATTTCGGATTCTATGTCGGCCCTCAGGTAAGTTTTGGCACGGCGGCCTATGACGGCAGCACTAAATTTCACCTTGGTGCGGGTGCCCAGCTTGGCGTAGAGTATGAATTTGACATTCCGCTTAACATCTCCCTCGACTGGAAGCCTACCTTCTACCTTGTTCCCGGAACGGCATTTGGCTGGAGCAGCATCGCTCTGGGTCTGCGTTATCGCTTCTAGGCTTTCCAGACTTTGAGATATTGTTCCAGGGCCCACATCTCGTCCCTGTAGCGTGCCGCGGCAGTGAAATCCAGCTCTGCCGCGGCTTTCTGCATCTTGCGGCGGGATTCCGCGGCGGCCTTTTCCACCTGCTCCCTTGACATGGAACGTATTACAGGGTCCTGCAGGACGGCTGCAAGGTCTGCGGCAATGTAGCCGTCCACGTAGGCGGAACTGCTCTCCCTCCTGGCGTCGTGCCCGAGCCCTACGGAGATGTCTCCCTTCCCAAGCTCGGATGCGCTGGGAACGTAGGTGGGATCGGATACGGAGTCCCTGGCGCTCACGTGTCCTGTAACGCTGTTCTGCAACACGGGATTCAGGAATCCGCTTATGTGGGTGGTGTCTTCCTTGGAGTTCACCAGTTCCGTCATAAGGGCGTTGGCGTGGACCTTTACCTGCGTGGGGGTGATGCCGTGGATCTTGTTGTATTCCTGCTGCTTTGCCCTTCTTCTGGCTGTCTCCCTAATGGTTTCTTCCATGGAGTCCGTGATACTGTCCGCATACATTATTACCAGGCCGTTTACGTTCCTGGCCGCCCTTCCGGCAGTCTGGGTGAGGGCTCGGGTGCTACGGAGGAACCCTTCCTTGTCAGCGTCCAGTATGGCTACCAGCGATACCGTAGGTATGTCAAGGCCTTCCCTGAGGAGGTTCACGCCCACAAGGACGTCAAACAGGCCGTTTTTGAAGTCTTCTATAATCTGTACCCTTTCGGCCGTATCTACGTCGGAATGGATATATCGGCAGCGGACTCCCATTTTGCCAAAGTAATTGTCCAGTTCCTCGGCCATGCGCTTTGTCAGGGTGGTGACAAGGACACGCTCGTCATTTTCCGCCCTTTTGCGTACTTCTTCCATGAGGTCGTCCACCTGGTTTTTGGTGGGACGCACCTCGATGGGCGGGTCCAGCAGTCCCGTGGGCCTTACAATCTGCTCTACCACAAGGCCTTCGGACTTTTCCAGTTCGTAGTCGGCCGGGGTGGCGCTCACGTACACCGTTTGGCCGGTGACGCCCTCGAACTCGTCAAAGGTGAGGGGGCGGTTGTCGCTTGCCGCGGGGAGACGGAAGCCGTATTCCACCAGGGTTTCCTTGCGGGAGTGGTCCCCGCCGTACATGGCCCTAATCTGGGGAAGGGTGACGTGGCTTTCGTCAATGAAGCAGATGAAATCCTTGGGGAAATAGTCTATGAGGGTGAAAGGGCGCTGCCCGGGTTTGCGGCCGTCAAAGTAGCGGGAGTAGTTCTCCACACCGGGGCAGTATCCCATCTCCTTAATCATCTCTATGTCGTATTCCACCCTTTGCTTCAAACGCTTGGCTTCCAGGAACTTTCCTATGGATTCAAAGTATTCCACCTGGTCGTAGAGGTCCTTCTGGATCTGGCTCACCGCCATGGCTCCCTTCTCCTTTGACGTTACGAAGTTCTTGGCCGGATAAAGGTCTATCTTCTCCAGTCTCTCAAAGGTTGCTCCGGTGACTGGGTCTATGAGGGAAATCCCGTCCACCTCGTCCCCGAAAAACTCTATGCGGACGGCATAATCGGCCCCGCCCAGGAAGATGTCCACCGTGTCCCCGCGGACGCGGAAGCTGCCTCGCTTGAAATCGGCCTCGGTGCGGTAGTAAAGGGCGTCTACCAGCTTGTACAGGAGCCTTGTCATGGAAAGCGGCTGCCCCTTGTAAACGCTCACCGTCTGGTCGTGGAAATCGTCCGGGTTGCCTATGCCATAAAGGCATGATACAGAGGATATTACAATTACATCCCTCCTCCCGGACATAAGGGCCGATGCCGCGCTGACGCGCAGTTCGTCTATCTTGTCGTTTATGGAAAGGTCCTTCTCTATGTAGGTGTCTGTGGTGGGGATGTAAGCCTCCGGCTGATAGTAGTCATAGTAGGAGACAAAGTATTCCACCGCGTTTCTTGGGAAGAAGGACTTGAACTCTCCGTAAAGCTGGGCGGCCAGAGTCTTGTTGTGGCTCAGGATAAGGGCGGGACGCCCGAGCTCCCTGATTACGTTTGCCATGGTGAAGGTCTTGCCGGAGCCGGTCACCCCAAGGAGGGTCACATTGTTGACTCCCTGGCGGAGGGCCTCTGTTAGTTGTTTGATGGCCTCCGGCTGGTCTCCCGAAGGAAGATATGATGATTCAAGTTGAAAATCCATAACGCAAAGATAGGGCAAAATAGTAAAAAATAGCAGCAAAAATTTGCTTTACTACGTAAAAATTCTTAGTTTTGCGGTTGTTTTGAACAATAGAGTACAAAATTATATCAAACCATGAAAGCTACAAAAGCATTTTTCGCAGTTCTCGCTGCAGCAGGCCTTCTCCTTTCCGGCAACGTTTTCGCTCAGGAAAACGCCAACCGTGACGAGGACGGCAACATTGTACGCGGCCCCTATGAGACCAACGGTGTCTTTGACAACACCTTTGCCGGAGTAGGCCTTGGCCTCAACGGCGGATTCAGCGTTGTCAGCGGATTCTATCCCGCTCAGAACGGTTTCGCCGCAGATGTGTTCGTGGGTAAGTGGTGGACTCCCGCAGTTGGTCTGCGTCTGGGTTACCACGGTATCAACAACCCCTTCTACGGAAACGAGTTCTATGGAACACCCATCAAGACCTCTCTCCGCCAGAACTCCTTCTACGGAGACTTCCTCTGGAACTTCATGAACAGCTTCGACGGCTACAAGGAAACCCGTATCTGGAATCCCGCACTTTACGCCGGTATCGGAGTTACCATGATCAATCCCGGTCAGCGTGACAACGAGTGGATGGCCCGCGTCGGTCTCCTCAACAACTTCCGTATTGCAGACAGATGGGACATCATCGTAGATCTGGGAACCTTCATCGCCCGTTCTGAGAACTACCTTCTCAACTACCCCAACGCAGGTTACTGGAAGGTTTTCTACTTCCCTTACTATGCAACCGTGGGCGTGGGCTTTGACCTCTCCAAGAACAACAAGTTCTATCGTCACAGCTCCGTGACTCCCGTCATCATTCCCGTTCCTTTTACCACACAGCAGTACAACGACCTTTCCGACAAGGTTGCTGCTCTTGAGAAGGAGAATGCAGAGCTCAAGGACAAGGTTGCAGCTCTTGAGAAGGAAGTTGCTCCCCTGCGTCAGCTTGTCAACGGACAGACCTACCTCTTTGATAATGGCACCTTCGTTGCCGTTGAAGGCAAGGCCGCTCCCATCTCCCTCTACTTCGACTGCGACAAGGCTGTCCTTTCCGCACGTGAGAAGGCTCATCTGGAGTTCTACCTGGACAATGTCAAGGGTGAGAATACCAAGTTCCAGGTTGACGGCTATGCAGACAAGCAGACAGGTACCGCCAAGTGGAACCAGAAGCTCTCCGAGCGTCGTGTAAAGACCGTTGTTGACTTCCTCAAGAAGGCCGGTGTAAGCGAGGAGAACATCGAGACCGCAGCACACGGTTCCTCCATCAACCCCTTCGAAGGTATCTTCAAGAACCGCGTAGTTACTGTTGAGGCCAAGTAATCAGCCCTCAACACTACATACCCAAAAGGAGGCTGACCACCTGGTCAGCCTCCTTTTTTTAATAACCTTTGGGATAGTTCATGGTGACGCAGTGCAGGCCGCCGTGGCCGGAAAGGAGAGCTCGACAGTCTATGACTTCCATTTGCCTGCCGGGGAATACTTCCTGGAGGCGGCTGGCTGCAATCTGGTCCTTGGAACTTCCTGCCCCCGGAATGAGTACGGCTCCGTTTATGATGAGGAAGTTGGCGTATGAAGCGGGGAGCCTGTAGCCGTCCAGGTACATGGCGTCCGGCAAGGGGAGCGGTACCAGTTTGTAAGGCTTGCCGTCAAGGGTGCGGAATTCCCGGAGGCACTGCTCCATTTCCTTGAGGGGAGCGTAGTTATCGTCGGAAGGGTCCTCGCATGCGGTGTATGCAATAGTGTCGGGAGAGCAGAAGCGTGCCAGGATATCAACGTGGCTGTCCGTGTCATCTCCCTCTATCGACCCTTTTTCCAGCCACATTATCCTTTTCAGGCCAAAGGCCTTGCACAGCCGGTCTTCTATCTGGCCGCGGGTAAGGTATTCGTTCCTGTTTATGGAAAGAAGGCACTCGGAGGTGGCCATCATCGTGCCGCATCCGTCAGAGTCTATGCTGCCGCCTTCCAGGACAAAGGGACGCATGTCGTGGAGGAGCACATCGGCCCCGAATATACCTTTATTATATATGGTGCGGGTAATCTGGTTGTCAAGGTCACTGCCAAATTTGAGGCCCCATCCGTTGAAGACAAAATCCAGGAGGAGTTTTTCCCCGGAGTCTCCAAGTACGGCGATTCCGCCATGGTCACGGGCCCAGGTGTCGTTCATGGGGCACTCAACAAAGCGGGCTCCTTCAAAGGACACTCCACGGCTCCGGAAGCATTCCTTGCAGGCACTTTCCGAGCGGCAGACTATAAGTAGAGATTCGTGACGGAGCACTGCTGCGGCTATATTCACATAGCAGTCAATCACTTTGTCAAGCTGGTACCAGGGAGTCTCGTCGTCCGGCCAGGTGAGCTGAACAAAGCCCTGCGGCTCCCATTCTGCGGGAAGTCTCATTTGCAGAAGCGCTTTAAAAGGTCCTGGTATGCATCTATGCGGCGGTCCCTGAGGAAGGGCCATCCGCGGCGCACGTATTCGCTCTGCTCAAGGTCCAGCTCCACTACGCGTACCCCTTCCTCTGCCTTGTCAAATTCCGTGAGCAGTTCTCCCTGGGCTCCGGTGGCAAAGGAATGCCCCCAGAAGTCTATGCCGGTGCTGTGGCCGGTGGGGTCCGGCTCCACGCCCGTACGGTTTACGGTTATTACCGGAAGGCCGTTGGCAACGGAGTGGCCCCTCTGGACCAGCTGCCATGCCTGACGCTGCTGCGCCTGTTCCCAGTCCGGGTCTGTGGGCACGCCTCCTATGGCGGTGGGATAGATGAGCATCTCCGCCCCGGCAAGGGCCATGAGGCGGGCGGCTTCCGGATACCACTGGTCCCAGCATACAAGGACGCCAAGCGTTCCCACAGAGGTCTTTATGGGATTGAACCCCAGGTCTCCCGGGGTGAAGTAGAACTTCTCGTAGAAGAGGGGATCGTCCGGGATGTGCATCTTGCGGTACTGTCCGGCAATGCTGCCGTCCTTTTCCAGTACCACTGCGGTATTGTGGTAAATGCCTGCGGTGCGTCTTTCAAACAGGGAAAGTACCAGGACTACGCCCAGCTCGCGGGCAAGGGCTCCGAAGCGCTCGGTGGACGGTCCGGGGATGGGCTCCGCAAGGTCGCAGAGTTTTGCATTCTCTTCCTGGCAGAAGTAAAGGCTGTTGTGAAGTTCCTGGAGGACTATGAGCGAGGCCCCCTGTGAGGCCGCCTGCCGTATGTGTTTTTCCAGTTTTGCTATATTTGCCTGGATGTCCGGTCCGCAACTTTGCTGGACCATTCCCACTTTAAGTTTTCTCATTATTTGTATCTGCTGTATTGCATTAATTCCGTATCGGCCTTTATCTTGTCAATGATGGCGCACACAAGGCGGAAGGTGCGGGAGTCTTTGGTGTAGGATGCCGGAGTGATAAAATTCACTCTGCCCTGGCGGAGAAGCTTCTGCGCAGTTTCTTTCTTGCGGGGCTTTGCCGGGTCGAATACGGCAATGGCGTTGCCCCCGAACATGTTGACAAGTTTCATGGACGGGATGTCTGTCTCTCCGTCGCCAAAGTAGATCATATTGGTGAAGGGGATGCGTTTGTCGTCGTCCGGGACGGATGCGTTTACCTTCTGGGCATCCCTCAGTGACGATATTCCCTTCTGGATCTTGAAAAGGAACTGAGTCTTGCCGGTGTAGTCAACGGCAACGCCCGGCCAGACCGCTTCTCCGTTGGAATTGTATATAAAGGTGCCGGCAAAGATGTATTTGAACTCCTTGGCAATGGGGGAGCCCTCCACTATTTCCTTGAGACCGGAGGAGTTTATGTAATGCTCCACTATAACCCCGTGCTGCCTTCCGTATTCGTTTACGTTTCGAAACCATTCGCGGACGCCTTCGTAGAGCTTTATATCGGCCCCGAAGCTGCGGAAATGCTCCCTGGTGAGGCGTATGCCGTTTTTGGCAGCCTCGTCAAACATCAGTTTCATGTAGGAAAGGACGTTGGATGCGTCCTGGCCTATGGCAATTCCATCGCTCTTGGCCCAGAATTCCTCCGGGGTGCTTCCTACGGCCTGGATAAAGCCGAACTCCTGCATGTTTCCCGGGGAAAGGGTGCCGTCAAAGTCGTAGATGAGAGCTACAATGGGTTTTCTCCTCATTCTTCCGTGATTCTTGTTACAGATGTGCTTCCAAGCTGCCCCTTGTGGTTGACAAGGAGCTTGTCCTTGGCCGCGCCGTCCTTTGTCACATTTACGTGGACGTAGCCGTAAACGTACCACTGGTCCGTTGCCGTTCCCGCTACCTTCAAATTGAGTTTTCCGTCCTGCTGGAAGCTCATTGCGTAACCGCCTTCTTCCGTTCTCTGTCCCTGGAAATTCTCAATATTCCAGTTCCTGTGACCTCCGGCGGAAGTGTCTTCCGGTGTGGCCTTGAAGCTGAGCGTGGTGGGGAAGGTGTTTCCGGCCATATAAGCGTCTCCCTCATATTCCACGGTCCAGGCCGTTTCTCCGTCCACCTTTTTGATCACAACTCCCCTCATCCGGTCAGTGTTTGTTGCGGTCCATCTGGCTCCGTCCGTGGTTATGTCCAGGCCGTTGGTGCTGAAGAGGTACTTGCGCGTAACGGCATCGGCCGTCAGGGCTGTTTCCAATTGGGCAAGGGAGGGGCATACAAGGTCATCGGCAATGCCGATGTAGTAGTTTGTCAGGGCCTGGTTGTAGGTGGAAACTCCGCCTCCGAAGGCGTTGTAATCCACTTTATTGCAAGATGCAACAGAGAGGATTGCCAAGCATGCTGCTATTATCTTTTTCATACGCTAAAGGTCAATTTGAAATCCGGTTCTGAAAATGTAGCATGTGCCGATTCCGGCTTCTGCAAAAGCGCGGAAGTGCTTGCCTCCGGCCATGACGCCGACGGGCACCACCTGCCAGGCAAAGCTGACGGGCTCTCCCGCAGAGGCTGTTGCGCAGATTCCGGCCGATACGTTGGAGTACAAGCCCAAATCCTGTCTGTTGCCGAACCACTGGAACCTTACCCTTGGCATGATGATGAAGTTGTGAATGGCGGTTGTGCTTGCCTTGGCGCCGTATGCCGGAGCGGGTATTACGGCTTTGGTTCTTGAGGCATAGCAGAATTCCGCTCCAACCAGGATTTTCTTTGCAAGCCTGTAGGAGTAGGCTGCCCCGATTGCAAAGCCGGGCGAAGTGTAAGAGGTGGGTTCGTAGAGTCTCTGAAGTCCCTTGTAACTGGGTAGGGCATCGTATTCGGCGGCAAAGATGTTGAAGGGACCGCCGATATTCAGTTCAATCTGATGCTTCTTGTCCTGAGATGCGGCGCTGATACAAACGCACAGGGCAATCACTGCAAAAATGAGCTTTTTCATAATGGCTCAAAGATAGTAAAAAATTAGTATATTTGTGAGCTTTTTTAACCAAGATATTGAAATGTCAAACTATCCTCACTATCTCCAGAGGCTGCAGGACGCAACCAAGAAATTCTGGGACAAGCCGGCCCTTAATACAATAGGCGGAGAATCTTTCACATATTCTCAGATGGCAACGGATATCGCCCGTTTCCACATTGTCTTTGAAAAGGCCGGATTCAAGAAAGGTGACAAAATTGCCCTCTGCGCCAACAACGGTGCCAAGTGGGGCTTTGCCTACCTTGCCGTAAACACTTTTGAAACAGTCATCGTCCCCATTCTGGCGGATTTTACTCCGGAAAGCGTAATGGGCCTTGTAAACCATTCGGACAGCATCGCCCTGTTCACCAACGCCGCCCGCTGGGCCAAGATGGACGCGGAAAAGATGCCCGCCCTGAAGGTGGTCTTTGATGTGGATAACTGGAAAGTGCTCATGTGCAGGGACGCCGCCATCCAGGAGGCTGTTGACAATCTGGACGCCCTCTTTGCACAGAAGTACCCCAATGGATTCGGCCCGGAGGACGTGGTCTATCCCACCGACAACTGGGACGACCTCTCAACTATCAACTACACCTCCGGCTCCACCGGAGACCCCAAGGGCGTCATGCTCACCTACAGGAACTTCAGCGCCAACGTGGACTACAGCCAGCGTAACGTTCCCGCCGGTGACAAGATGGTTTCCATGCTCCCCATGGCCCATATGTACGGCCTTGTGATTGAGTTCCTCTATCCTCTTTGCAACGGTACTTCCATCTACTGGATGGGCAAGGCTCCCACCCCGGCCGCCCTTCTGAAGGCTTTTGCCGACGTGAAACCCTACCTCCTCATCACAGTTCCCCTTGTGATGGAAAAGATTTACAAGAGCAAGGTAAAACCCACTCTGGACAAGCCTCTGATTAAGTTCCTTACAAAGGTCCCCATCGTCAACAACATTATCTACAAGAAGGTGAAAGACGGTCTGGTGAAGGCCTTCGGCGGCAATGTCCAGGAGTTCATTATGGGCGGTGCGGCGCTGAACCCGGAGGTGGAGCGTCTTTTTAAACGCATCAAGTTCCCTTACCTGGTGGGTTACGGCATGACGGAAGCCTGCCCCCTGCTTGCCTATGAGCACTGGACCAAGTACGTGGCCGGTTCCTGCGGAAAGGCCGTAGATGTGGCGGAGGTCCGCATCGATTCCGAAGACCCCCATCACGTTGTGGGTGAAATCCAGGCCAGGGGAGAGAACATCACCATCGGCTATTACAAAAACGAGGAAGCTACCGCCAACGCCTTCACGGAGGACGGCTGGCTGCGCACCGGAGACCTGGGTATCATCGACGCCGACGGCAACATCTTCATCCGCGGCCGTTCCAAGAACATGATCCTGGGCCCTTCCGGACAGAATATCTACCCGGAGGAAGTTGAGGCTGTGGTGAACAACCAGCCTTATGTGATGGAAAGCGTTGTGGTGGACCGTGGCGGCAAGCTTGTCGCCCTGGTGTTTGCCGATGAGCAGGCCATCGCAACCGCCCTCCTGGATGCAGAGGCCAAGGCCGATATTCCTGAGAATATCAAGCTTGGAGCAAACCGCCAGCTGCCTTCCTACAGCCAGATTGCAAAAGTGGAACTTATGGACAAGCCTTTCGAGAAGACTCCCAAGATGTCCATCCGCCGCTTCCTTTACAAGTAATACTGCCAAATTGTCAGCCTTTACGGCTTGGCTCATATTTTGACTGTCAACAACCGGCCTCCCTGAAGGGGCCGGTTGTTTGGTTTAAAAACATTACATATATGGCACAGAAAGGACAGATTGGCGTAACCACCGAGAATATTTTCCCGGTCATCAAGCAGTTTTTGTATTCCGATCACGAAATTTTCCTTCGTGAACTGGTTGCAAACGCAGTGGATGCAACCCAGAAGATGAAGGCCCTTGCCGCGAGCGGAGAGTATAGGCAGGAACTGGGAGAACTCCAGGTGAGGTTGGAGCTTGACCCCAAAGAGAAAACCCTTAAGATTATCGACAGCGGTATCGGCATGACCGAGGAGGAGGTTGACAAATACATCAACCAGATTGCCTTCTCCAGCGCCGGCGAATTCCTGGAGAAATACAAGGACCAGATAGGCAATATCATCGGCCACTTCGGCCTTGGATTCTACAGCGCTTTCATGGTTTCCAGGAAGGTTACCATAGATACCTTGTCCTGGAAGGAGGGAGCCAAGGCTGTAAAATGGAGCTGCGACGGTTCTCCCGCCTATGAAATGGCAGAAAGCGACAAGGCGGACCGCGGTACCGTGATTACCCTTTATCTGGATGACGATTCTTCCGAATATGCGGAAAAGAGCCGCATTGAGGCTCTGCTTGGCAAGTACTGCAAGTTCATGCCCGTTCCCATCGTCTTTGGAAAGAAACAGGAATGGAAAGACGGCAAGTACGTCGATACGGAGGAGGACAATGTGATAAATTCCGTGGAGCCGCTTTGGACCAAGGCTCCCAGCGAACTTAAGGACGAGGATTACCTCTCCTTCTACCGCACTCTGTTCCCGATGAACGAGGAGCCCCTGTTCTGGATTCACCTTAACGTGGATTACCCCTTCAACCTTACCGGCATCCTCTACTTCCCCAAGCTCAAGGACAGGGTGGCGGTGGAACGTAACAAGATTTCCCTCTACTGCAACCAGATGTTCGTGACGGACCATGTGGACAATATCGTCCCGGACTTCATGACGCTGCTTCACGGTGTTATCGATTCCCCGGACATTCCGCTTAACGTGAGCCGCAGCTACCTGCAGAGCGACGCATCCGTCAAGAAAATCTCCACCTACATCACCAAGAAGGTGGCGGACAGGCTGGAGAACATCTTCAAGGAAGAGCGTGAATCCCTGGAAAGCAAGTGGGACAACCTCAAGCTCTTCATAGAGTACGGCATGCTCTCCGACGAAAAGTTCTGCGAGAGGGCCCTCAAGTTTGCGCTTCTCAAGAATACGGACGGCAAGTACTTCAGCTTTGACGAGTACAAGGAGGCGGTTGCACAGGCCCAGACGGACAAGGACAAAAAGCTGGTGTACCTTTACGCCACCTCGGTGGAGGACCAGTACACGTATATATCGGCCGCAAAGGAAAAGGGCTACGACGTCCTCCTTATGGACTGCGAACTGGATTCCCACTATGTGAACCTGCTGGAGCAGAAGCTCACGGACACCCGCTTTGCCCGCGTGGATTCCGACGCCGTGGAGAACCTTATTCCCAAGGAAGACAGGGTGAAGCCGGAGATGAGCGAGGACCAGCGTTACGACCTGGAGAACCTCTTCAAAGCCGTTCTGCCGGAGGGTAACGACTATTATGTGGTAGGGGAGAACCTTGGTGCCGACGCCGCTCCCATCCTCATCACCCAGAACGAATTCATGCGCCGTTATCGCGAGATGAGCGCCCTGGGCGGAGGTATGAATTTCTATGGCAGCATGCCGGAAAGCTACAATATAACCGTGAATCTGGAGAACCCCATGGTGGCAAAAATCTGGGCTTCCAAGCAGGCCGATGTCGCCCCTCAGGGAGAACTCCCTCCGGAAGCCGGCAAGGATGCCAGCGAGGAGGAAAAGACCAAGGCGCGTGATGCGCGTGATGCGGTCAGGAAGGCGCACAGGGCCGATGTGGAGGCCTTCGCCGCCGGCAACGACCTTCTGCACCAGATAGTGGACCTGGCACTGCTCGGGAACGGTATGTTAAAGGGTAAAGCCCTTGCAGAGTTCATTGCCCGCAGCCAGAAGGTGCTGGCCTCTACTTGCCAATAAGCTGGAGGAACTCGTTACGGGTTTTGTCGCTCTTCAGGAATATGCCGGAAAAGGCCGATGTGGTTGTGACGGCGTTTGACTTTTGCACACCTCGCATGGACATGCAGGTGTGCATTGCTTCTATCACAACTGCAACGCCAAGGGGATTCAGGGCATCCTGGATGCTGTCGCGGATTTGCTCGGTGAGCCTTTCCTGAACCTGCAGGCGGCGGGCGTAGGTTTCCACCACGCGGGCTATCTTGCTAAGTCCGGTAATCTGCCCCTTGGGGATGTATGCCACGTGGGCCTTGCCGATGAAAGGAAGCATGTGATGCTCACAGAGGGAGAACAGTTCAATGTCCTTGACAATGACCATGTGGTTGTAAGGCTCCTGGAACAGGGCGCTTTGGACAATTACCTTGCCGTCCTGGAAGTAGCCCTGGGTAAGGAACTGCATGGCCTTGGCTACGCGCTCGGGCGTTTTGAGGAGGCCCTCACGCTCCGGGTCCTCGCCGAGGAGCCTCAGTATTTCCTTGATATGGGCGGCAATTTCCGTGGTAGTCGCTGCGTCGTATTCTTCTATTTTTCTGTAAGCCATAATCTTCTTCTCAAAAAAGGAGTGCAAAATTAAGTAAAAAATTCTTTAAATATAAATCTTTTCTTATATTTGCAGCCCCGTTGCCAAGGGCGCCGGGTAAATTGTTGATAGTTAAGAATTAAAAACCATATCGAATATGTTTTGGACACTTGAACTTGCAAGCAATCTGGACGATGCACCATGGCCTGCGACCAAAGAAGAACTCATTGACTACGCCACCCGCACCTGCGCTCCCGACGAAGTAATTGAAAACCTCGAAGAACTCGAGGACGACGGCGAAATCTACGAATCCATCGAAGACATCTGGCCTGACTACCCCACCAAAGAGGACTTCATGTGGAATGAGGAAGAATACTAGGGGCTTAACTACCTGAAAATAAGCAATTTAAGCGCATCGGGTACGGTTTTTACAGACCGTGCCCGATGGCATTTTATGGCATTCTACGGCATTTTAGGGAAACGAAAGTTACCGCAA
>JAFUVY010000012.1 GCA_017477335.1 Bacteroidales bacterium
GCATTTGCACCCACTCTCAGCAGCCTTCTGAGCGGTCGTTATTGACAGTGTTTTCAATGAACTTTTGTTGTTAAACTGTATGTTTTCGTTTAGCCTGCCGCCTTGCGGCTCCTAAACATTAAAATTTACCGAAGTATTGTATTATAGCTATAATCATTTATTTTATAGCTCTTATCATTCTGGCCGCGATTGGAGCACTCGCAGATTTGTAATCTAACGATTATGACTACAATAGTAAAGAAGGTTGGCATAGTACTTATTGTTATTGCCGCCTTCTTTGCTATTTATGTATATGCTAAATTCGACCCCGAAACCACATTCTTCCCTAAATGCCCTTTTTATTGGGCAACCGGATTAAAATGCCCAGGCTGTGGGTCACAAAGAGCGTTACATCAACTTCTTCACCTGCGAGTTGGTGCAGCCTTTCAATACAATGCATGTCTTGTAGTATTCATCCCGATCATATTGTTCTTACTGATTGCGGATACACTCCGTTTTAAATACCCGAAACTCTATTTCGCAAGTCGAAATCCGGTTTTATCCTGGGTTATTCCTGCAGTCATATTGTTGTGGTGGATTCTTAGGAATTGTTTCGGGTGGTAGCGGCTCAGTCGCGGCAGCGAAGAATCGGCCCTGGGAGGCGTTCTATGAGGGGCTGCGGAGAAGTGGACGGTTACGGTCACACCTTGATAAGGAGCCGTGATTTGTCTTTAAATATTTGGAAGTAGTCATGAAAGAGTGATGGTTTTTCTTTTCTTTTTATATCTTTGTGGCAGAAATATAAGAGTGTTATGGCGAAACCGATTAAAGAGACCCCGGTACTTACCGGAGAAGATGCATACCGTTTTGAGAAGGCGGTGCACAATGTCGTGCCGGTTTCCGAGGAGGAGAAGGCGCAGGCACAAAAAGACTACGAATGGTGTAAGAGTATCGCTACATTCTAGCATATGGCGATTACTCTGAAGAAATTCGACCCACACGCTGGGCCGGTAAAGCCTTTTGATTGCAGGGTTGAGCTATTGAACGACTTCCTTATGGAAGAGGATGCCAATATCCCCAATGCAAAGCATCACGCCCTGGAATTGCTAGCTGAGACATACGTTTTTGAGGATGATGCCGCCGGAAAGACGGTAGCATACTTTTCTTTGCTTAATGACAAAGTTGAAAGGGATCTTTCAAACAGAACTGTATGGAATCGGCTTTCCAGGGAAATTCCCAACGCAAAGCGCAGGAAGTCATATCCCGCAGTAAAGATCGGCCGACTAGCCGTTTCAAAGAATTATGAAGGACAATCTTTCGGAAGGATTTATTTCAACTCACGGTAATCCCCGATATGGCCATACCCGCCCAGGGACAGACAAAGCACAGAGGGACCCTTTATTTTAAATACTTCCGCCTCAAGCCTTCCTGCTCTTCGGCCGTAAAGCCGAG
The DNA here is from genome assembly GCA_017477335.1 of Bacteroidales bacterium. Classification (GTDB taxonomy): domain Bacteria; phylum Bacteroidota; class Bacteroidia; order Bacteroidales; family UBA932; genus Cryptobacteroides. The sequence continues at coordinate 1,432 of JAFUVY010000012.1, forward strand.
GGCCTTTTCCAGATAGGCCTGCATGGAACCGTACTGCGCGTCGATCAGGTCCAGCGTGTGCTCGAAATTCTCCACATTCACGCCGATCATGGCGCGGATGAAGCCCAGTTCGGCCTCACCGCCGCCTTTTTCCACGATTTTGGCCGACAAGGCTTCTATGGCCGGAGCATAGGAGACATTGGACAGGGCGAAGTCCTCCACGATGGTTTGCCGGCTGGCGCCCAAAGCGGCCAGAACAAAGGCCGAACCCCATCCGCAACGGTCCTTGCCCTGGGAACAATGCCAGAGCGCGCCGCCCTCGGCCTTCAGGACGCCGCGGAGAAATTCCCCGTAGCGCTTCTGCGAGGTAGTGTCCATCACAATGGCCGGATAAAGCTTCTGGGCCATTTCCTGGGCCTTGGGGTGAAAAGCATAGGAGGACAGGGCTTCCAGGAGGTTGGCCGACTGCACCGCGGTACTGTCGGCCCGGCCGGACGAGAAACCGGCGATGAAAGTCTGCGGAAGGGTGGAGAGCCAAGTGTTGGTGACGCCATCTATCGCCCGGTCCGGTTTGCTGCTGCGCTCCCCTTCAAAGCGGAAATCGAAGATATCGGTCAGGGCAAAACGGTTTTTCAAGATGGCGACATCGCTGTCGCTGGCCTTGGAAAGTTCTCCGGAGCGGACCAGTTTTCCGGGACGGACGGCACGGCCATCCTGCATCACGAGCCCGCCCAGTTCACGGGCGTTTTCAATCCCTTCAAAAGAGATGGTCCTATCTTGGGGAGCCGCAGAACGGGAACAGGCCGACAACATCATAACAGGAATCAAAATGCTTAAAAAATGTTTCATGGCTCATCATTGTTTTTTATTCAAAATATCCGGGAGCCTTTCCATCCAGGAAAGCCAGGGCCAACTCTTCCGTTCTCGGGTTGGGCTCTCCTTGTCCATTGTGGCGTTTGCAGACATTGTAGGCATATTTAAGAGCGGTGAATTTAAGCAAGTTCTTCTCATAGACGCGCTGCTCCTGTTCTGTCCGGATGCCGTAATACGTCCTTACCAGAAGGTTCCAGTGTTTCCGGAACGTCGCATTGTCAAGATGGAACAGTTGGTCCATGTACTCGGAAGGGATATAATTGGCCAGGTAAAAATTCATGGACAAGTCCCACTCCGGAACGCCATAGGCAAAGTCGCCCAGGTCTATCCAGTAATCCTTTTCCCCATTGGTGATGATATTGCCGATATGGAAGTCTCCATGGAGGCAGGTCTTGGAGGAAGGAATGCTGTCCAGGGCACTCAAAAGCCGCCCGCGAAGCGGATCGGACAGGCAGGTGGATTTCTCGAGCCAGGGCCGGATAACATCCTTCATGTCGGGGAACACATCCGTATTGGCAGGCGTTGAATGCAGTTTCTTGCCCAGTTTGACGAATTTGAGGGTAAGGGGTTCCAGCTGCTCCGGCTCCTCAGAAATGATGCGGGTGTAAGAACGCTTGTTTGCGATGACCTCGTATTCGGCCCCGAAATGTTCTCCGTCCGTTATCAGGCGGACGGGTTCGGGACAGGGAATGCCCGCCTCATACACGGCCCTGGAAATAAGGAACTCACGTTCAACCGTTTCCGAACCCAGCCCGTAAAGGAACATTTTTGCCAGAGCGGTGCCATCCTTCCGGGTATAGGTGAGGGCCTGACCGCCCTCTCCGCTCTGGACATAATCTTCAAGGTTGATTTGCTGATACTTGCTTTCTATCATGCTGCAAATTTACATCTTTTTTTTTACGTGCGATTTACTTTACCGACACCATTTCCTGTGCGACGGCGTGGGCGACGCATTCCACAAGGCTGTCCAAGCCGAATTTATTCTTGATGCGTTCCTTGTAGCTGTCCACCGTGGTGGTGGCAACGCCAAGGGCCGAGGCAATCTGGGAGTTGCTGTAGCCGGAGGTGACAAGTTGGAGAACCTCCAGTTCCTTGGGAGAGAGTTCTTGAGGCCGACGGGCTTCCAAAAGGGCCTTCCCGCCGAAGATTTTACTTATTTCCTTCTCGGAAATAGTTTCGCCAAAGAATACGCAGTTACCGTCAAAAGCCTTCAGTACGGCCTGGGCAATCTCCTCAGGAGCAGAATCTTTGGCAAGATAACCTTTGGCCCCGTAAGTAATTGACTGGATGATATATGCAGGATTCTTGTAATGAGAAAGCACCAGAGAGGCCACGTGGGGGAAGGCTTCACGCAGGATTCCCAGCAGAGTGAGTCCGTCTGTCTGCTGCTCCAGGGTAATGTCCACGATGACGACATCCACCTCCGGATGACTGTTGAGATAGGCCACGGCCGCTCCGGACGTAAGGACGTGATGGGATAGAGATATATCATTTCGGCCTTCCAGGGCCATCTTTAGACCCATAGCAAATACGGTTGAGTCTTCTACGAGCAGTGCGTTTATCATAAGCGAATTGTTACTTCACAGCCTCCTTCCGGCAGGTTCCGGGCCGACAGGCTTCCGCCCATCTTGGAGAGCAGTTCTTTGGTTATGGCGAGGCCCAGGTGGCCGTGCTGCTCAAGGGTGCGCAAGGTCTCGCCGTCCATCCCCGGGCCGTGGTCGATGATGACTATGCGTTCCCCCGATGCCTCCACACGGACATAATCAGGGGAATACCGCACGGCGTTGTCCACAAGGTTGCGGATGCAGGTGGCAAGCATGTTGGGGTCTGTCCGTACCATGAGCCCTTCGGGGATAGCTACCATTACCGGCATGGTACCGGCCGCCTCCGAGACAATGTTTTTGAGCGGCACTTCCCGCATCACAGGCCGGAGCACATCCCTTTGCATCACTGACCACATCAGCAGATTCTCCAGCAGGGCCGATGTGCGCTCGGCCGCGTTGCCGATGGTCTTCACGCCTTCGCGCAACTGAGGCTCGGAGGCACCTTCCAGTGAGGCCGACAGTGTCTTGATCCCGGCAACCGGGCTTCTAAGGTCGTGGGATATGATGCCGAAGAAACGGTTGCGGGTGTCCAGTTCTTCCTGCAGCAGCCTGGTCCGCTGGCGGTTCTCCCTGAAGCGGACGAAGAGCCATACGGCGGCACCGGAAAGAAACAGATACAGCAGCATGAAAGGCCAGCGGAGCAGCAGCGGCGGCCGCACGCGAATCACACGCGAGGAGGCCTTCCCATGCTCCCATCGGCCGAAAACATCCGTCATCTGCTCTTCCAGCATGTAACGTCCGGGAACGATATTTTCCGACATGCCGGAGAAACTCCCGTCCGTCCACTGCCCCCCGTTCAGGCGGTAGCGGTGCTGCACCAGCCGGGCAAGGGGCAGATTGTCTTCCGCCCTGATGGACAGCAGGCTGTCCGGATGGAAAACCGCCGCCCCGTCAGGACCGCCAAAAGCCAGGCGGCCACCGGAGAGTTTGCATGAAACATGCTCTCCGTAAATGTCGGACGGGAAACCCAGAGCCTTCCCGGCCCTGCCCGTACTGCCGTCGGTGTCGATGAAATACAGGCCGTCTTCCGTTCCGGCCCACAGGCGGCCGGAATCATCGGCCTCAACGGACTGCACCGGCATCCCGTCCAGGTAATGCCTGCCGGAAATGCTCCACAGCCCGGCACGGGTGGCGGTCCACACGGTTCCGTCCGGAGTAAGACAGAGGTCGGTCACATAATCGTCCGGGATGGAGGAATTGCTCCTGTAGTATTTGGTTACGAGGCCTGTTTCAACGTCTATGACATTCAGGCCCGCCTGTGTGGTGGCATAGACCAGATTGCCTTGCCGGTCCTCAATGAGACGGCTGCCCAGGCGGGAACTCAGGTAGATATTGGAATCCCTCTGAGGAGAGGGATATCGGAAAGGGCTCAGCCAGCGGGCGGGCAGTGCCTTTCCGGCTTTCCGGTCCCACTCGTTGAGGCCCACGCCTTCCCATGTGACCACCCAGAAATGGCCACGGCTGTCTTCCAGGAAATCAGAAATCCAGTTGGCCCCGTCAAAGCTTTTTGAGGCCGATGGCCACTGCTCCCGGGGCGTAGGACCCGAGAGTCTGTCCTTATGCATCCGGCCACTTTTCCAAACCTCCCAGCCGGTATTGTTCCAGAGTCCGACATAAACGGTTCCCTCGCTGTCCTGATACAGGCTGGAGATTCTGTCTTCTGCCTTTCCTATCCACATTTTGCCGTCACGGGACTGAAGGATGGCCGTGACATTGGCGTCGGACAAGACTTGAACCAATTGCATTTCCGGGCAAAGGGCCGAAAGGCCATTGTCTCCGCCCACCCAGATATTGCCCTGACGGTCCTCAAAAATGCAGTAGAGCTCTCCGGAGGCGGGTTTATATACGGGAGAGTTTGCCGGCGAGCCAACGTTGACAAGGGAAAGCCCGTAAGAGCCCGCAGCCCACAAACGGTCCTTGCTGTCCTTGATAAGCCTGGCATGGGCTACGGGAAGCCGGCCGATGGAGATTAGCGAACGGCCTTCCATAGAATACAGTGTGGACGTATGGTCGTCAAAGGCATATAACCGGCCTCCGGCCTCGGCATAACTGCCAACGCAGAAGCCGCCTTCGCCTAAAGGATGTACGGCCTCCGGGCTCTGCCGATCCTCTACATAGTGGCAGCGGACCAGCCGGCCTGCCGGATAGAGTTTCCCGTCGGAAGCCTCAAATATCTGGAAATAGGGATAATCCCCCTCGTGGTCCCGCTTGTCATAGCGGCAACGGGCCTCTTCACGGATGCCGTCGTGATATGACAGCTTAAGCAGCAGCGTGTCGCCAACCATCGCCCATACATATCCATCCGAATCCGTATGCAGAGCCCGCACCGGCCCGCCTTCCGCCATGTAACTGTGAGCCGCAGGCGAAGAAACTATAACCCGGATCTCCTTCTCCGTCCCCACCCACACTCTGCTTTCCATGTCCACCGCAAGTGCATTCACCCTCCCGAACTCCTTCCAGGTCTCAAATCTCACACCGTCAAAGCGGCACAGGCCGTTCCGAGTGCCCACCCAAAGGAGTCCGTCGGCATCCTGTGCAATGGTATAGACGCTGGAGGAAGGAAGCCCTTCGGCACTGCCGTAATTCACAAATCGTCCCTGTGCAGAGCAGAAGCTCCACGACAGCAAAAGGCAAAGTATGAAGGAGACAAGTCTCATCTTCAACAAATATATAATATTTAATCAGTCTTTGTTAATTAATTTGCAAAGTTAGGGGGAAGAAATAGCGGGCTTGTGGTGAAATCCACCACAGGGCATAATTGCAGGCGGTTTACCTTTGCAAAAAACACGCATGTTTATGAAACGAATTGCTTCTCTGTTATTTGTATTGGCCCTGGCATTTGTCTCATGTGGAAAGGACTACTTCGGGTCCAATACCAAAGTCACTTTCCGCAAAGCGAACATCAGCGGAAGCGGCATGCTTGCCCTGGCACAGGGCGAAGTCACCGCCACCAAGGCCGAAGGGGACATAACCATCGGCCCGAAAGCCCTGTATTCCGTATCCGAAGACGGAACTCTGGTACAGGTCAGCTATAATGTGGATATAGAAGGCGCGGAAGGCGAGGTGGCGGAAACCATCAAGGCTGAGCTCATTATTTCTCCCGGATTCATTTTCCCTGTTGGCGAGGGCTGGATATGGCTTGCCAACTGCTTCCTGGACGTAAAGGACGGGTGGTCGAACGGCACCATACCCCAAGGACCTGCAAGACATGCCCTCAGTAAAATCATCAACGAGTTCCACGACTCGTACCATGACCGCCACGGTGCCCATTACCTGGTCCGCAAAAGCGACGGCGCCCTGTTCGAATGGACGCTTGAAGCCGGTGCCCCGGACGGGATGGACGACGGCTTCAAGCAGCCCACCTTCCTCAACGGCTGGTTCCACCAGATGGGTAAAGACCTCTATGTAAAGACATGGGGGTGGACCGGAGGGAATGACGCGCCCACAAGGCCTACTCTCTACAGGCTTGAAGACAAGGGTAACACCCTGGACGCCGTGAATCTCCTTGGCGACAACATAGGCTGCGGCGGCATCTGGCCGGCCGACGGCTACCTTGGGGTGCAGTTCCAATATGACGGTGCCTGGCCTTTCGGCATCGTTGCACCGCCTTCTTTCCAGCCCGTCCTCATGCAGGGAGAAAGCGGGAAGCAGGTTACGCTGGTCTCCATCGCAAAGAAACTCTATCTTGTGGAGCAGGTAACGGAAACCCGCTATTGGGAGGACAAGGACGGACAGAGATATCCTGACGGAGAAGCGGAATTCACCAATTTCTACAACCTTGACATAAGCGGCAGCTCCGTCAGCCGCGGAAGCCTCATCTTGACGGTTGAAGGCTCCCATCTGCCGAGTAACAGTGTTTCCGGCACGGAAACCCTCACCTGGTGGGGAGGAAACGGGGCCGGCGGTTCGCAGATAAACACCTTTGATCCCAAGGCCGGGACCGTTACCTCCCGCAGCCTGCCGGAACACTACCCGGTAGCGGAGGTTGATTATGTGGACGGCGTAGGTTACACCATGGACGGCACCGCCGGATTCTGGGAATGCGACCTTTCTAAAGATGCAGCCGAGTATGTGGCACTTGACTGGAGCGAGGCTTCGGAATTCCAGGGCAGGATTGTCCCCGGCACCCTCAGGTTGGACCGCTTTGAGGCAGCCTCCCTCACCCTTCAATTCAAGGCCCAAATGTCAGACGGCAGCAAGCTTGACTTCTACGCCTCCGTAACGGGGGCCGACCGTGGCAAGATAAAAGGCACAGTGAGCGGCCAAAACAACGCCGGCATGGTAGTGACGACAATGATTCGCCTGAACTGATTATCAGTCCCCGGACGCCACAATTCCCAAAAATTCCGCAATGCGATCCAGGTAGGTGTAGCTGCCGGTGCCGGGGGAAGCCTTCAGCATGAAGCAGTGGGGACGCAGGGCCAGCGTGTGGAGTTCGGCCGATATTCCCATGGCACGCAGTTTCTCCCATACTTTCACGGAGTTCATGGCAGCCCAGCCGTCGGCATCTCCGTGAATCAAAAGCATGGGAGCCGTATCCAGGTCAAAGCTGAACTCGGGTGCCAGCACGGCGGAATCTTCATTTCCGCCGTCGACGTTCTTTTCTTCCAGGCCGTCGGTAAGGACATAGGCGGGATAGATTCCTATACCCCACTGCACGTTGCAAGGCAGCTTGTCTATGCCGTCAACGGGCAGGTAGGAGCGGTGCCTGGAGGAGGTTACGCCCATGAGGGTAAGATGTCCGCCGGCCGATGCTCCCATAATCCCGATGCGGTTGGGGTCCAGGCCATAATCTGCCGCCTTGCTGCGGACGACACGCACTGTCCGCTGTAAATCCTGCCAGGCCGAAATGTGCTTGGCCAGGCCCTCCGGGCGGGGCGTGCGGTAACGCAAGGTAACAACTGTGATGCCTTTGGAATTGAGGTATCGGCGAGCGGGGGCAACCTCAAAACTGTCCGTGCCGTTTCTTTTATACGCTCCGCCGGAATAGATAATCTGAATAGCACTTGTCTTACGCTCCTTGGGAAAATGCCACTCGATGTAGGGCGTGCCCTGGTTTTCCTGCACGGACGGCATCTTGCCTTCCGGCCAGATGTCTTCCTTTATATACTCACTGCGGTCATCATCCTTCGTGTACCGCATGGCAATATCCACACCCGGCTGCAAAGGGCCCAGGAAGCCCATCTGCGTCATGAATTCCACTCCCCGCTCGAAGCCGAAGGCACCGTGCCCCTTATCCGGGTACAGGTGCAGCTCGGCCGGGATACCCATCCTTCTAAGCTGCCGGTACACCAGCGTGGAGCCGGTAGGAGTATATGGATCTAGTTCCCCGTGATGCAGGCTCATGGGGCAGGTCTTTTCGTCAAAACGAAATACTTTACTGAGCTGAACGCCCGGTCCATAGCCTTCCATGGTGGCCCGGGTACCGGTTTCTCCATCCGTAGTGGCATAGGCCGGAGCATTCACAACCGCCCAGTTGATATGGCACGGGATATCGTCCACCTTGTCTATGGGAGTATAGGCCGGCGTCTGGGAACTGGTAGCCAGCAAAAGTGCCAGGTGGGAGCCTGCCGACATGGATATCACCCCGATTTTCTCCGGATCGAAGCCCCGCACAGCCGCCTCCCGGCGAACCATCCTTACGGCCCGCTGGCCATCTTCCCAGGCCGATTGGTAGATTGGAAGGCCCACGGGACGGGGAGTGCGATAAACAAAGTTGACGCACTGGACGCCAAGTTTGGTGAGCTCCCTGTGCCACTTCTCAATGAGCTTGACGTCGCAACAGCTGTTGTAAGCGCCTCCCGATATGAGTATCATGCAGGCTCCGCTGGGATTTCCCGGTTTCTCATACCATTCCAAATAGGGAATACGGTGCTTGTCAGGATTGAACCCCGGAGACTCGGACTCGTTTGTCATTGCGGCTATCTGATGAGACTGCACAGACGGCATCTTGCCCTTTGGCCATAACGGGACTCTCTCCTGTGCACACAGTACTGTGCTCGCCAATAAAACGGCGGTTAACAAAGAAATGAAGCGTTTCATGCATCAAATATAGCAAGACACTGATAAAGTTGCAAGTCCGAGAATTTTTTTGTATTTTGCAGAAAGTTCTCAAAAGGAATTTATACAGACAACACAATACAACCGAAGATGAAACAAGAAATCAAGAAAGCAGTCAAGTGCAACAACGGAACCTTCGTGGGCCAAGAGACAGACGAACTGATTATTTGGAAGGGCATCCCTTATGCTACCCAGCCACTGGGAAAGCTTCGTTGGCAGAAGGCACTCCCCGCCGCAGACGATGACGGCGTGTACGATGCCACAAAGCCCGGCCATGTTCCCATCGGCCCCGTGAACGACTCGATGGGAACGGCGGAGTTCGGCGAGGACTGCCTGGTGCTTAACATATATTCCAATACCGGATGCACGGACGGCGGCAAAGCGGTCATGGTATGGATTCACGGAGGCGGCTTCTGCGCCGAATCCCAGGCCTCGCCCCTCTATGACCTTACCAAGTTCGCCAAGCAGTATCCTGACATCCTGTTCGTGTCCATCGACTACCGGCTTGGTTTCCTGGGATTCATGAACTTCGAGCGGGTTCCCGGCGGAGAGAACTTCAAGGAGGCCGGCAACCTGGGCCTGCTGGACCAGCTTGAGGCCCTCCGATGGATACAGAAAAACATCGCCGGCTTCGGCGGAGACCCCGGCAACGTGACCATTTTCGGCGAGTCGGCAGGCTCGGCCAGCGTCACCTTCCTCCCGCTCATCGACGGAAGCGAGGGGCTTTTCAAGAGAATCATCGCCCAGAGCGCCAATATCGCTTACTGCGACACCATGGAGCACGGCATCCATGTTACGCAGAACTTCCTGGCCGCTACGGGCTGCCAGACCATGGACGAGCTGATGGCCCTCACCACACAGGAGCTTGTGGACGTTTATCTGAAGGCGGCTTTAATTGACAAGAACTGCCTTTTGGGAGCGGCCAACTTCCCGCTTCTGGACGGCGTCACGCTGCCCGAGGACCGGGCGGACATGTATGGGATGTGGGGAGACGAGAAGAGGGCCAAGGTGGATATGTTGATTGGTTCCAACCTGGACGAAATCAGGTACTTCATCCCGTCCGAAGGCGGCGAGGAAGGCTACGCGGATACGCTGAGGTGGATTGCGAAGCGGGACCGTGCGCTGCTCAATGACCAGGAGAAGGCCATGTACGACGCGTTTATGGCTACGCTCAGTGGCGAAAGCGAGCTGCGCCGGCTGGAGCAATACTGCAACGACATGAACTTCCGCGCCGGCAACACCAATATGGCCATCAGGCATGCTTCCGCGGGCGGCAACACCTACATGTACTTCATCAAGAAGCCGGTGACAACTCCCCAGCTTGGCGCAATACACGCGTGCGAGATTCCGTACTTGTTTGACACGTGCATACCGGACCCGATGGGAAGTGGAGAGATTGTTTCGACCGAAGACTGCGAATTCCGCCACGTCGCCAAACAGATGTGGACCAACTTCGCCCGGACGGGCAACCCCTCCACCGACAAGTACGAGTGGAAGAAGTTCTCCGGTGATGACCGCCAGACGATGGTCTTCGACGATGCCATCGGCATGCAGAAGGATATTTTCGGAAGGCGGGAAGACCTGATGATGTCCTGGGCGGAGCGCCTTGGGAACGGGTCGTCCAAGCGGGTTTGTTAAATAATAAAAAAAGGATAGTATGAAAAGGGAATTCAAGGATTTAATCCGTTTTGAACAGTACGAGTGTTTGAACCGCGAAATTACGGGAGACTACGACAAGGCCCATGCCGTGAAGTGCGTAAACGGCACCTTCGTCGGAACCGAGGAGTATGGAGTGGCGTCGTGGCTGGGCATCCCCTACGCGAAGCCGCCCGTGGGCGAGCGCCGCTTCAAGGCGCCGGAATACGTGGATGCGGGCGAAGGGGTCTTCGAGGCCAAGTACTACGGGAAAAATTCTTTCGGCGGGACCGGCTATCCGGATTGTGTGCAGAAACTGTGCTCAGAGGACTGCCTCTATCTGAACATCTGGGTCAACACCGACGACACTACCAAGAAGAAGCCGGTGATGGTTTGGATCCACGGCGGAGCATACGTCGTCGGTTCGGGTTCGCAAGCCTCCTACAGCGGAGCCAACCTGGTCCAGGTTCATAGTGACATCATTATGGTGACCATCAACTACCGCCTGAATATGTACGGTTTTATGGACTTCTCGTCGGTGCCCGGCGGAGAAAACTTCAAGTCGGCGCCCTGCAACGGCCTGCTGGACCAGGCGATGGCGCTCAGGTGGGTGCACGAGAATATCGCCGCTTTCGGCGGAGATCCCGACAACGTGACTATTTTCGGGCAAAGCGCCGGCGGCGGTTCCGTCTCCATCCTGCCTGTCATGAAGGAGGCGAACCGGTATTTCCAGAAGGTCATCGCCCAAAGCGGCTCAACAACCCTGGCCTTCCCGGTCAGCTGCGAATCCGCGCAGGGAAAGACCAAGGCGCTGCTGGAGTACACCGGCTGCAAGACGATGGACCAGATTATGGCACTGTCCGAAGAGAAACTCCAGGAGGCGTATGTCAACGCGGTCGGCCAGTTTACATCCTGCCCCTACTACGGAACCGAGGTGCTCCCCGAGGCTCCCATCGAGCTGTACCGGAAAGGCTATGCAAAGCACATATCCATCATGGCAGGCAGCACGGCCGACGAAGCCAGGCTGTTTATGGGAGAGGGCCCCAGTCTGACCTTGGAAGAGCAAAAAACATTCGCCAGGCGTGCCGTGGGTGCCGCCGCCCCTTGCCTGAAGGAAGAGGACAGGAAGTATTACGAGGAATTCCAGCGCGTCTGCCGGTTCCAGGAGCCGGGACTCATTGAGACAGAGTTCATTGATGAACTTATGTTCCGGGTCCCTATGCTTCAGCAGTTGGACGTGCAGAGCGCATTCAACAAGACCTTCTGCTACTATTGGTCCTATCCCGGCAGCAATGCGGATGTGGGAGCTGCGCATTCCGTGGAACTCATTTTCGTGTTCGGCCTTCGCTGCGTCGGAACGGACAGTCCCTTCAATGGAACGAATATCTCTGATGAAATCTTCTCGACCGTTCAGCAGATGTGGACCAATTTCGCCCGCTGCGGCAATCCTTCCACAGACAAGGTAGAATGGAAGGCATACTCGGCCGACGACCAGAACGTTCTGAACATCGCCGGACCGGGGGATATGCATATTGAAAAAGGCTTGTTGGCCGATCAGTACAAAGCCGTGCTCCCGCTGGTAGGCTATTACCAGTTTATGGACAA
>JAFUVY010000013.1 GCA_017477335.1 Bacteroidales bacterium
AGAATGGAAGGCATACTCGGCCGACGACCAGAACGTTCTGAACATCGCCGGACCGGGGGATATGCATATTGAAAAAGGCTTGTTGGCCGATCAGTACAAAGCCGTGCTCCCGCTGGTAGGCTATTACCAGTTTATGGACAATTACTTCACGCCCCGCTACCTTTTGAGTGTCATCGCAGAGCGCAAATAATGAATAAAGCCAATCAACAGTAAATCAAAACTAAAAAGAATATACCATGAAAGCAGACAAAATCATCAAGAACGCCAAAATCTTTACAGCGGACAAAAACCAGCCCAAGGCCACGGCTTTGGTAGTGAAAGACGGAAAATTCGTCTATGTAGGCGACGAGGCAGGCCTTTCGGCCTATGAAGGCGAAGTGACCGACCTGGGGGGCAAGTTCATCATGCCCGGTATCTTTGACAACCATGTGCATGTGACCCTGCCCGTGGGATTCGCCTATGCGGAGGAGAGCGAACGCTTTGCCTGCAACGGCAAGCAGGAGGCCCTGGACTACATGTCGGACTATATCGGCAAGAATCCCGGCCGGAAGTGCTATCGGTTTATTCTGGAGAAAAAGTGTCTGAATGGCGAGACTCTCACCAAAGAAGACCTTGACGCCATCTGCCCGGATGCCGAGATGCAGATACAGGAAGCGGAATTCCACAGCGTGTGGGTGAACTCCCGGGTGCTGAGGCGCCACGGCATCACCGACGAAACGCCGGACCCCGTGCCCGGACTCAGCGTATATGAGCGCAAGGACGGCAAGTTGACCGGCTATATCATTGAAGGCTCTGCCGAGGTTCGCATTATCCTGGACGGTTCCATGGACCTGAGCGACGAGCAGATTGACGCCGCGCTCCAGGCGTGGATTGATTTCTCCACGAGCCATGGCGTATCGGCCGTTTTTGACGCCGGCATCCCCGGGTTCAACGAGTTCCACGAGAAGGTGTACGACCGCCTCAAGAAGATGGACCAGGAAGGCAAACTGCCGGTCTATGTTGACGGCTGCTACGTGATTGCGGCAAACTGGCAGGCAGAGGAAGGCCTCAAGGAGCTGAAGCGCTTCCGCGAGAAGTTCAATACGGAGCACCTGAAGGTCCACACCATGAAGATTTTCATGGACGGAACACAGAAGATTCACACCGCCGCCATGGTGACCCCTTACGTGGATGTTCCCGAGAAGGGTGCCACCGCCTTCAACAAGGAGGACCTCGCCGCCCTGATGGTCAAACTGAACGCGGAAGGCCTGGACCTTCACATGCACACCGTAGGCTCCGCCGCCTCCCGCGTGGCACTGGATGCAGTGGAAATTGCACGGAAGGAATTGGGGGACAAGTTTACCATGAAGGTTACCTGTGCTCACCTGGAAGTGCAGGACGACGCAGACCTGGACCGTTTTGCCAAGCTGGGCGTGATTGCTAACTTTACGCCCTGGTGGCATGCCGGAAACTACAAGGTATGGGCCTCCTGGCTGGGTGAGGAGCGTGCCCGCAAGCTGTTCCGCTGCAAGACGCTGTGGGACAGCGGCGCCCTGGTAACCTGGTCCTGCGACAACGTGGTCTTTGCCTTTGAAGTCTGGAACCCGTTTTTGGGCATGGAAGTGGGCATGACGCGCCAGATCACGGAAAAGACCAACGCTCCCGCCTTTACCAGAGGTGAAGCTCTCCCTTCCGAGGACCAGAGAATGAGCGTTGAGCAGATGCTCCTTGGCTACACCATCAACGGTGCCAGACAGCTGGGCGTAGAGGCCGTCAAGGGCTCCATCACCGCCGGCAAGGACGCCGACTTCCTGGTGTTCGACAATGACCTCCTCACGGCAGAGCACGCGGGCTTCAGCTACAACATGCCCACCGATGTCTATTTTGCCGGCAAGAAGGTGAATTAATGAAAACATCAACAACACTGAAAAACATGAAAGCTAAGACTATTATTCTTGGTAACGTCATCACCATGGATGCGTTCAAACCCTATGCTGAGGCCATTGCGGTAGCCGATGAAAAAATCATCTATGTCGGAAGCAAAGAGGCGGCCCTGAAGCTTAAGGGGGAGAATACCGTGGTTCTGGATTATGGAAGCAATTCCATTTATCCGGGATTCCTGGAAGCGCATTGTCATCCGGGATTTGCCGGCAACATCATGTTCGGCAGGGCCAACCTGGCACAAGGCAAGACACCGGAGGATTACCTGGCCATTCTGAAGAAGTACGTGGAAGAGAATCCGGACAAGCCTCACTATGTGGGTTCGGGATGGACCGATGACCTTCTGTATCAACTGAATGCCAAGCAATTGGACGAGATATGTCCGGACAAGCCCATGATCAACCAAAGCGGCAGCGGTCACATGATGTGGGTCAATACCAAGGCCATGGAAGCCTTTGACATCAATGAAGACGCCGTGAAGCAGTGGGGAACGGAATGTATCCACGTAGATGAGAACGGAAAGCCGAACGGTCTGCTGGCCGAAAAGCCCGCCATAGACCTTGTCAAGAGGGTGGAGCCGGATCTGGAGCAAGCGAAGAAGGAACTGCTGGGCTTCCAGCAATATGCGTTTTCAAACGGATATACAGGTGTATATGACGCCGGTTACCAGCTTCTGACCAAGCATGATCCCCGCGCCTACAAGGAACTGGACGATGAAGGCAAACTGAAACTGTACTCCTACTGCGGAAGTTTCGTCAATGACAATACCGACACCCCTGAGGAGGATATGGACAGAATCGCCCGTGAAGCCAAGGAGTTCAATGGCAAGCACGTGAAGGTGATCGGGGCCAAAGTCTTTGCCGACGGCGTTGTAGAGGGGCATACCGCATGGATGTTGGACGACTATGTGGACAAACCGGGATACAAGGGTGTAAGAAGATTTGATGACCATGACAAGATGGTGCGGCTGGTCAAGGCGGCCGCCGCGCACAAGATGAACGTTCACGTCCATTCCATCGGCGACGGAGCCACCCGGGCATGGATTGACGCTTTTGCCCAGGCACAGGCCGAAGTGGGTGATTTCGATATGAGAAACGCCCTTGCTCATCTGCAGGAAGTAACTCCGGAAGATATAAAACGAATCGGCGAGTATAACATCATGGCCGTATGCGGCATCATGTGGGCAATCAAGCACCCTGCCGGCTTCCCGCAGGAGGTTGCGTATGTGGGCGAAGAGAAGTCAAATAATGCCTATCCGGTAAAATCCATCATGGATGGAGGCGGTGTGGTTGCCAACCATTCCGACTTCCCTGTGTCACCTTTCTTCAGCGCCATCCAGGCATTCTGCATGGGAGTCTTGAAGAAATTGCCGTCATATCCGGATGAGTTTATCAGAAATATCGACCAGGCCATCAGCCGATATGAGGCACTGCAGACTCTTACGTGCAATGTAGCCTATATGTGGCACGAAGAGGACAGGATGGGTTCCATCAGCCTGGGCAAGCTGGCCAACTTCGCAGTCCTGGACCGTGACCTCATGCACGACGATTTTGCAGACATTGAGAAGGCAAACATCATTGCCACTATCGTAGATGGCGAGGAAGTTTATTGCTGCGGAAAGAAGAGCTAATGACATCAAGTGCTTCATACCGTCTCCCGGAACGTTATTCTTTCAAATCCATTTGGAAGATAACGTTCCCCATCATCATAGCCCTTGTGATGGAGGAGCTGCTGGGAATGACAGACACGGCCTTCCTGGGCCGCGTGGGAGAGATTGAGTTGGGGGCATCGGCCGTTGCGGGCGTCTATTTCACCATCCTGTATATGATAGGATTTGGATTCTCCATCGGAATCCAGATTATCATAGGACGGCGTCATGGAGAGGCTCATGAAGGCAAAACCGGCTTTGAATCCATCGGCCGGGTCTTCTGGCAGGGCGTCTGGTTTCTGCTGGCCCTGGCTGTTTTAACCTCCGGCATTTCCTATTTGCTGTCCCCGCCGCTGCTCAAGTCCATCATCAGTTCCAACAACGTGTATGAAGCCGCTATCGTATATGTGAACTGGCGTATTCCCGGGCTGTTGTTTGCCTTTATGACGGCTCTTTTCCGAGCTTTCTACGTGGGCACCTGGGAAACCTCCAGCCTCACATGGAATTCCATAGTGCTTGTTGCAAGCAATATCCTGCTTGACTGGGTGCTCATCTTCGGCCACTTTGGGCTGCCGGCTATGGGCATCCAGGGAGCGGCATTGGCATCCACCATTGCGGAAGGCATTTCCATGTTGTTCTTCCTGGTGTGGACGGTTTTTGCCGCCGACAGGAAATATGGCCTCCACAAGCCCGCGAAACCGGTATGGAAAGAGCTCAGGGACGTACTCTCCACCGCCTCCTGGGTTATGGTGGAGTATGTCCTTAACATATCCGTATGGCTGCTGTTCTTCCTCTTCATTGAACATCTTGGAGAGGAAGAACTGGCCATAGCCAATATAGTCAGAAGCGTTTCAGAAGTACCGTTCGTGTTCTCGGCGGCCTTTGGCTCCACTGCGGCATCGCTTGTAAGCAACATCCTCGGCGAGGGCCACCCGGAGGGCGTAGTTCCCATTATCCGGAGGATACTTATACTCTGCTATGCCACCATGGTGCCGATAGTGGCGATCTTCGCCATTATCCCGCATCTTGTCATAAGTCTGTTCACGGACATCCCCAAACTGGTGCAGGGAGCGGTTCCAACGCTGCTGGTGATGTGCGCAACCACCGTTCTCACCCTGCCGTGGAATGTGTACCTCCAGTCCGTTGCCGGTACGGGGAACACAAAAGTCTGCCTCCGGGTAGATGTACTGGCACTGATCATCTATGCCATTTACTGCACCATTGTGATTGGCACCATGAAATCCAGCATAGCCGTATGCTGGACCGCCGACGGCGTTTATGCCCTCTGCGTCCTGGTCCAGTGCATTATCTATATCCACGTAAAATTCCCCAAAAAAAATTGCTTAAATTTGTGAGCCTAAACTAATAACCAGATATGAGCAAAGAAAATACACCTACTCCGCATATCGGAGCAAAATACGGCGACATTGCAGAAACCGTAATCATGGCAGGAGACCCGCTGAGGGCAAAGTTCATGGCGGAAAAATACCTTGAAAATCCCGTTTGCTTCAACGAGGTTCGCGGCATGCTGGGATTCACCGGCACCTACAAGGGAAAGCGGGTGAGCATGATGGGACACGGGATGGGAATGCCGTCCATAGGCCTGTACACCTACGAACTGTACCATTTTTACGGGGTAAAGACCATTATCCGCGTAGGAAGTGCAGGTGCGTACAGCAAGGAACTGCATATAGGAGACCTGGTACTGGCACAGGGTGCATGTACGGATTCCAACTATGCCGATCAGTACCAGCTTGACGGCATGTTTGCCCCCATCGGAGACTTCGACCTCCTGAGGAAAGCGGCAGAGATCTGCGAGGAAAAGGGCTTCAATTATAAGGTAGGCAACGTGGTTTCCTCCGACCTTTTCTACCGCGAGAATCCCAACACCCAGGGATGGATCAAGATGGGCGTGCTGGCAGTGGAAATGGAAGTGGCCGCCCTTTACATGAATGCGGCCCGCAGCGGCAACCGTGCCCTTGGCATCCTCACCGTATCCGACCACATCATCACCGGCGAAGTCACCACCTCTGAACAACGTCAAAAGACCTTCACCAACATGATGGAAGTCGCTCTGTCACTGGTATAGAGGGATTAAATCAACCTTCCAAAACGTTCAAAAGCAGCACGGGAAAGGGCATCTCTGTCTTCCGGATGGGCGATGGAGGTGAGAAGGCGTGCACGCTCCTGGAGGGATTTGCCATACAGATTCACGGCACCATGCTCCGTGACTACCCACTGGACATCGGCCCGCGGGGTAACCACTCCGGCACCGGGCTTGAGGACGGGTACAATCTTGGGGGCGCCCTTGGCCGTCCTGGAGGACAGGGCAATTATGGATTTGCCGCCCTCCGACATCTTTGCCCCACGGACAAAATCCATCTGCCCGCCGGTCCCGGAATAGATGCGGGTGCCTATTGAATCGGCACACACCTGGCCGGTAAGGTCTATCTCCACGGCGGAATTAATGGATATCACTTTGGGGTTCTGAGCGATTATGTAAGGATTGTTGGTGTATTTGATATCCCGCATGAGAACGTCCGGATTGTGGTCTATGAAATCATAGACTTTTTGGGAGCCCAGAAGGAAGGAGGCCACCACCTTTCCCCGGTCTATCTTTTTGCAGGCCCCGTTTATCACTCCCTTCTGGATGAGTTCCAGGACTCCGTCTGCAAACATTTCCGTATGCAGGCCCAGGTTCTTGTGGCTGTGGAGCTGCGAAGCCAGGGCATTGGGAAGGGCTCCGATTCCCATCTGGATGCAGGCCCCGTCCGGGACCAGGAAGGCACAGTTGCGGCCTATGAGCGCGTCCAGCGGGGACGGCTGCACATAATCCTTGGTAATCAGGGGCGTGTCATCGCTTACAAGGAAGTCGAAGGTGCTTATGGGCACAAGGTCTCCGTAGGCAAATGGAACGTTGGGATTCACCACGGCTATCTTTTTCCCCGCAACTTCCAGGGCTGCCACGGAGCAGTCCACGGACGTTCCAAGGGACACCATGCCGCTGCTGTCCGGCATGGACACCTGGACCATGGCCACATCGCAGGGAAGGGCCCCGCTGCGGTACATGTGCTGGGATTCAAAGAGGTTGGCGGGGAGGTAATCGGCCCAACCGGCGGCAACGGCGGCACGGACATTGGGACCCACGAAGAACCCCTGGTCAAAGAATTTCCCCGCATACTCCTGTGAACCGTAGGGTGAGGGTCCCTCCGTATGAAAATGGTGGAAGTGAAGGTCCCGTAGGTCCTCATCGGCATCGGCCCTTTTGCGGAGAGCCTCAACAAGCACGTGGGGGACGCTGGCAATGCTGCTCAGGTGGATGTGGTCCCCGGATTTTATGCAGCGTACCGCCTCCTCTGCCGGGACGAAATGTAAAGTGTTTGTCATTTGCCTAATATAAAAGGAAGGTTTACCGGACCGTGTCCTGCCTGGATGTGCCCCAGGACGGGAATTCCTGCCGATGTAAACAGCTGCCGCATCATCTCCATGGCCGATGTGTACCCGTACATGGGACGGCAGTCCGTGAAATCACCCAGGATAACGCCCTGCATGGGCAGTTTTTTGCCCATCAGCATGCGGAAAAGCCTGTCCAGGTGCTGGCAGTCCTCCCCTACGTCTTCCAGGAAAAGGATGAAACTTTTTTTGAACGCCTTCCCGGCCCAGGTATCCAGAACCGGGACCACGCTGCTAAGGTTGCCGCCCAGCAGGATGTTTCCGTCCCGGGAACTTTTTGAAGGGGATTCGCCAAAGAGGAGGCGGCAGAGTTGGTTGTCAGGGGAGGTATCCAGCGTGGCGCCCATGGGACCGTGCACGGCCACAACGCCGGCACTCACGGAGGCCATCAGAAGGGTTGTTATATCTGAATAGCCCACCAGCCAGGTAGGGTTTGCGGTGAAATCTTCCGGCTCAAGCAGATCCAGCAGTTGGAGGCTGCCGTAACCGCCGCGGACCGGGATGATTGCCCTCACGGAAGGGTCCCGGAGCGCGTCCCTGAGATCTGCGGCACGCTGCTCCGGGGTTCCGGCATATTCGAAGTCCGCCTCCGATGTCCTAAAGTGCCTGCCAAAAACAGGTTCCAGCCCCCATGAACGCAGGGCTTCCGCGGCATGTGCCGCCTGTGCGGCAGTAGGACAGTAGGCGGGACTAAGAAGGGCGACCTTGTCTCCGTTATGTAAATACGGCGGCCTTGTCATCTCTAGTTCTGATAGGCTCCCGGCCAGAAGTCGCCCGTGCGGACGACGCCCCTGCCATCAGTGGTGTAACCGGCAGGGTTCATATCCGACAGCCATGTGTGGAATTCCTTGCCGATGTTGGTCATCACTCCGGAGAGGGATACGTTGAAGCCTTCCGTCATGGCACTTTCCACATCGGCCCTGGTGGCGGGATTGAAGCCGCCGAGGGAGCCGTTCCAGGTGAACACTTTGCCCTCCAGTTTGCCGCCGCCAAAACTCGCCTCCGAGCAGGAGGTAAGGTCTGTAGAATGGGCGGAGAAGGTGGAGAAGCCGGTGGTTTCGCTCATAGCGTTGTGGCCCAGTGACTGGAAGGCCGCAGTGGTGTTGCCAACGAAGACGGTCTTGCCGGAGGTATTCACAAGGATATTGTTGCAAAGGACCTGGCTGCCGGAATTGTCGTCTATCCTCAGAAGGCCCAGCTGGTTAGACTCTATGACAGTGCATCCGGTCATGAGCATGGAGTGGTAACCGTTGATGGCAACGTTGTTATTGCCGGCGGTCGTACTCTTGTTACTGTTGCCGTAGATGGTGCAGTTGTTAAGGCAGAGATAGCCCTTGCCATGAATGTCCACGCCCCAGCCGTTGTTTGCCTCAGTGATATTTCCGGAGAATGAACAGTTGTTCATAAACACCACGCAGGTCTGGACCTGGACCATGCCGCGGCTGTTGGCGGAGTTGCCGCTGAACTCACAGCGGTTGAACCGTGCTATGTTGTTTACGTTGATGCTGACGCAGGCACCCTGCTTTGCAAAGTTGCCGCTGAAGGTGCATCCTTCAAAATCAACCGTCAGAGGCCCGTCGGTGGGCTCTATACGGACCGCGCCGCCCCACTGGTCTGTAGAAGTTGTGACAATGCGGTTGTCCAGGAATGAGCAGCCTGTGAATGCCGCTCCCTCGCAAGTCTTGGAAAGGTAAACGCCGCCGCCGTTGTTGTCGTTCTTGGCGGTGCCGGTGTCCGTACGGTTGCCGGAAACCGTGCAGCCTTCCATCCGGAGGAATCCCTTGTCCACATAGACAGCCCCGCCATGGCCTGTGGCATAGCCGCCGGACACGGTGACATTCTTGAGAATCAGACGGTTCTCTTCCAGATAGATTACGCCTCCGTTCCCGGCTTTGCCCTTTGTAAGAGTAAGTCCCTCGACGGTAAGGTTCACATTCTTTCCTACGGTTATCACGCGTGATTTGTCATTTCCGCTAAGGACGGCACCGGAGGCTCCTTTGAAGCAGAGGTTGACGGATGAAGCAAACTCCAGGCGGAGGCCGTCGGCATTGGTGTCGGAGCCCAGGATGTAGGTTCCGTCGGCAAAGGTAAAGGTGGCTCCGTCCAGCTTGGAAGCATAGGAGGCATCCGTTACCATGGCCACAAAGCCGCTCAAATCCAGTTCGTGGCCGCTTGCACCGGTCTTCTCTCCGGCTCCGTTAAGGGTCACGAAATAATTGCCGTCCGTAACCTCGGAAGGAGTATCGGGTCCATCAGGGTTGTCGGGATTGTCGGGATTATCCGGGTTGTCAGGCTCATCAGTATCACCCGTGTCGGAGGATGTGCCGTTATGGGCGTCAATCTCTGCCTGGGTCATAACGGTGGCCTTGCGGATTTCCGCCTTGGAACAGGAGACGGTGATGCCGAGCACCGCCAGGACTGCCATCAATATGTAAATGAAACGTTTCATACTCAGTCAAGATTAGGGTCATAGGAACCGGGCTGGAAGCCATCGTCGCCACGTACGCAGCCGCGGCAGTCGTAGGCAAATGCATTGGGGGTAACCCAGGTTGCAAAGGCACGCCCCACGACGGAAATGCCGCAGTAGGCCGACGGGTCAAAGCCAATGGCCGCGTCATAAACCTCATCGGCCACGGCGTAGCCCTTGAGATTCTCCTGAATCTGGCTTATATTCCACTTCCAGCAGTAGCCGTCCAGCTCTCCGTCTATCACGGACTCTGCCTTGTAATCCAGGGTTACTATGGGGTCGTTGCATCCGCTGCCCAGAGCAACGTTGCCTATAACATTGTAGCCAAGGGACTTGTAGGTTCCGCTGGAGTTGAGTATAAGGGCGCTGCCTTCCGGATTCAGGTTGATGATGAGGTTGTTAATGAGGGTGCTGCCTCTGTCGGCCTTGGATTCGCAGCGGAAGGCCGCGTCGTTGGTGCCGTTTGCCGGGCGGTTCTCTATAATGGTGTTGCTGGACAGGAAGAACGCTCCGCCGCCGTTCACGGGGCAACCTGCTCCTACGTTATCCACGAAGGTGCAGTTGTTAGCACAGACAACACCGTCTGAGAGCTGTACGGCAGAGCCCCACTGACCGGTAATGGTATTGCCGGAGAAGAAGCAGTTGTCCATGAATATGACGGAGGTCTTGCCTATGGCGCGGATGGCCCCGCCCCTGCTGTTTGCGGAATTCCCAAGGAATTTGCAGTTTTTGAGCTTAAGGTAGCCTTCCTTGATGAAGGCGCAGGAGCCGCCCTCGTGGGAAGCAGTTCCCGCAACGGGGCTGCTGTTGTCCTGGAAGATGCAGTTGCGGCACTCCACCGCGGTAGTTGTAAAGGGGCCGTTTATGCCGATAACCGCAGAACCCAGGCCTGCGAGTTCCTCGTCCATGCTGTCGGTCTGCTTGAAGCCGCGGAAGGTTATGTTGTCAAAACGGACGTTTCCGTTGGTGACATGGATAAAGCCTTCCGGCCCGGTAAATACCGTAGGGTACAGGGCGGGGTCGCATTTGGAGAGGTCGTCGTACTGAAGGTCCTTGCTGTAGCCTCCCCTGATGCACAGGATATCCACGGTCACGGGCAGATAGCCTTTTTCCGGATCTATGGTGTATTCACCCTCCTGGATGTGGATTCCACAGTCTCCCAGGGATACGTTGGGACTGGACATCATGGTGAGGAATTCCTTGAAGGAAATGGCATTGTTCCAGTCGCTGCCGTTCTTTACCCCGGAGCCATTCTGGGTCACGTACCAGTTGGAATTGAATTCCTGCGGCTGTTGGGTCGCCCCGGTTGGCGGTACCATCTCAAAGTAGGGCTGACATGATGCCACTACCATAATTATTGGGACTAAAATATGAAGCTTTTTCATAATCCTGCGTTTTAAATGGTGGAGTAACCGGGGTTCTGGACCAGGTAGCGGTTAAGTTCCAGGGTGGATTTAGCCAGAGGATAGAGGCGGTTGTGGGTGTCCGGATCGGCCGCCTTTTCCCACCACTCATCTTCAAAGCGGTTCCAGCGGATAAGGTCCTGACGCCTGCGGCCTTCAAATATGAACTCCCTCATCCATTCGTCCAGGAACTCGTCGGCCGTAAGGGTGACCGTGCCGCCGTCGGAGCCCTGGTAGGCGATTGCGGAGGTGAAGTTCTCGTAGTTACGCTTGCGGACAGAGTTCAGGAGGGCGCCGGCCTCGCGGACGTCGCCGTCACGGAAGCGGCACTCGGCCTTGGAATAGATTACCTCTGCAAGGCGGAGTTCGGTATAGTCGGACTCTATGTAATATCCTCCCGCATAAGGGTAGAAGGGATATTTCACGCAGTACAGGCCGGAATTCATGTCTCCGTTGAAGATGGTGGATTCCGCACGGGAAGCATCCGTGATGGTGCCGCTTGGGGCTCCGGTAGTGAAGCCGCCGCACTGGTCCAGCAGGTAAATGTCATATCCGGATGAGGACTTGGCCCTGTTGCCTTCCTTGTCTATTATGTAACCTTCCAGGAAGAACATGCCCTCGCGGGTATTGTTGGATGTGTTTTTGTACTGCCGGTAGCGGAGGTCGCCGGGATATTTCTGGAACTTCTGCGTGGGGCTCCCCAGCTTGTAGCCGTAGGCCGATCCGGAGAAGGGGCGGCGGGGATTGCGGTTGTCAAAGGACGGCGACAGGTGCCAGCGGGGGTTGCGGCCACCGTCCGGGGCTATCTCCAGGTAGTTCTGGGAGTTGTAGGGAAGGCCTCGGCCGTAGATGGTACGGCGGTCGTTCTGCATGTGCCAGGAGGTGGTTCCAAATGAGGCCGGGATGCCGAAGATGACTTCCGGACACTTTTCGTTATCCCAGTCAAAGGGGCCGTACCAGGTCTCGGAGAGGGCGTAATAGCCGAACTCACCGTTAAGGATGCGGTCGCACATGGCCTCGCACTTGTCGTAGGCGGGAGTGCCCATCCAGGCTTCCGTGTTAAGGTACAGACGGACCAGAAGGGTTGCAACGGCACCCTTGGTGTACTGGCCCTGGTAAATGTCCGGACCGCCGGAGCCCACTTTGTCCGGAAGGAGCCTCAGGCAATCCAGAAGTTCGCTTTCTATGAACGAGTACATAACTTCCGGAGCTACCTGGCGCTTGCGTTCCGGCTTTTCGTTCTCTTCCGTGGAGGAGGAGGTGATGAGCTGGCAGTTGCGGTAGAAGTCAAAGAGCCTGAGGTAGGCGCTGGCCCTGGCCGCACGGAGCTGGCATTCAAAGGATGCCCACTCGGCCTCCGTGATGTCGGGGAATTTATCGTGGTCCAGGCGTCTGATATCGTCCAGGACCAGGTTGCACTGGGCTATTCCCTGATAGGAATTCACCCAGAAATTACCTACATACCCCTCCACAAGCTGGCCGGAGATGTCCTGCCAGTCGTGCTTGTGCCAGTCGTTCCAGATACCGCCGTCCCACCAGCCGTAGGAGTCCATCTGGGGGGTGAAGAATACATCGGCCGGGAGTTCCTGCATGGGAACGTAGCGCTGGACGGATTCAAAGAAATGCTCGAAGGGACGGAACACGGCCTTTACCACGTCGGATTTCTTGGTGTAGTAGTTTGCCGACATGAGCCCGGAGTAAACGTGCTCGTCCAGATTTGTGCAGGAGAAGGCGGCTGCCGCTACGGCTACGCCCGCCACTATAGATTTGATGAATGTTTTCATATCCTATGCATCTTTAGAAACCAAGTTGAACTCCAAGAATGCACTGGAACGCGGAAGGATAGTAGGAAATGCTTCCTCCGAACGTTCCGGGGGTGAGACCGTTCACCGGGTACACGGACGGATCCACGCCGGTGAACCTGGTGAGCGTATAGATGTTGGAAGCGGTGACAAACACCCTGAGCTTTTCTATGTACTTCATGTCAAAGTTGTGGGTGTAGCCAAAGCTTATCTGGTCCAGCTTAAGGTAGTCGCCGGGCTCTATGAAGTAGTCCGTGAGGACGTTGCGGCCACGGGTGACGGCGGCGTTCCTGGCATAGGCGCTGCGGAGCAGGTTGGTGGTCATGCTCTGAAGGCCGTAGTAGAAGTCGTGGACGTTGAAAATCTCAAAGCCAAGTGCCGTACGCAGGGAGATGGACATGTCAAAATCTCCCAGGCGGAAGTTGTTGGTAAGGGAGCCGGTGAACTTGGGAAGGCCGTTGCCGGTGACGGTTTTATCGGCCTCGGTACCCTGGGCGATGGGAATAATCTTATTGTCGGCGGAATAGATGAGCCAGTCCCCGCGGCTGTCCACGCCTGCGTAGCGGTAGGTGAAGTAGTTACCCACTCTCTGGCCTTCCTGCAGACGCTGGAGCGTACCGGGATTGTTGGGGTTGGACATAGTGCACATGGAAATGTACTCCTGGCCTTTGAAGATGTCGTTGGAGAAGCTCTCGAAGCGGTTGTCGGAGGTTGCTCCCACAAAAGTGAAGGACCAGTTGAAGTTTTCCTTGCGTATGGGGTTCACCGTGAGGTCCACCTCCACGCCCTGGTTACGCATGGAACCTACGTTTGCCACGATGCTGGCCGACAGGTTGGGCGGAACTGCCACGCTGTAGGTGCCCAGAAGGTCCACCTGGTGGCGGTTGAAGTAGTTGATGGAACCTGTTATACGGTATTTGAACAGGCTGAAGTCCACGCCCACGTTCTGGTTGTAACCTTTTTCCCACCTGAGGTCCGGGTTCACGTTGCCGCTGGGGCCCCAGACGTGGAAGCGCTCTCCGTTATACTGGTAGTAGCCGAAGGAGCGGTAAGTGGCAAGGGACAGGTAGTTGCCGATGTCCTGGTTGCCGGTGACACCAAAGTCGTAGCGGAGTTTGAGGTCGTCCACCACGGAGGAGGCAAAGGAGAAGAAAGGCTCCTCGGAAAGCCTCCAGCCCACGGAAACAGCCGGGAAGTTACCCCATTTGTGATTGGCGCCGAACCTGGAAGAGCCTTCGTGACGTATGGAGGCCGACAGCAGATAGCGTTCCTTCCAGTCATAATTGGCCCTGGCAAAGAAAGCTATGAGGGTGTGGTCCGACTTGGAGGATGACATCATTACCTTGCCGTCTTCTGAGGCCAGGGAGCCCTCCCCAATGTTGTTGTAAAGGGTGGCGTCCGTGGTGAAGTTGGTGTTGTTGGCAGAGAAGGAGTCGCTGACGCCGTAGGCATAGGAGTAACCGGCCATGAGGCGGAGCTTGTGGCCGTCAAGTTTCATTGCAAAGTTGTTCACCCACTCCAGGTTCATGACCTGGGAAGTGGAGGTGCTCCTTTCCGCATGACCGGTAGTACCTGCATTCACCTGTCCGGAATAAGTGGACGGGGCGTAGTAATAACCGTACTTATCCGTCACGTGGTCAGAGACGGTGACGAGTGAATTCAGCTCCAAGTCCGGATGCGAGGGGACCAGCAGGGGCAGCAGATTCAGCTTTGCGCTGGCATTCATCTCCAGAAGGCGGACCTTGTCAAAACTTATCACCTGGGAAGCGGTTTCCACAAGGTTGGAGCCTTCCGCACCCACGGCAAACTGGTAGAAGCCGTTGGGGGAGTTCTGGTCATAGACAGGATAGGTGGGGTTGTTCTGAAGTATGGCCGCAAAACCAACGGAGTTGTTCTTTTCTATAACCCTTGGAGTAATGCTGGCAGTGAAGGTGAACAGGCCGCTCTTTGTGGTATGGTTTGCCGTGGCCCTTCCGCCGTACTCCCTGCGGTCAGATCTGAGGTCTATGCCGTTTGCGTAGCGGTAGTCTCCGGTGACGCGGTAGTTGCTGCGGGCGTTGCCGCCGGACACCGTAAGGGTGTGCATGTGTACCATACCGGTGCGGGTGGAGACGTCGAACCAGTCCGTACTGGCGCCGAAATCGGCCAGGGGGTTGTTGGCGCAGCGGTAGGCCCTGTACTGGGACGGGGTGAGCATAGTGAGTTCCTTCTTGGGAAGGTTCACGGTGAAGGAACCGCTGTACTGGGTGTGGACGTTGCCGTCCCGGGAGCCTTTCTTGAGGTTCACCAGGATGACGCCGTTGCCGCCACGGGTACCGTAGATTGCGGACGCAGCACCGTCCTTGAGGACGTCGATGGATTCAATGTCGGCAGGGTTGATATTGGTCATGTCGCCTCCCGGGATGCCGTCTATGACGTAGAGGGGGCCGGTGCCGGCCTGGCGGGAGGAGACGCCGCGGATCTGGATATCGGCCTGGTGGTTGGGGTCTGCCATCTGGGAATTATCCACATTAAGGCCTGACACCTTGCCCTGGAGCAACATCCTGGAATCCAGGGACATGACCTGATTCAGTTCATTGGAGGAAACATGGGAAATGGCGGATGTCATTTCACGTTTTTTCATGGAGCCGTAACCTACTACCACCACCTCGTCAAGTGCGTTCATGGACTGTTCCAGGACCACCCTGAGGCCTTTTTGGCCGTGGAAGGTTACTACTTTGTCTTCAAAGCCGATGGAGGAAAACACTACGTTCTTCCCGGAAGCGACAGTGAGTGAAAAATTGCCGTCCAGGTCTGAAACGGTGCCGTTCCTGGTCCCCTGCTCATATACAGAGGCTCCAATGACGGGTTCGCCGTCCGTGTCCACCACCGTGCCGGTGAAAATTCCCTGTGCAAAAGCGGGCAGTGACATGAGCACAGCCGCCGCAAGGGCTGCCATCCGGGCAGACAGAGGTTTGGTTAGCATAATGTTGTATTTGGTTTTAGTTAGTTGTTAAGCAGCTGTTTGCCGGCGGCAAGGAGGGCGGCCCTGGCCTCGGCAGGAGTATCCACGTGGATGCAACGGGTGGCCGGGAAGACTTTGTAAATGTCCTCCACCTGGGCCTGGGTAAAGTTGCGGGGATACAGCTGGGCGGTGTTCAGAGTGTAAATAGCGTTGACCGTAAGTATGGTTCCCGCATTTACTGCACTTGCCACCGTAGAGGCCGATGTAGGCTGCTTCCCGGAATCCACTTTGCCGTTGGCCGATGCCGCCGCTGTGGTGGGATTCCATCCGCACTGGGTAAAGTACAGGTAGTCGGCATTGCCGTTATCCACCAGGTACTGGGCCTGGGAAACCCATGAGTATGCGTTGCAGTCCGGGTTGGTGGAAAGAGCGGCGCGTATCTTTTCCTGAGTGTTGCAATAGAAGAGGACCTGCTGGGTCATGCCCTTGCGGTAAACGGCTTTCACCGCCTCCGGGATGTTGACGTCGCGGTCACCGATATCCACGTTGATGTAGATCCGGCCTTTGCAGGCATCCAGGAACTCGTCAAAGGTGAGCATCTTCTCCGAAGTCGCATTTCCGTTGCGGTCCTTGAGGTTGTAGGATTTTATCTGCTCCAGGGTTTTGGATTTGATGCTTCCGGAGCCCGTGGTCTCGCGGCCCAGGTCCGAATCGTGGGAAACCACCAGGACCCCGTCCTTTGTGGTGAAAAGGTCCATTTCAAAGATGTCCACCTTGTCCGCGACGCACTTTTCTATGGCGGGAAGGGAGTTCTCCGGAATGGAGAAGTCCGACGAATTGCCCCTATGGGCCATCACAAGGCAGAGTTTGGGATTCTCCTTGAGTTTTTTGGCAACCACCTGAAGGGCTTCCAGCTTTTCCACATACACCTTGAATGTCTGCTTTTCCACCTCCTCGGGCACCATGGTAACGGTGATTGTCTTGGAGCCGTACTGCTCAAAGGCATAGGAGACTATGCCGGAGCCTTTGTGCGTAACTGTCTTTTCCTTCCCGAACTTGACGGTCACTTCCGTTTCCGGGGAAAGGTTTAAAAGACTCACGGTTATTTTCTCTCCTTTAAGGGCCAATCCTGATACCGCCTGGTGGCAGACAACGCCTGGGGAAAGGTCTTCCTGCCCCGTGGGGTCGTTTCCCTTAGTGCAGGCCGATGCCGCCAGCACCGCCGCTGCAAGCAAAAGAATGTGGTTGAATCTTTTCATTTTACCTGGTATTAGTTCAATGTGTTGGTCAGTTCTATGAAATCCTCTACGGAAAGCTGTTCGGGACGGCGGGAGAAGATCTCCCGGGAGAGAAATTCGCTCAGCTGTTCCTGAGACCAGCCCTCCCTGGCGGCTTTGGCGGCCGCAATGGGCTTCAGGGGATTGCGCATCATTTTGCGCCGCTGTCCGAAGGCTGTCTTTACCACGGTGCGGAACAGTTTTTCGTCGCAGCCAAGCTCCGTGCGGGAATTTCTCCTGAGGCGGATTACGGCACTCTCCACCTTGGGCGGAGGTGCAAAGCAGCCGGAGCCTACGGTAAAGAGGTACTCAATGTCGTACCAGGCCTGAAGGAGGACGCTGAGGATGCCGTAAGTCTTGCTTCCGGGGCCTTCGGCAATGCGCTCGGCCACTTCCTTCTGCACCATGCCAACCACCTCCGGTACGCGGTCCTTGTAGTCCAGGACCTTGAAAAATATCTGGGAAGATATATTGTAGGGGAAGTTTCCTATTATAAGGAAGTCTCCCGGGAACACTTTTTCCAGGGGAAGACGCAGGAAGTCCGCCTGCATGAGCCGGCCCTGCATTCCGGGGAAATGCGTGAGGAGATAGTCCACGCTTTCTCCGTCTATTTCCACAAGTTTAAGGTCCAGCTCCTTCCTTTCCAGAAGGTACTGGGTAAGGACGCCCATACCGGGGCCCACTTCAAGGACCTGGGCATCGGCATGGGTGAGGTCCAGGGCATCCACAATGGCACGGGCCACTTTCTGGTCCGTCAGGAAATGCTGTCCCAGGGCTTTCTTGGCACGTACTTCCATCATATATGTTCCACCTCGGGGTGCAACGTGACGCCGTATTTAGCCTCCACGGCACGGATAATGGCGTTTTCCAGCGCCACTATCTCGTCGGGGGTCGCATCCCCGCTTTCGTTCACTATCACAAGGGGCTGATTGCGGTACACCCGGGCTCCGCCGTTGGCCTTGCCCTTGAAACCGCACTGCTCTATCATCCAGGCGGCGGGAACTTTTATCCTGTCCCCCACCTCAAAGTGAGGCACTTTGCAATCCTGCCCGTTATCTTCCTTCGCTATGCTTACTATACGTTCAAAATGTGCCTTGTCCACAACCGGATTGCAGAAAAAGCTTCCGGCCGATCCGGTCACCGCCGGGTCCGGCAGTTTTGCATTCCGTATTCCTATGATTGTGTCACGGATGAGGCGGGGAGAAAGGACTTCCTGCCCTTCCAGGGCCTTCCGGATGCCACCATAGTCAAGGACGGGGCGGGGATCGGCGGAGAGGCGATAGGTCACATAGGTGATAATGTACCTGCCTTTCCAGTCCGTTTTGAAAAGGGAGGTGCGGTAGCCATAGGCACAATGGGACGGGGAGATGTGAACAAACTTGCCTTCCAGGGTGTCCCAGGCCCGGATATCGGCCAGGATGTCCTTGACTTCAACGCCGTAGGCTCCTATGTTCTGCACGGCGGAAGCACCGCACTCGCCGGGGATGAGGGAGAGATTCTCCGGTCCCCAGAGGTCCTTTTGGGCCGCCCAGTCGCAGAAGGCGTCAAAGACTACGCCGGCCCCAACTGTTACAAGGCCGCTGCCCGGGTCCCATGCGGGAGCGCCGGTTATGGCTACGTGCAAAACGGTGCCGGGGAAGTCACCCCTGAACAGGAGGTTGCTGCCGCCGCCCATCACCATCAGAGGCTTGGGGAGGGAAGCAAAATCCAGCTCCTGAAGGTCTTCCTCGGCCGTTATTTCCACAAAAAGGGCACAGCGGACTTTCATCCGGAAGGTATTCCGGGTGGACAGGTCAAAGTCTGCCGTGCGGGTAATCATTCTGCCTTAAGCTTGAGTGCAATCTGGAGTTCGTCCAGCTGGGTGTCGTCAATAGCGGACGGGGAGTCAATCATGACGTCGCGGCCCTGGTTGTTCTTGGGGAAGGCGATATAGTCACGGATGCTGTCTTGACCGCCGAAGAGGGCGCATACGCGGTCGAAGCCAAAGGCAAGGCCTCCGTGCGGCGGTGCCCCGAACTTGAAGGCATTGATAATGAATCCGAATTTGTATTCCGCCTCCTCGGGGCCTATTCCAAGCACCTCGAACATGCGCTTTTGCATATCGGCATTGTGGATACGGATGGAACCGCCGCCCAGCTCCGTGCCGTTGAGGACAAAGTCGTAGGCGTTGGCGCAGACGCGCTCCAGGTCTTCCTTCTTGTCAGAGTAGAACCACTTTTCGTGCTCCGGCTTGGGGGCGGTGAAAGGATGGTGCATGGCGTAAAAACGCTGGGTTTCGTCGTCCCACTCCAGGAGCGGGAAGTCCACAATCCAAAGGGGTGCGAACTCCTTGGGGTGGCGAAGTCCAAGACGGTTGCCCATTTCAATTCTCAGGACGCCCAGCATGGTCTGGACTTTACGCTTGTTGTCTCCGCTCAGGATGAGGATAAGGTCTCCGGGTTTGGCATCGGCCGCGGCGGCAATCTTTGCCAGGTCCTCGGGCGCGTAGAACTTGTCGATGGAGGACTTGAAGCTGCCGTCGGCATTTACCTTTATAAAAATGAGGCCTTTGGCTCCCACCTGGGGGCGTTTCACCCATTCGGTAAGCTCGTCTGTCTGCTTGCGGGTGTATTCCGACGCTCCGGGGACGCAAATACCGCCGATGTAGCCGGCCTGGTCAAGGACAGAGAATCCCCTGCCCTGTGCGGCGGCGGTGAGTTCATGGATTTCCATGCCGAAGCGGATGTCCGGCTTGTCGGAGCCGTAACGGTCCATGGCGTCGTACCAGCTCATGCGGGGGATGGGGTTGGGAATCTCCACGTCCAGGACGTTCTTGAAGAGGGTGCGCATCATGCCCTCGAAGGTATTCAGGACGTCTTCCTGCTCTACGAAGGACATCTCGCAGTCTATTTGGGTGAATTCCGGCTGGCGGTCTGCACGGAGGTCCTCGTCACGGAAGCAGCGTACAATCTGGAAGTAGCGGTCATAACCGGCTACCATAAGGAGCTGCTTGAAGGTCTGGGGGCTCTGGGGAAGAGCGTAGAACTGACCGGGGTTCATGCGTGAGGGAACCACAAAGTCGCGGGCGCCTTCGGGAGTGGACTTGATAAGGTAGGGAGTTTCTATCTCCATGAAGCCCAGGCTGTCCAGGTAGTTGCGGGTTTCGTGCGCAACCTTGTGCCTGAGTGCGAGCGCCCTCTGGAGCGGACCGCGGCGCAGGTCCAGGTAACGGTACCTGGCACGGAGGTCCTCACCGCCGTCGGACTCCTCCTCAATGGTGAAGGGAGGGGTGACGGACTTGTTGAGGATATTGATGCACTCCAACTTGATTTCAATGTCT
This sequence comes from Bacteroidales bacterium, assembly GCA_017477335.1. Lineage (GTDB taxonomy): Bacteria > Bacteroidota > Bacteroidia > Bacteroidales > UBA932 > Cryptobacteroides. Next base: position 20,234 of record JAFUVY010000013.1, read on the forward strand.
CCGGTGGGGATTTTGGCATTCTTTGCCTGACGCTCCACCACCTCTCCGGTGGCCTGGATTACATATTCACGGCCAAGGGAGGTAGCCGCCTCCACAAGTGCCTCCGGAGCTTCCGCCTCCACCACCAGCTGGGTGATGCCATAGCGGTCACGAAGATCTATAAATGTCATTCCGCCAAGCTTGCGTGCCTTCTGCACCCATCCCGCCAGCGTAACTTTCTTTCCTTTGTCCTGAACGCGGAGTTCTCCGCAATTATGAGTTCGATACATGAGTATATGTTTTTTCTATCCCACAAAAATACAAAATAATCCGCATATATTCGCCTCCTCCCTCAAAATTGCCCTTATTCACAGAAACAGGAACTCCACTCTGTATGCTAATCCCGCCGTTGGAAAGATGATACGGAGAGTCGGCGAAAATCATATCGAACTTGAAATCGAAGGAGTTCAGAAGTTCGATGCAATCTCCCTGCAGGAGCGTGAAGTTAACTATTATGATCACTCACCATTTCATTTAGACTTTTAAGTCTGGTTAAAATATTTGTGGGGTTAATTATGCCTATTTCAGAAGATTTTAAAATAATCTCCTGTAATAATTTAATGATTTCTTGGATACTGGATAATTGCTCTTCCGTTGTAATTTGCTCTTGAATGAGATCTCCTGTCGAAAAACCGGCCTCCTCAATCCAAGGATTCTCTTCTAATAAAATTATCCTTGCTTCATCAACACAAGAGGCACGTACACGGCCCAAAAGCTGACAGTTCTCGACTTCTATATCGGCATTAGGTGCTATCGTTGTACCCTCGAGCGTAAAAAATAAATATTCATTCATTGGCTGATCGCTTTCTAATGATTAATCAATCCGTTCGACAAATAGTGGTTCCCTAGGATTCCACGGAATGCTCAACAGGGCCATTAAACTCAATTATAGCATCCTTTGCCTCATAGTTATAGCTGTTACACTTGGGACAACAAATATCTGAATTCCATTGGGGCACACTTTAAAACAATAGATTTCTTTGCTGCTTCAAGAACTATTTTATATCTTACGATACTCTCCGCGGGCAGTAAACTCAATGAAGCCTTTATCTCTCAAAAGCTGAAGTTGCTGGCGTATTTTATCCTTTATGAAGTTATTACCGGGATGCTTTGCTTGTAATTCATCGGCAAATGCGTATATCTGATTCAGGGTAAATGAGTTTGTCGGAATTCTATCTATACACTTGAGCACATCTAATAACCAACCACGTCTATCCAGTCTTTCCGTCTTGAGAGAAAGAGAACGCTGATAAAGTTCTATGACTTTGGATTTGTCCTCCTGAATGCTATTCTTTACAATAAAAATCCGCCCACTATCAGGGATTTCGCCAATACCTATGTTACAGCCCACCCATCCTGCTCGTTTAGCTTTATCCTTTAATGGAGGTCGTTTCTCAATAATTGAAGGCGTAAAAAAATGATTGGGGATTAACATGAGATTATTCACAGCCCAATTAGAGTAGGTCATGACAAAAAGATTCGGATTCCGAAGTGATGTAATTCTCTCTATCATCGTCCTATATGCGCCATCGGCAATAGTACGCCCAATGTGAGCAGTCTTACTTTCTCGGCTTTTCAACTCGAAATCTGATCGACAATCATCACAAAAGAAATCTGCTACGGGCTTATTTGCTGAATAATGTGAGAGAATCTTTGCGCCACAGACGGGACAATACATATTTGAAGACATCCAACCCTCCGTTACGACTCTTGATATTTGAGAGCCGCTTTTATAACCAATAGCAAGATTTTCGTCAAAATGTAAGTCCACGTAAGAAATCTTTATGCAAAAGTACAAAAAGATCAGCTATGGTCCAAGTGAAAGTGGATCAAAATCAAGCAGATATGCTTCGTCTCTGTAATAACAGTGCCCCAACGTAGGACTTTATAACCCAGTAAGTGCAGATAAGTTCCTCGTTAATATCGTTGATGACAGCCCCCTCGATATTGGGATACGCCTGAAGAATCCAGAACATAACAGCACCGCCACCGACAAACGGCTCTACATATGAAAGGTGCTGACGTGTGGCGAAGTCTCTCGGTAGAGATTTTGCCACTTCATCCAGCAATTGTGTCTTACCTCCAACCCATTAGATAAATGGACGGGCTTGTATGGTATCTTCAAAATAACCTGCTTCATTTTTATCGCCCATGGCCACCCTCGGCCGTGTAAGAGGGAGGGACCCACGAAGTGGGAGGGGTCGCACCTTGTGCGACGGCAGGAAAAATGGGACAGGTTATTTTTTTATTCAAAAAAACCGAGTAATCACTAAAATGCTCTGGGAGGCCGATTTTGCACTTCTTGTGCAATTTAAATCCGGGGAGAAGTGCAAAAACCCCATCCTGTGACGAAAAACGTACACTCACTTTTTCCATTTCTTCTTCCCGCCAGGTCACTACTATTCCAGCAGTGCCCTGTCAGACTTTTATCGCCCATGGCCACCCTCGGCCGTGTAAGCGGGAGGGGATATACCTATTAATGGGGATTGACCGGAGGGCTTTTGGAGCGTAACTTTGCGGCCGAAAAAAATACAGTTTAATGGTACTTGCAGATCTTCAGACGGGAAGCAAGGCTGTCATTGTACGTGTAAACGGCCATGGCGGCTTCAGGAAGAGGCTTATAGAGATGGGGTTCATCCAGGGGAAGGAGGTGAGGGTTATCCTCAACGCTCCGCTCAGGGACCCTATTGAGTATGAAATACTTGGGTACAAGATATCCCTCCGAAGGGAAGAGGCGCGCCACATAGATGTGGTTACGGAGGAAGAGGCACGCGAAGCCCTCTCTACCGACGAGCATCTCCAGGGGCTGCCGGAAGACCTTCAGGAGAGGGAGAGGCTGGACAGGGCCCTGGCACATGTGGCCGAGGAAAGGGGGCACTCCATCCGAGTGGCCCTGGTAGGAAATCCCAACTGCGGCAAGACTTCCCTTTTTAACATAGCATCCGGAAGCCACGAGCATGTGGGCAACTACTCCGGCGTCACTGTAGATGCCAAGGAGGGGAAATTCCGTCACGGCGGATACGACATCACCCTGGTGGACCTGCCCGGGACATATTCCCTGTCGGCCTACTCTCCGGAAGAGCTCTATGTGAGGAAAAACCTGCTGGAGGCCATGCCGGACGTGGTTATAAACGTGGTGGACGCCTCCAACATAGAAAGGAACCTCTACCTTACCACCCAGGTCATAGACATGAATCTGCGGACGGTGATTGCCCTCAACATGTACGACGAGCTGGAGCACAAGGGCGACAATCTGGATACCGTCCAGCTGGGAAAGCTTCTGGGCGTACCTGTATGCCCCACGGTAAGCCGCGACGGCAGGGGCATCCCCCAGCTTTTTGACACGGTTATTAAAATATACGAGAACTCGGATCCCTCCCTGGCCCGCCATATCCATGTGAACCATGGGGCGGAGCTGGAAAAGAGCATCAGCCTTATAAGGAAGATGATATGGGAGAACGAGGATATCAGAAGCAATTACTCCACCCGTTACCTTGCCATTAAATTTCTGGAAGGCGACAAGGAGGTGGAAAAGACTTTGTCTCAATTCCCGGGATACAAGGACCTGGAGGCAGCCAGACAGGAACAGGAGCTGCACATCCGGGAGATGCTGGGGACCAACCTGGAATCGGCCATTGTGGACGCCAAATATGCATTCATTCAGGGTGCTTTGGCAGAAACATACACCCGCTACCAGGAAGAGAAGCCAAAGCGCAGCCTCACGGACAAGATAGACGCCGTGGTGACCAACCGCTTTGCGGCATTCCCCATCTTTATTGCCCTGCTGTGGATTATTTTCTGGGCAACATTCACAGTGGGGCAGTATCCCATGGATTGGATAGAGGCCCTGGTCTCCTGGCTTGGAGACGCCGTGGGGTCACTGCTGCCGGATGGATGGCTCAAGGACCTTGTGGTGGACGGAGTGATAGCAGGCGTTGGCAGCGTGCTGGTCTTCCTTCCCAACATCATGATCCTGTACTTCTTTATTTCCATCATGGAGGACAGCGGCTACATGGCAAGGGCTGCTTTCATAGTGGACAAACTGATGCACAGGATAGGCCTTCACGGCAAGTCCTTCATCCCCATGGTGATGGGCTTCGGCTGCAATGTCCCCGCAATTATGGCAACCCGCTCCATCGAGAGCCGGAAATCCCGTCTCATTACCATAGCCATCATCCCGTTCATGTCCTGCGCCGGAAGACTTCCCATCTTTGTGCTCTTTGCCGGAGCTTTCTTCCCGGGAAACGCCGCAACCGTGCTTTTGGGAATCTATCTTCTGGGCGTGGTCCTGGCAATTGCCAGCGCAAAAATCCTGTCGCATTTTGTCAAGGACGACGACCTTCCCTTTGTCATGGAGCTGCCTCCTTACCGCATGCCTACGGGAAAATCCATCTGGCGTCATACCTGGGAGAAAGGCAGGCAGTATCTTGAGAAGATGGCCACCACCATTCTGGTTTTCTCCATAGCCATCTGGTTCCTGGGATACTTCCCCCGCCATGACGGCAGCAAGGCCTATCAGCAGGAGCACTCTTACATCGGCATGGTGGGAAAGGCCATAGAACCAGCCATGGCTCCGCTTGGATTCAACTGGAAAATGGACGTTGGCCTTCTTGCCGGCGTGGGTGCCAAGGAGCTTGTAATAAGCACGATGGGCGTGACTTATGCCCAGGACGGAGAAGAGTATGAAGGCCTTGGCGAAGAGAACGACACCAGGCTGCAGTCCGCCCTCAAGGCAACCGTTCCCACGGCCGCGGCCCTGGCATTCATGGTGTTCGTGCTGCTGTACTTCCCCTGCATAGCTACGTTCACAGCTATAAAGAGCGAGACGGGAGCATGGAAATGGGCCATACTCTGCGCCTTATATACAATGCTGGTAGCCTGGGTATTCGCGTTCCTTACGTACCGGCTGGGCCTTCTTGTCTGGCCGCTTACCTGAGCCAGTCCTCCGGGTTCTGGGGGTTGGAGTCCTTCCACAGTTCAAAGTGGAAGAGGTCTTCTCCGCCGATAGTGTCCACAACTCCAAGCACCTGTCCGGTAGTGACCTTGTCGCCGGATTTCACCGTTACGGTCTTGAGTTTGGTGTAAAGGGTGTAGTAGGCGCCGTGGCTTACCAGCAGACACTGGTTGTAGCCCGGCAGGACAAACACCTGGGTTACGGTTCCGTTGAATACCGCGTGGGCGCTGGCTCCGCGTTTGACCGTGAGCGTGACTCCGTTGTTCTGCGGCAGCTGCACGTTCTCGTAAATCGGGTGGAAGTGCTTTCCAAAGCGCTCCGTCACGACGCCGTCCACAGGCCACGGCAGACGTCCCTTGTTGGAAGCAAACTCGTTGGACAGTTTGGTATCCACCGCCGTAGTGACGGATTTTCCCTTGGATGTACTCCTGGCCGATGCCTTTCCGGCTCCGCTGACCAGCTTGGCAATCTTCTTGTTGAGGGCTTCTATCTGACGGTTCTTCTCCTGGAGCTGCTTCTGATAGGTCTTCCTGTCGCTCTTCAGGCGGGAGCTGATGCGTGCAGCCTCGGCTTCCTCGTCCCTAAGGCGGGAGCGTTCCTGGACCACGCCGCGTCGGAGAGAATCGGCCTCGGCCCTAAGGGCGGAAAGCCGCAGTTTCTCTGCCTCAAGCGTGGCTGAAGCCTCGGCAATCTTCTGAGCCTGGCGGTTCATCTGGCCGGAGAGGCTGCGGAAATAACCAAGCCGCCGGTACGCCTGGCCTATGGATTCGCTGGAAAGCACGTACATGTACCACATGCGGCCGTCCCTGTTCTTGTAGGAGGCGTTCACAAGCCGTGCGTAATACTTGGACAGGGTGTCGTACCTTGCCTGGAGCAGTTTTATTTCACCCTCGCAGGAGGCGATGGAGTCGTCCAGCATGCGGAGCGACTGGTCACAGCGGGAAATCAGGGCCTCCCTCTTTGCTATCTTGCTGCGTACCAGGGTAAGGGTGGAAAGGGCCTTCTCGCTGCTTTTGGAGTTCTCTGCAAGTTTGCGGTTCAGGAGCTCGATGTCTTTCTGAAGACGCGCCCTGTCGCTCTCCAGTTTTTTCTTGTTCTGGGAGAAAGCGGGCGTCCAGACTGCAAGCAGGGCCGCCAGAAGGATAATATGCAGGCGGTTTCTCATTGCTTTTCCCTGGCTGCGGCCATGTTTTCATAAGTCTTCGCCAGGGAGGTCTCTCCAAGGGCGGAGAGCACCTCTGCATAGTGGCGCAGTATCACCGCGCTGTCCTTGCCTCCGTATAGCATGGCGTGTTTGAAGAAGGGCTTTGCCTCAAGGTCTTTTCCCATCAGGTGCAGGATCCACCCGAAAGTGTCCAGATAAGTGGCGTTGTCCGGCTCTGCCTCGACAGTCTTTTTGGACATGGCGTAAGCCTTCTTTAGTTTTTTACCCTCAATGGAAAGATAGTAGGCATAGTTGTTCAGAACCGGAACGAAGTCCGGATTCAGCCGCAGCGCTTTGTCGTAAGCCTTGTACGCAGCCTTGGAGTTGCCTTTTTCGTGATAGGCGTCGCCTATGGCGGACCAGGCGTTCACGCAGCGCTGCTTGTCGGTCTTGTATCTGGACAGAATCTCATGACCGTTGGAAATAACTGTGTCATAATCCTTTACATTGAACGCCGCCATGGAGGAGTAGTCAAGGAAGCCGGGGTCGTCAAAACGCCTGTATGCATCCTGTGATGCGGTCATTACCGCTTCCCAGTCCTCCTCCAGGGCCAGGAATTGCAGATGTGTGGCACAAAGGGAGATGCTCTCCGGGTACAGGAGCGTGGCCTTGAGGAAACACTCCCCGGCCTCCTTCTTCTGGCCCGTCGCATAGTAGAACGCTCCGGCGTCCTGCAGGAGGGTGCTGTCGGCCGGATGCATCCTGAGAGCTTTCACGGCCAGGGAGTCGTAACCCGCCAGATGGCCGCGTATCATTTTGGGGTCCAGGGATTTAACCACATTCCTGAGGTACATTCCCTTGGTCTGCACCGGGACATCGGCCGATGTAAACAGCCCCTCCAGAGTGGAAAAATAGTCGTCGTAGCGACGCATGTGCCTGTACACCTCCGACATCCCCAGCACCGCCGGCATGTACCTGCTGTCCAGGGCCAGGGCCTCCTTGTATCGGCACAGGGCCAGGGAGTCACGGTAGTCCGCCAGGTAGCCGTCCCCGGTCAGGGAAAGGAGTTCGGCCGATGCATACTCGCTGTTGAACTGCTCCAGGACCTCGATGGCCTTGTCCTGCTGCCCGGACTGTTCCAGAACCTGATAACGGGTGCGGACCGTCATCTCCGAGTAACCGCGGGCGGTCTCTATGTCGTCTATGCACTTGAGAGCCTTGTCGTATTCCTTGGCTCCCATGTACAGGTCCAGAAGCTCGTAGCTGAGATTGTTCCTGCCCGGAAAATCCTTTACCAGCTCTTCATACACGGCTATTGCACTCTGGCTGTCCTCCGTGGCAAGCACCAGACGGGCAAAATAATGGCGGTACCAGTAATTGTTCCTGTCCAGTTCCGCGGCCTTGGAAATGCACTTTGCGGCCTCCCGGTAATTCTTTTCGCCGATGTTGGTAAGCCCCAGATAGTACCATGCGGCATCATTTGCCGGGTTTGCAGCCACAAGAGCCTCCAGATTAATCCTGGCCTTGGCATAAAGGCCATAGGAATATGCTGTCACGGCATCCACAAAGGCCTCGTCTCCCTGCTGGGCCCGCAGGGGAGAGAAAGCCGCCAAAGCCAGTGCCAGAACCGTCAAAATTCTTCTCATATCCCACAAAAATACAACTATTTTTCCAAATCTTCCACAACTATGGAGCTGAAGTAGCCGTTGAAGCGGATTTGGGTGTGGAGGGTGTCGGCACAGATGAGGATGTGGGAGTCCCCGGAGGCCGATGACAGGGCGGCATAAAGCGCCCCGTCATGAAGGCAGGCACAGCGTTGCGTGAAAAGGCGGTAGCCGTATGGCAGCGGCAGGGGAAAGTAATCTTTAAGGAGTTCCAGCAAGACGCCGTTTTCGTCCTCCGTAAACCAGTAAGGCACCCCTCCGTCATAGTACATGTCCGCAATGCCGTAATTGCTTGCCGCCGATGCCCTTATGACGCTCCCGTCCCTGTACCATACAGAGCCCCGTTTGATGCTGAACCCGCGGCTTGTACCCTTGACCGCAAGTCCTCCATCCAGAGGAACCAGGGACATTGCAAGCGGCGCCTCCCCGGGGAACAGCCCCAGGGAAACATACTCGTCGCCCTTTACAATGCATGTGCTCTCCGGCAGGTCCGTCCGCCTTTCCAGCCTGTAAACAAGACCGTTGTAATACTTTATATCATATACGAGGCTGGCGGAGGCGGCGGGGAGGGATTCTACCACCCGCTCTCCGCACATCACCCTGTACTCCATCCGCTGCCCGGAAGGGGTGGATATGGGCACGCCGTAGGAGTAGTAAACGCCGTCGGCCCCGGGTTGAAGCGCTCCACAAGGCCATTCCCGGGCATCCCAGGAGCCCAGGACCTGGGCCCCCGGGGCATAGAAGACATCGGTCCCGTTGATGCGGTACCGGACACCGCCGCCCGCAAGCTGGCCAAGGGTATGGATGCTGTCCCCGCGGGCGTAAAATCCAAGGATGGTCTCTTCCCCGGGGAAGCGGAGCAGCTGCGTCCCGTCCCGGTACACCGCCGTCGTCTTGCCCTCCACGGCGTTCTGCCAGATGGACCCGCCGGCAATCCTGTTCCGCTCAGGGGCCGTACTTTCACCTATCGGCACATCCCGCACCCGGACACCGTTCCGGTACAGCACCACCCTTCCGCCTCGGGTGTCCCCACTGCGCCAGTCCGCCCAGTCCGGGTACTCCAGAGCCAGGGCAAACACGACGGGACCGGGGACGGCGGTATCGGCCTGCACGTCAGGAGCCTTCCAATGCTGCCGGGCCGGCTCACGCACATGACGGGGCGTCACGGGAAAGAGCCCGTCCGTGCAGGAGGCCAGAAAAAGCAGCGGGACAATGAGCAAGGCCGCCTTCATAACAGTCCCAGCATTTCCCGCCTGTCAAGGAAGCGGTAGGAAGAAGCCTCGGCAATCTGTCCCGGTCCTATTTCCGCAATCCCCTCCAGGTCGGCGATGGTCCTGGCTATCTTGATTATGCGCGTGTATGCCCTTGCAGACAGGCCAAGTTTGCCGATAATGCTTTCCAGCAGGGTCTTGCAATCCTCGGACAGGGGGCAGAATTCCTCTGTCATTCGGGAATCCATCTGGGCGTTGGAATAGATGCCGAGGCCTTTGAAACGGATTTTTTGCAGCTCGTGCGCCCGCATCACCCTTTCTGCCACCGCGGCCGACGGCTCCTCCTTCTGCCCCCTCACAAGGGACCCGGCATCCACCGGATGCAGCCACAGGTGGATGTCTATCCTGTCCATGATGGGGCCGGACAGACGGGAAAGGTAGGAGATTCTCTGTCCCGGGGAGCAGGTGCAGCGGTCCCCCTCGCCGTAATAGCCGCACGGGCAAGGGTTGGATGCGGCCACCAGCATGAACGACGAGGGGTATTCCACCTTGGCCTTAAGCCTGGAAATCACCACCTTCCTGTCTTCCAACGGGGCCCTAAGGGCTTCCAGCGTGGACTTTGGCGCCTCGCAGAACTCGTCCAGGAAGAGCACCCCTCCGGAAGAAAGGGAAACCTCTCCGGGAAGGATGTTGTCCCCCGACCCTCCTCCCAGGATGGCCACCTTGGAGGCCGATATGTGCGGCGCCCGGAAAGGCCTCTGCCTGATAAGTCCCGCGCCCTCACGCCGTCCTATTCCTGCCACCGAATATATCTTGGACGTTATCACGGACTCCCCCAGGCTCATGGGCGGCAGTATCCCCGCAAGAGCCCTTGCTATGGAACTCTTGCCTGACCCCGGTGCCCCCAGCAGCATTACGTTGTGGGCGCCCGCCGCCGCAATTTCCACGCCCCTTTTGGCCGCCCCCTGGCCGATGATATCGGCAAAGTCCATGTACGACGCACCTCCTTCGTTGCCCGGTGCCGATGCTTTTTTGTAGGCATCAGTGTTTCTTATAAGAAGGGAGCGACAGTCAAGAGTCCCCTCCAGGATCCTCAGCACATCGTCCAGGGTCCTTACCCCGTAAATCTCCGTAGTCTCAAAATCCGCCGCCTCCAGGGCCGATCTTTCCGGAAGGATGCTTCCCCGGAACCCTGTCTCCATTGCAAGTTCCGCCATGGGCAGGGCGCCGCTGACCTCCCTGATGCTTCCGTCCAGACCCAACTCTCCCATTATAAGGTATTGCCCCAGAAGGGGCAGCTCCCTTTGGCCCGACGCTGCAATAATCCCAAGGGCAATGGGAACGTCATATCCGCTTCCCTGCTTGTGCATGTCGGCCGGGGCCAGGTTTATGATTATCCTTTTTCCGGGTATCCTGAACCCCATGGACTGCAGGGCCGTCACCGTCCGGAGCAGGCTTTCCTTTACCGCCGCATCTGCAAGGCCCACCAGGTGAATGCCTACCCCAAGCGACATTTCCACTTCTACCGTTACCGGCACCGCCTTAATGCCGATACACTTTGCTCCATGCACATAAACCAACATATACGCCTTTTTGCCGCGAAAGTAAGCCTTCCGCAGCCAAGTCATGCTTAAAAACGTATAATTTTTCCGAAATGTTTTTTAAGATTTTCTCAAAAAACCTGCTATTTCCTGAAGATTCCAAACAGAGCGGAGCCGCTTCCGGACATGGAAGCATAAACGGCTCCCTGAGCGTAAATCTGCTGTTTAAGGGCGGAAATTCGCGGATGACCACTGAAAACAGACGGTTCAAAGTCGTTTACAAGAACGTCTTTCCAATCTTCCGGGCTCAATGAAAGGGCCTTTTTTATTGAAACTTCCGGGGCGTGAGGTGTGATGCCCCTGTAAGCTTCGGCGGTAGAGACACACTCGCCTTCCGGGATGAAGACTTTAATACTGTAACCGTCCAGCTTGAGTGGATAGGGCTCCAGAATTTCTCCGCGGCCGCTGCCAAACATGGGGCGGTTGTACACGAAGAAGGCGCAGTCGCTGCCAAGGCGGGCCGCGTAGGCGGCAAGAGTGTCGTCGTCAAGACTGAGCCCGGCAAGGGAAGATATCATCCTGAGCGCATACGCGGCGTCAGAGGATCCGCCGCCAAGGCCGGCCCCTACCGGAGAGGTCTTCTCCAGGAATATCTTGACGGGAGGCAGGTCATAATCTCCGGCCAGCAGAAAATAAGCCTTGGCCGTGAGGTCTTTAAGAGGGTCCCAGTCCACGCCCTCCCTGCGGGCTATGGTTATCATGAGTTTGCCGTCGGGCGAGATAGCCTGGGCCAGGGCGCCGTAACGCTCCTGCAGGGCGGGAAGAGTCCGGGACCAGTCCTCCCCCGTCACTATTTCCAGAGTGTCGGATATATCCGGATACGGGACGAACAGGGTTTCTATGTTGTGAAACCCGTCGTCCCGTTTGGATATAACGTTAAGGCCAAGATTGATCTTGACCGCAGGATGGCAAATCACCTACTTTGTGAACTTGAAGCCAACCTTGTAGTTGTCGTAGCCCTCGGCCAATTTGGCGATGGAACCAATTTCTCCGCCGCTCTGGCCAAGCTTGCTCACAACCTTCTTGAGGAAAGTGGTGGCCTTTTCGGAGGTGAAGAGCATGCGGGCGCCGTCAAGAGTGCTTTCCAGCGTTCCGGTCATGGAAAAATACTGCATGTTCTTGCCGAAGGTAAGGGTAACGGTCTTTTCCCCGTCGCCAACTTTGTATGTTCCGCTGAGTGGAATGTTTCCTACGGTCCAGACAAAGGTGCCCTCAGAGCTGTTGAACACGACGGACATCGCACCGGGTTTGATGCCCACTTTTGCAAGGATGCCGTCAATCTTGGCCTCGATGCCGGAGGTGACGGTGGAGCCTGCCAGGTTGGTAAGGATACCGCCCTCGTTGCTGGACACGGAAACGGCGATGCCGTTGTAGGTGTAAGTGCCGTTGAGGCTTACCGGGCCGCTGTAAACTACGTTGCCGAGCCCACTTACAATGTTGCCAAGATTACCCAGAATGCTGCTCTGGGCGTTTGCGCTCACGGCCACTGCCGCGGAAAGCGCTACAATTGCAAGAATCTTTTTCATCGTTTTATAATGTGTTTGAATTATCATTGTCCGGCCAGCCCTGAGCCTTCAGCGGGAACTCGAGTCCTTCCGGAGTTACCAGGACCTCTCCGGCCTCCGGCTGGGCCAGATGGCCGACAACCTCGAAGGTCTGGAAGTCCCGGCGGAACTTTTCTGCATACAGGATGGGTACCACAAGCATAAGGCGGAAATCATCACCGCCGTTCATGGCTGCGGAAAGCGGGTCTATGTCCAGTTCTTTTCCAAGCTGGAAACTGTTACCTTCGAAGGGGATTTTATCGGCATATATCTTGGCTCCAAGGCCGCTGTCCCTTGTAAGGCGCTTCACCGCGTCCGACAGGCCCCGGCTCACAAAGTATGCATATGAAGGATAAATTTCCGAATCTTCCAGGGCGGAAACCACGCCGGAGCTCAGTTCGGGGCGGAGGTAATCTCCCACTATCATTTTGTAGGCGGACATATCCGGCTGCTGTCCGGTTTTGTCGTACTCACGGGTGCCCTTTTCCAGAAGCCTCAGGCCAAGGTAGGCGGCGCCAAGAGGTCCGGATACACATATAAGGTCCTTGGACTTTGCCGCCATACGGCGTTTTTCCGTGAGCAGGGAGGTTTCCCCGGTAGCGCTCATGCTTATGTAAAGACCGTTCCCGGATGGCTGCAGATCCAGGTTCACTGCCTCGTAGCCATGCTCCTTGGCCGCAACCGTTATGCCCATCCAAAGTTCCTTCACCTGCTCGTAATCCAGTTTGGCCGATACCCCCAGAACCACATTCAGCAGCTTTGGGTGCGCCATTGCGGCGTACAGTTCACCCGTCACGCCAATCACACACTTGTACCCAAGGTGCTTGAGAGGAAAATAAACCAGGGAAAAATCCAGGCCTTCCAGATACATCCGTGAAGCAGTGGTAACCTTCCCGCCTTTTTCACAGCGGAAACTGAGTCCGCTCACCGGATTGTAGGCCGACAGCCTGTACAGGCTGGCTATAGCCTCAATCTTGCCTATGTTTGAAAAACTTTCTGCCATATTCCCTGCAAATATAGCAAAATATTGCAACCCGGTTGCAAGGGAAGCCGTGTATTTTTGTGCCAGGAAAATTAAAACACAAAAATATGGAACACGAACACCATCACCACCACCATCATCATCACCACCATCATGGAGCGATGAGTCCTGAAGTAAAAGCAAAGCTTGTAAAGATAATTGTCTCCACCCTGGCTTTGGCCGGGGCCGTACTGCTGGAAAGGCTTACCGGAGGGGTGTGGGAAAAATGGCAGTATCTGCTGGTTTATCTTATCCCGTACCTTATCATCGGCTTTGACACTCTTAAAGAGGCGGCGGAAAGCCTTTTCCATGGGGAGGCTCTCAGCGAGGACTTCCTTATGAGCGTTGCCACTGTCGGAGCATTGGTGATAGGTTTTGTCCCCGGGGCCGAGACACAATTCCCGGAGGCGGTTTTTGTTATGCTATTCTTCCAGGTCGGGGAGCTTTTTGAGGAGATGGCCGAGGGCCGCAGCCGCAAGTCCATCGCCCACCTGATGAGAATCCGCCCTGATCACGCCAACGTCCTTCGCGACGGCCGCACTCTCAGGGTGAATCCGTCCGATGTAAAAGTTGGCGAGACTATCGTCATAAAGATGGGAGAAAAAGTGCCGGTGGACGGAGTAGTCATTGAAGGGCACTCTTCAATTGACACCATGGCCCTTACCGGAGAAAGCGTCCCCCGCGAGATAAAAACCGGTGACGACATCCTGTCCGGCTGCATTAACCTCACAGGCCTTCTTAAAGTCAGGACTACCAAAGAGTTCGGGGAATCCACGGCAAGCAAAATCATAGACCTTGTGGAGAATGCCGCAGAGAAAAAATCCCGTAGCGAGAAGTTTATAACCCGTTTTGCAAAAGTTTATACTCCCATCGTGGTGGCGCTTGCAGCAGCCATCGCCCTTATTCCCGGAATAATCACCGGAGAGTGGTCCACCTGGGTTTACCGCGGACTCATGTTCCTTGTGGTTTCCTGCCCCTGCGCCCTTGTGATTTCCGTCCCGCTCGCCTTCTTCGGCGGCCTTGGCGGAGCTTCCAAAAAAGGCATACTCATAAAGGGTTCCAACCTTATGGAAAGTCTCTCTTCCCTTAACACAGTGGTGTTTGACAAGACCGGAACTCTTACCGAAGGCGTCTTTGAGGTCACGGACATCCATCCGGAAAAGATATCGGAAAAAGAGCTCCTTCACCTTGCCGCACACGTGGAGCGCCACTCCTCCCACCCCATTGCGGCGGCCCTCAGAAAAGCATATCCGGACGAGGCCGACGACTGCACCATAGAGGATGTCACCGAGCTGGCCGGTAACGGCGTCGTGGCAACGGTCAACGGCCACCGCGTTGCCGTTGGAAACGAAAAGCACATGGCCCAGCTGTGCTCCGGATGGGTTCCTACAGAGCACCACGGTACTCTTGCCCATGTTGCCATTGACGGCGAGTATGCCGGTTACATAGTTATTTCCGACAGAATCAAATCCGAATCCAGACAGGCTATAAAAGATCTTAAAGCGGCAGGGGTCAAAAAAACCGTAATGCTAACCGGCGACAGGGAGAGCGTCGCCATGCACGTGGCCAAAAAACTCCGCCTGGACGAATTCCACGCCCAGCTTCTTCCCGCCCAGAAAGTAGAACAAGTCGAGCGGCTTCTCCCCGAAGGCCCCCTTGCCTTTGTCGGAGACGGAATCAACGACGCACCGGTCCTGGCCCGGGCCGATATCGGCATAGCCATGGGAGCCCTTGGCTCGGACGCCGCCATCGAGGCCGCCGACGTGGTGCTCATGGACGACAAGACCACCAGCGTTGCCAAGGCCATCCTTGTTGCACGAAAGACCGTCCGCATAGCCAGGGAGAACATTGTCTTTGCAATCGGCATCAAGGTCCTGGTGCTTGCCCTTGCAGCCCTTGGCATAGCCCACATGTGGATGGCGGTCTTTGCCGATGTAGGCGTCATGGTCCTCGCCGTCCTCAATTCCATGCGCTCCCTCCGGTAAAACCCTTTATCAGATTTTTGCTATATTTGCAAATATATATATCGCGGATATAGTCCATGTTCGATAAAGAAGTTTACACACACAGAAGGCAGACCCTTCTTGAGAAGATGAGGAATGCCGGCCAGAGCGGAGTTATTCTGCTTCTGGGAAATGCGGAAGCACCCGCACAGTATAAGGATAATTGTTACAAGTGGAGGCAGGACAGCACCTGGCTTTACTTCATGGGAATTGACGAGCCTCTGTTTGCCGCCATCCTGGACATCGATTCCGGCAGGGAAACCATCTATGCCGACGATTTCACCACGGGCGATGTCATCTGGATGGGGCCCCAGCCGTCGGTGGCGGAACGTGCCGCCCTGGTTGGCGTGGGCGGATCGGCCCCCTATTCCGCCCTTGAGGCCGATGTCAAAAAGGCCCTGTCGGCAGGCAGGAAGGTCCACTACATCAATCCGTCCAGATGGTTCAACACCCTCAAGATGATGAGGCTCCTTGGCATTGAGAACCCTGAAGAGGGCGTATCGCTGCCTCTTACAAAGGCCGTCATTTCCATGAGGCTGATTAAGGAGGACGTGGAGATTGACGCCCTGGATTACGCCTGCGACCTGGGTTACACCATGCACAGCGTTGCCCGTGACATGATTTTACCCGGCCGCCCCGAAAGGCAGATTGTAGGTCAGATGGAAGCCATAGCCCAGTCGCTGGGATGGGGACTTTCTTTCCCCACCATCCTCACCCAGCACGGAGAAGTGCTTCACAATCACGCCCATACGGACACACTCAGGGATGGAACCCTCCTGGTAATAGACGCCGGCGTGGAGAGCGACCTGCACTACGCCTCCGACTTCACGCGTACCTATCCGGTAGGCGGCAAGTTCACAACCCGCCAGAGGGAAATCTACAGCATCGTACATGAGTGCAACGAACTTGCCTTCAGCCTCACCCGTCCCGGCGTCAGCTACCGCTCAATACACCTTGCCACCGCAAGGCTCATGCTGGACAGGCTGTCGGCCCTTGGAATCGTGAAGGGAGACGTGGACCAGATGGTGGCCGACGGCATAGCCGGCCTGTTCCAACCCCACGGCCTTGGTCACAACATGGGTCTGGACGTGCACGACATGGAAGACCTTGGAGAGGACCTGGTTGGCTACGACCCGGATCAGGAGCGTTCTCCCCAGCTTGGCCTTGGCTCCCTGCGCATGGCCAGGAAGCTGGTCCCCGGACACGTAATCACCGATGAACCCGGAATCTATTTCATCCCCGCACTTATAGAAAAATTCAAAAAGGAAGGTCTTGGCAAGGATTACGTAAACTACGACCTTCTTCGCAGGAACTATTACGATTTTGGCGGCATACGCCTGGAGGACGACGTGCTTGTAACACCCGATGGTGCCCGCAGGTTGGGAACCCTCCGCCTGGCCGTGACCCCCGAAAATGTAGAGCAGGCGCTTTCGGAAAACGAGGACTAAGATATGGCATTGATTCCCATTTACTGGTGGAATAAAGAAGTTCATAACTTCCATATTTCACAGGATAGATTTACCAAGCAGCCCTGGGCCAACGGCGTAGTGCTGCTTTTGTGTGTAGTTGTGGCCATGCTTCTGGCCAATCTGCCCTTTACCAAGGACGTATATCACGAATTCCTGGAGACGGAGTTCACCATCCACATAGGCTCCCCCGGAGGGCTCGTGGACTGGTACCTGCCCCGCGACATGACCATGGAGAAATTCATCAACGACATCCTGATGGTGATTTTCTTCTTTACCGTGGGCCTGGAAATAAAACGTGAGATAGTGTGCGGAGAACTTTCCTCTCCAAAGAAAGCTCTCCTTCCGGTGATAGCGGCCTTTGGCGGCGTCGCCGTTCCCGCGCTTATCTTCACCGCCGTAAACCACGGCACGGTATCGGCCTCCGGCTGGGGCATACCTACGGCAACGGATATAGCCTTTGCGGTGGGCATCCTGTCCATCCTGGGGGACAAAGTTCCCATTTCCCTGAAGGTTTTCCTGACAGCCCTTGCCATTGCCGACGACCTGATTGCCATCCTGGTGGTCGCCATCTTCTACGGCGGGCAGATTAACCTCCCGCTGCTGGGACTGGCCGTCCTGGTGATCCTGTTCGTAGGACTCATGACGCGCCTTGGAGAAAAGAGGATAGGCTTTTACGTGGTTCCCGCGGTGATAGTATGGTTCCTGTTCTACTACAGCGGCATACACGCCACCATGACCGGCGTTGTGATTGCCATGCTCATCCCCATGGAGGCACGCTACAACAAGGCTAAATTCCACCGCCGCGCCCGCATCCTCTTTGAGGGACTCACGGAGGCGGAGAAAGTCCATACCGCCGAGGATTTCCCAAACGGGCCGGAGCGGTATTACCTCCGACGCCTTGCCGGACTCACCAAAAAGACCATCCCCCCGTCCTACAGGCTGGAGCACAGGCTTAACCCCATTGTGAATTTCCTCATCATGCCTGTCTTTGCCCTGGCCAACGCCGGAGTGGAGATTACGGACCCCTCCTACTTCAACGTCTTCCACGTGGACCCCGTCCTTGGAAGTGCCGGAATGGGAATTTTCCTGGGCCTGCTGCTGGGCAAACCCGTGGGCATAACCCTGGCATCCTGGATTGCCATCAAGTGCAAAGTGGGAGAAATGCCGGCCAAGGCCTCCTGGCCGATGCTCTTTGCCGTGGCCTGCCTGGGCGGCATAGGCTTTACCATGTCCATCTTTGTGGACACCCTCAGCTTTGCCGGGGAGGGCATAGATCCCGCCATAACCCAGCACCTGAGGGACGCCGGCAAAATAGCCGTTCTGATGGGCTCCCTCTGCGCCGGCATCCTGGGCTCTCTCCTTATTAATACAGTATCAAAATTTGAAAAGAAATAATATGGGACTTTTAGACGGAAAAACCGCTCTTATCACAGGAGCGGCACGCGGAATAGGAAAGGCTATCGCCCTTAAGTTTGCTTCAGAGGGGGCCGATATCGCCTTTACCGACCTTGTAATCAACGAAGCTGCACAGCAGACGATTACGGAAATCGCAGCATACGGACACAAAGTAAAAGGCTATGCTTCCAACGCGGCTTCCTTTGAGGAGAGCCAGAAAGTTGTGGAAGAGATCATGGCGGAATTCGGACGCATAGACATTCTGGTAAACAACGCCGGCATCACCAAGGACGGACTTGTCATGCGCATGAGCGAGGACCAGTGGGACGCCGTAATTGCCGTTAACATGAAGAGCGCCTTCAACTTCCTTCATGCCGTGGTGCCGGTTATGGCAAAGCAACGCGGCGGCAGCATCATAAACATGGCCTCCATCGCCGGTCAGACAGGCAATCCCGGGCAGGTGAACTACTCCGCCACCAAGGCCGGCCTCATAGCGATGGCAAAGTCCGTCGCAAAGGAAATGGGGCCTCGCGGCATCAGGGCAAACTCCATAGCTCCCGGCTACATCATTTCCGAGATGACAGAGGTTCTGCCCCAGTCCGTAAAGGACGAATTCCTTCACCTGATTCCCCTCAAGCGCGGCGGCCTGCCGGAGGACATCGCCAACGCGGCCCTATTCCTTGCCAGTGACCTTTCTTCATATATCACCGGCCAGTTAATAGCCGTGAACGGCGGCATGTACTGCTAAACTTCCGATGCGGCCGGAGCTGGGTAAAATACTGTCCGCAGTGCTGTTGGCAGCGGCTTTTGCAATGGGGGCCATCGTCCCCGTTAAGGCCCAGACCGTAGCCGACAAGCTGACAAGGCAGGGAGACAGGCTCCGGTTCAACTACCGTTTTCAGGAGGCAATGGACGTATATTCGGAAGCCATGGAACTGGATGTCTCCGGGCTTCTGGCCGATTCCCTCCGCATAAAGATGAGGAACTGCCAGATGGCCCTCAACATGATGGAGTTCTGTGCCACCCCCCACGTAGTTGCAAAGCAGAGGTTCTCCAGAAAAGACTTCTTTCAGTACTATCCGCTGAAGGCCCAGTCATGGAGGCCGACGCCAAACCTGCTGGACCAGGGCGAGGGCTGGCCCACTTACTTCCCCAAGGGAGAGAGGAAGCTCTACTTCTCGGCTCCGGACAACGCCGGCACCAGAAGCATATTCTACACGGAGGCCACCGACTCCCTCTGGAGCGCCCCAAGGCTCCTTGGAGAAAGCCTGACATCCACCGGAAGCGAAGTCTTTCCCATGCTTTCTCCTGACGGGAACACGCTGTACTTTGCTTCGGACGGCCTGTACGGAATAGGCGGTTACGACATATTCAGCTGCAAATGGAACCCGGGCACCCAAAGCTGGTCCGAGCCGGTGAACATGGGTTTCCCCTTCAACTCCCCCTCCGACGACTTCCTGCTCATGGACACGGACGACGGCAAGTACACCCTCTTTGCCTCCAACAGGGAGACATCGGCGGACAGCGTCTATGTATATGTGCTGGACTACTCCGGCGGCTACTGGGACAGGAAAAGCGTCAGCTCCAGGGAAGAACTGGTGAAGATTGCCTCACTTGAGACAGCCCACGACCCCACCCGCATGGACATGGACTCATTTGGCGGCAGGAAAGACGCCCCCGGAACTACCAGGCTCTACAGCCGCAAGATCCAGGAGGCCAGGGACCTGGAGGATTCCATCCGGGCCCACGCGGGGGATTCGGCCCTGGTTGCAGGGCTGTCCGCACGCCTTTCCGCAGTAAGACGCGACATAGAGGACATATCGGCCGATTTCCTGAGGGAAGGAGTGGTGCAGATGGAAGAGGAAGAAGACAACGTGGTGGTGGGCGAAGGCCTCAGCTACACCTTCTCCAAGCATGCGATGGGAAACAAGATGCAGCGGATGAAGGTGGACAAGCCCTTCCGTGGCACATCGTACAGGATTACGCCCATCGGCAGGATATCCCAGGACAACGACCTCCCGCCCGGTCTGGTGTACCAGATACAGTTTGCGTCGTCCTTCCGTCCGCTGGACATGGAGGCCGTAGGCGGGCTGAACCCGGTGTACAGGAGGCTGCCTCCTTCCCTGAAGTACGCCTATTATGTAGGTATGTTCTACACATATTACGAGGCGCTTGCAGAGCTGAATGTAGTAAGGCTCTGCGGTTTCCCGGACGCATTTATAGTAGCCTGGCTGGACGGGACCCAAATCCCTACGGAACAGGCAAGAAAAATGGAATAATTATGAAAAAGACACTGCTGATTTTGACTTCCCTGGTTGCAGCGCTGCTTGGCGCCCGGGCCCAGGAGAGAATGGATCCCAAGGCCGCTCCCGAGGCCCAGGTGATTTGCGGCAATGCCCGCTTTACGGTTCTTACCTCCAGGCTTATCCGCATGGAATGGGCCCAGGACGGCGTTTTTGAAGACAGGGCCAGCCTTGCAGTCATAAACCGCAACCTGCCCGTTCCCAAATTCAAAGTCTCCCGCGGCAGGAACTCCGTCACCATCCGCACTGCCGACGTGGTCCTCCGCTACAAAGGCCCCCAGGAGTTCAATTCCGGCAATCTTTCCGTAACTTTTGATATGGGAAAGTGGGTTCCCGGGGCCGATGAAAGCGGCAACCTGATGGGCACCCTCCGCACCCTGGACGGCAGCCGAGGCTTTGCCAGCCCCACCAGCAAAGGAGACCCCTACGAGCCCGGCATCCTTTCCCGCGACGGCTGGGCCATAGTGGACGAGAGTTCCCGTTACCTCCTGGAGGCCGACGGCTCCTCATGGGGCGAATGGGTGACGCCCCGTCCCGAAGGCGAGCGCAAGGACCTTTACATCTTTGCCTACGGCCATGACTACAAGGCCGCCCTCAAGGACTTTACCGCCATCGCAGGCCGCATCCCGCTGCCTCCCAAATACGTCTTCGGGTACTGGTGGAGCCGTTTCTGGCAGTACTCGGACTTTGAGTTCGTGAATCTTGGCAAGGAAATCCGCTCCCACTCCATTCCCATTGACGTGATGGTCATAGACATGGATTGGCACCGCACCTACAGCCTCATAAGGCACAACGCCCCCAGGGACGAGTTCGGCGAGCGCATAGGATGGACCGGCTACACCTGGAAAGAGCAGCTGTTCCCGGATCCGGCCACAACCCTTGAGCAGCTTCACCGCAACAATCTCAAGACTTCCCTGAACCTCCATCCGGCTTCCGGCATCCAGCCCTACGAGGACTGCTACGACGCCTTTGTGGCCGACTACTGCTCCCGCACGGGAGAAACTCCGGAGGAAGGAAGAAAACCAGTCCCCTTCCACATGGACCGGCAGGAGTGGGCCGACGCTTACCTCAACAGTGTCATCCACCCTCTGGAAGACCAGGGCGTGGACTTCTGGTGGCTGGACTGGCAGCAGTGGAAGGAGAGCAAGTACAACCCCGGGCTCAGCAATACCTTCTGGCTCAACTACACCTTCTTCAACGACAAAATCCGCCGCAGCCGCAGCGAGGGCCTTTCCGCCACAAGGCCGCTTATTTACCACCGCTGGGGAGGCCTGGGAAGCCACCGCTACCAGATAGGCTTCTCCGGGGACTGCTACGACACCTGGGACGTCCTTAAGTTCCTCCCTTACTTTACCGCCACATCCTCCAACGTGGGTTACGGCTACTGGGGACATGACATAGGCGGTCACCAGAACGAGGGAGACCCCTACAAGCCGGAGGTTTACACCCGCTGGCTTCAGTACGGCGTGTTTACGCCCGTCTTCAAGACCCACAGCACCAAGAACGGAGCCATAGAGCGCCGCATGTGGGTGTATCCCGAGCAGTATTCCCGTCCCATGATGGAGGCGGTACGTCTGCGTTACAGCCTGTCGCCATACATCTATGCGGCGGCACGCCAGGCCTATGACAGCGGCATCTGCATCTGCCGTCCCATGTACTACGACTATCCGGAGAATCCGGAGGCCTACGACCTCAAGGAGCAGTTCATGTTCGGAGACAACATTCTGGCTACCACCATCGGCCAGAGCGTGGATCCCGCAACCGGCCTTGCCGGACGCAGCATCTGGTTCCCGGAGGGCAGCGACTGGTACGACGTCTCCTCCGGCCGCATCTACAAGGGTGGCCAGATACAGACTCTCCACTATACCATAGACGAAAATCCCTGGTACGTCCGCGCCGGGGCCATCATCCCCATGGCCGATGAGAACATCTCCTCCCTCCAGGAAGCATCCAACGTGCTCAGGCTCTTTGTGGCTCCGGGAGACGGCAGCAGCAGCGTCATCCACTACGAGGACGACGGCATCTCCCAGGCCTACTGCCGCGACTACGCCACCACCCGGATTGAAAAGAGCTCGTCGGCACAGGAATGCCTCGTGCATATCGGGGCCCGCGAAGGGTCCTACGAAGGAATGGATCCCCTGCGCAAGCCCAGCATCATCCTGGAAGGCGTACCCTGCCCCGTTTCCGTGAAGGTGAACGGGGTTGACGCCGCTTATGCCCGTTTCCCGGAAGATGAGAAGGGGAAGGCGTCATGGAACTACGTCGGCAAGGACCTGGCCATTGTGGTGAGCCTCCCGGAAGGCCCTGCGACGGAGGAAATAACCGTTGAGGTGAAGTACCCCGCCACCGACGTGGAACTACTCCGCGGAAAGAAGGGCGTCATGCACAGGATGATGGCCATGACTCCCGTATTCAAGGAGGTCTTTGGAAACACCGTGGACCCCTGGAGAATGCTTCCCGACTCTTTCCTGAACCTGGCCCAGTGTGCCAGCTATATAGACGCGGACCCTGCCGGATTTGAAGCACGTCTGCGTTCCCTGGATGCCGATGCCCTGTACAGGGAATTCACCGCCGAGGCGGAAAAAATCTCCGACCCGGCAAACAAAGAGGCCTTCCTCAAATCCAGGGATCTCATCCTGTCACAGATAAACGATTAAATGTCAGAAGAAAAGAAAATAATAGAGCAGTTCACTTCCTCCGAATACAAAGAAGGATTCGTGACGGATGTGGAGCAGGTCTTTGTCCCCAAAGGCCTCAACGAGGAGATTATCCGCACCATATCGGCCCTTAAGGAAGAGCCGGAGTGGCTGCTGGAATTCCGCCTGGAGGCCTTCCGCGCCTGGCAGCAGATGGAAGAGCCCCGCTGGGGACATCTTGATTTGCCGGATATTGACTATCAGGATATCATCTACTATGCGGCTCCAAAGAAAGACAAGGACAGGCCCAAGGAGATAGACCCAAAACTGTCCGAGACCTTTGACAAGCTGGGCATTCCCCTGAACGAGAGGGATGTCCTTGCCGGCGTGGTGGCGGTAGACGCGGTGTTTGACTCCGTTTCCGTAACCACAACCTTCCGCAAGACCCTGGAGGAGAAAGGCATCATTTTCTGCTCCTTCTCGGAGGCGGTGAAGCAGCATCCGGACCTGGTTCGCAAGTATCTTGCCTCCGTGGTGCCGGTCAGGGAC
This sequence comes from Bacteroidales bacterium, assembly GCA_017477335.1. Classification (GTDB taxonomy): domain Bacteria; phylum Bacteroidota; class Bacteroidia; order Bacteroidales; family UBA932; genus Cryptobacteroides. The sequence goes on from JAFUVY010000013.1 coordinate 43,767, forward strand.
AACTTCTTTGCAGCCCTCAACAGCGCAGTGTTCACGGACGGGTCCTTCTGCTACATCCCCAAGGGCGTCCGCTGCCCCATGGAACTCTCCAGCTACTTCCGCATCAACGCCCGCGGCACCGGTCAGTTTGAGCGTACGCTCATAGTGGCCGACGAAGGTTCCTACGTCTCCTACATGGAAGGTTGCACCGCCCCCATGAGGGACGAGCACCAGCTGCACGCCGCCGTGGTGGAGATAGTGGTGGAAAAGGATGCCGATGTCAAATACTCCACCGTCCAGAACTGGTACCCCGGAGACTCCGAGGGCCGGGGCGGAATCCTGAACCTTGTCACCAAGCGCGGAATCTGCAAGGGCAGCGGCTCCCACCTCAGCTGGACGCAGGTGGAAACCGGCAGCGCAATCACGTGGAAATACCCTTCCACCATACTCAAAGGGGACTTTTCCTCCTCCGAGTTCTACTCAGTGGCCGTTACCAACAACCGTCAGCAGGCGGACACCGGAACCAAGATGATACACATAGGCCGGGGGACAAAGAGCAGGATTGTGAGCAAGGGAATATCGGCCGGATACAGCCAGAACAGCTACCGCGGCCTGGTGCGTATGGGGAAAGGGGCCGACGGAGCCCGCAACTTCTCCCAGTGCGACAGCCTGCTGATAGGCAAAAACTGCGGAGCCCATACCTTCCCGGACATCCAGTCCTACAACCCGCGGGCTACGGTGGAGCATGAGGCAACGACCTCCAAAATCAGCGACGACCAGCTCTTCTACTGCCAGCAGAGGGGAATAGGCCAGGAGGATGCGGTGGGGCTCATAGTAAACGGCTACGCCCGTGAAGTGCTGGCCAGGCTGCCCATGGAGTTTGCAGTGGAGGCCCGTAAACTGCTCCAGGTTTCACTTGAAGGTTCAGTTGGATAGTTATGAATTGGTTGGATCTTGTAAGTTCCGCTCTGGGACTCACCTGCGTATTCCTTGCCGGACGCAATTCTAAATACAACTTCTGGGTTGGCTACCTTTACACGGCCGCCCTGTTCCTGCTTTTCTGGCAAAAGAGCCTGTACGCCAGCCTCCTCCTGCAGCCGGTGTCCCTTGCCATAAACATAATGGGACACTACCGCTGGACCCACCCTTCGGAAGGGGAGCGGAGCGTGTCGGACGAATCGGCCCTTAAAGTGAGCATGCTCTCATGGAAAGAGAGGATACTATATATAATAGGTATCCTTATCGTGGCTTTCTTCTGGGGCTTCACCCTGGACCGCCTGTTCCCGCAGGACCCGCATCCCTATCTGGACTCCTGCGTCACCGTGCTCATCCTGGCCGCCCAGCTTCTGAGCGCCCTCAAAAAGTGGGACTGTTGGATTGCCTGGCTGATGGTAAACATCACGCAGCTCATCCTGCACCTGAGCGTTGGCAACGTCTTTATGCCTATTGTTTGCGCCATATATCTTGGAAACGGAATATGGTCCCTTTTCACATGGAAAAAACTGTATGACAAAAATGAATAATTTACTGGAAATAAGAGACCTTCACGCCCGCATAGGCGACAAGGAAATCCTGAAGGGAATTAACCTGGACATAGCTCCCGGGGAGATACATGCCGTCATGGGGCCCAACGGAGCCGGAAAAAGCACCCTGAGCGCCGTCCTTACCGGCCGTCCGGACTACGAAGTCACCTCCGGGGCCATCCTCTTTGCCGGAAGGAACCTCCTGGAAATGAGCCCCGAGGAGCGCAGCTGGGCAGGACTTTTCCTGAGCTTCCAGTATCCTATAGAAATACCCGGAGTGAGCATAACCGCCTTCATGAAAGCCGCCATGGCCGCACGCCGCAAGGCCGCCGGACTCCCGGAACTCAAGACGGGGGAATTCATGAAACTCCTGAAGGAGAAGATGGCCTTTGTGCAGATGAACCCGGACTTTGCCAAGCGTGACGTAAACGCAGGCTTTTCCGGCGGAGAGAAAAAGCGCAACGAAATTTTCCAAATGGCCATGCTGGAACCCGTCCTCTCCATCCTGGACGAGACCGACTCCGGCCTGGACGTTGACGCCCTAAAGATAGTTGCCGACGGGGTGAACGCCCTCCGCACCCCGGAAAAATCCACCATCATCATCACCCACTACCACAAGCTTCTGGAGTACGTGCGACCCCACAAAGTACACGTCCTGAAGGCCGGCAGGATAGTAGCCGACGGCGGATACGAGCTCATAGACGCCATTGAATCCAGGGGCTTTGACCAGTTCTGATATGGAAAAACATGTGGTTAAGGCAGGACAGACCCTTGTCCTTGAATACTTTATCCTTCCGGGAGAATCCCGTGACATAGAGGTGGAAGTGGAGCTTGCGGGCCCTGGTGCCGCCCTGGAACTGCGTGGCCTGTACCTTTGCTCTTCCACGGAGAAAGTCAGCATCCGCACCCTGGTCCGTCACAGCGTTCCCTTCTGCCGCTCCTCCCAGCTTATTAAGGGCATTGCCGGCGGGAAAGCCGATGTCTCCTTTGACGGCCTCATAGTGGTTGCCCCCGGGGCCGACGGCACCGAAGCCCTCCAGGAGAACCATAACATAGTCCTCACGGACACCGCCAACGTGCGCACCAAGCCCCAGCTGGAGATTTACGCGGACGACGTAAAGTGCTCCCACGGCGCCACCGTAGGCCGCCTTGGCGATGAAGAGCTGTTCTACATGCGTTCCCGCGGCATCCCCGAGGCCGATGCCCGCGAGCTTCAGATACTCTCCTTCCTGGCTCCGGTAATTCCTTCCGGAAGGCGGGAAGAGCTTGAAGAGGCCGTCAGAAAGACAGTGAACGGGAGCCGTCAGGATTCACTTTAATCTGCACGCGCAGAGTTTCTTCCGGAAGGAGTTCCTCTACGTTTTCCGGCCATTCCATAAAGCAGAGATATCCGGAATCCAGGTAGTCGTAAAGGCCTATGTCCAGGGCCTCAGAAGGCTTTGTAATCCTGTAAAAATCAAAATGATACACAGGCTCCCCCGTGCGGGAGCGATACTCGTTCACAATGGCAAAGGTGGGGGAGCTCACAGCGTCTTCCCTTACGCCCAGCTCCTTGCAAAGAGCCGTAGTGAAAGTAGTTTTGCCGGCTCCCATGGGAGCGTAGAAAGCTATGAGGGTGCTCTCTCCTATTGCCGTCAGGAACTCTCCTGCGGCCCTTTGGATGTCTTCCAGGTTCTGTATTCTTATTTCCATATCTATATCAGGTTGGCAAAAACAATGGCGGCGACAGCCTCCACAATCACGGGAGTACGCAGGGCAAAGCAGGCGTCGTGCCTTCCGGAAACTCCCGCCTTGGGAGTGCTGGAAGTGGGTTTAAAGGCAACCCGGAAGCAAACGGGATCGCCGCTTGATATCCCCCCGGCAATGCCGGAAGTGTCCCGGTGGGCCGATCCCTTTACGGCCGCGGCGCCGAATCCCATTCCGAACTCTATCCCCCTTACTCCGGGAATTGCAAACACGGCATGGGCAAGAAGGGACTCCACGCTGTCCCAGAATGGTTCCCCAAGACCTGCGGGAACGCCTTCTATGCGGCACTCCACAACTGCGCCAAGGGAATCTCCCTCTTCCAGAGCCTGCTCCACAAGGCCTGCCCAGGTCCCGCGCTCCGCAGAGCCTCCAAGTTCACGGATCTCCGAACTGAAGGAAAATGGCAACATCTTCTTTGCCACCACTCCGGCTGCAACCAGGGGCAGTGTGAGTCTGCCGCTGAACTGACCGCCGCCACGGGGATCGTTAAAGCCCTTGAAGCGGGCTGCTGCGGTAAGGTCCGCATGACCTGGCCTTGGGCTCATGCCCACGTAGTCTTCCGGCCTTGCATTCATGTTCCTGAACAATATGGTGAGGGGAGCTCCGCTTGCATGGCCGTTGTAAAGGCCGCTTACAATCTCGGGGATGTCTGCTTCCCGGCGGGCGGTGGTACCGGCGGCTCCGGGGCGGCGGCGGTCTATGTCGGCCCGGAAATCATCTGCACTTAAGGGAAGGCCGGGGGTTACGCCGTCTATCACCACTCCCGTTACCGGGCCGTGGGACTCTCCCAGGATGCTTACTCTGAACTTGTTTCCAAAGGTATTCATAACTCGTCGAATATCCGGTTAAAGTTGGGGAAGGACTTGTTTACGCAGTCCGGATTGTCTATCGCCACAGGGCTTTCCGCACCAAGGGATGCCAGCCTCAGGGCCATGGCCATGCGGTGGTCTCCAAAGGAGCTGAACTCGCCGCCCCTGAGCATATTCCCCGTGGCAAGGCGCCTTGGAAGGGACATTCCGCGGACGGAAATGACGTTGTCCTCCAGGCTCACATCTACACCCATCTTCTGCAGCGTAGTGCAGATGGCGCTTGCTCTGTCCGTCTCTTTGTGACGCAGCCGGGAGGCTCCGGCAATGTGGCTTTCACCCGGACAGAACGCGGCAAGGACGCACACGGTGGGGAAGAGGTCCGGGCAGTTGGAAAGGTCTGTGTCAAAGGAGTTTAGCGGAGAGCGGTACACGTGAATCGGGCCTTTCCAGGGAGTGTCGCCGTCCAGCTGTGAGATTCCGGCTCCGGCATCCATGAGTATGTCAAGGATGGAAATATCGGCCTGGAGGCTGCGGGTGTCAAGGCCTTCCACCTCTACGGAGCCAAAGATGGCGCCGGCGGCAAGAAGGGGTGCGGCTCCGGACCAGTCGGCCTCTATCTCCAGATTTGCGGCATGGAACCTCTGGCCGCCGGGAATCTTGAAAGTGATGCCGGTGCAGTAGTTCCAGTCCTGGGTTTCCAGGAAATCGTCGTCCCCCTCCATCTCGGATCCGGTTTTTATGCCGAATTTCCCCAGTATGTCCTGAGTGATAAAAAGATAGGGAATGCTCTTGGGCTCGTGTACGTACAGGGTGGATTTGCCGGCGGAAAGCGGCAGAGCGGCCAAAAGGCCGGAGATGAGCTGGGAACCGCCGCGGCCGAGGACATCGGCCCGTCCGGGAATCACCGGGCCCACCACCTTGAGAGGCAGGCGGCAGTCTGTCCTGCGGGAATCAGGCTCTCCGCTTTCCGGATAAAGCCTTACGCCGTATGCTGCCATGATGTCATGGGCGTCGGAAAGGGGGCGTTTCAGAAGGCTTCCGCGGCCGGTGATGCGGGTGCCGCCGTCGGAGAGCTGGGCCATCAGGGGAACCAGCAGCCTTGCCAGAAGTCCGGACTCTCCGGCGTCAATCTCTTCCAGCCCCATAAGGCAGCCGGGGGTTGCGCCTATACCTTTAATGATTACGCTGTCTCCGTCCACGCTCACGCCGGCACCCATTGCACGGGCGGCGTCCAGGGCGGCGTCGTTGTCTCCGCAGGGGGTGTAGGCTTCCAGGCGGGACTCTCCCTGGGCAATGGCGGCAAATATGGCGGCTCTCTGTGCAAAACTCTTGGACGCCCCTACCCTGAGGCCGGAAGCGTCTATAAAGTGAAAGTCTCCGTAAATGGCGCTGGCGGCCGCCTTAGTTTCCATCTGCCCCGGGGCCGACTGCTCTCCGGGAAGGCAGGCGTATGTGAACGGAGCCCCCAGTCTTATCGCTTCCAGGCGGGAGTCCTGCCCGTCTTCTCCCATGCAAAAGGCCACCAGAGTGCCTTCCGGCGCATGATTATATAAGGACGCCACCGCTCCCCTGCTCCGGGCCGACGGCGTCACAATCTTTACTATCTCTCCCCCGTACATGCGGCATGTCTCCATCTTTTGCAGCAGGGTTTCCACGGAAGGGTTTTCTTCCGGGCAGTGCCAGGAACGGATGAGCACGGTGCCGTTGCCGCGGCAGGCCTGCCGTATGCGTTTGCCAACATAGGCGGGCGCTTCTATTTCAAGGTCCGCATACCGTGCCCCGGCCACTATGGCCCTTTCCAGAAGTTCCGGAGCCTCCGGGTCCTCAGAAAGGCGACAGGTGGCAATAAGGGGAATGTCCGTCTGGGAGAACAGATTGTCTATCTCCTCGTAGGACAGCCTGCAGCGGTCCAGCCGGATTTCCGCCATCTCCAGCCCCGGGAGGGCCTGGCGGATCTGCTCCGCGTCCTTGTTTTGTATGGATGTACAGATCATAGCAATTCCAAAGCCTTTTCTATGGACAAAGGCAGCAAAACGGGCTTTCCGGGAGCTTCCAGAAGCACAAAGTCAAGAGTGTCTCCGCTGCGCTTTTTGTCCGCCTTCATGCAGGGGGCCAGTTCCCCGGGGGCAAAAGGACAGTCCGTAGGAAGCCCGGCGGAGGAAAAATCCGCCGCAAGAGTCTTTGCAAGGGGCAGAGCAGTAACGCCAGCTGCCTCTGAAAGCCTTGCAGCCATGATAATTCCCATGGATACGGCCTCCCCGTGCGGGATATTCCCTCCGGAGCACTTTTCAATGGCGTGCCCAAAGCTGTGCCCCAGGTTAAGAACCTTCCTGTGCCCGTTGTCAAAGGGGTCTTCCGCCACTATGGACGCCTTTATCCCCGCAGCCTTTTCCACAAGGGACTGGTCCCAGCCGTCCTGGACCGCACGGTGGTAAGCGGGAGCGTCTGCAATGAGGAAAGTCTTGAGCATCTCTGCAAGGCCGCAGCGGAGTTCCCTTTCCGGCAGGCCCTCCCTGGCTTCAGGACAAAGCAGGGTGAATTCCGGGAAGCAGAAGGTTCCGATGGCGTTTTTGTATCCGTCCAGGTTCACCCCGTTTTTTCCGCCGATAGCCGCGTCCACCTGCCCAAGCAGCGTAGTAGGGACTGCGGCAAAGCGTATCCCGCGTTTGTAGATGGCGGCGGCAAAGCCGGCAAGATCCGTAGTGACTCCCCCGCCTATGCCTATGAGAAGTCCCTCCCGGGACACGCCCTCATCCAGGAGGCGGCGGCAGATATCGGCGGCGGATTCAAGGGTTTTGTCCTCTTCCCGCGCGTCCACTGCCATGCATGCCTTCACGCTTCCTCTGGGCGCCAGGCCGGAAATTCTCTCTGCAAAGGGGCTTACGCTCCGGTCATACACCAGGGCTATCTCCCGCTCGTTTTCCAGCAGGCTTACAAGGAGTTCCGGATGGCCGGACAGGAGGACGGGCTTTTTCACTAAAGACCCAGATAGGTGAGGATAATGTCGGCGATTTCTTTTTCGGTGTGACCGTCGGCATTGATTACAAGGTCGTAATTGCGGGAGTCGTAACGGGAACGGTCGGTGAAACGGGAAACGTAGTTGTCCCTGGCCTTGTCTATGCCGTCTATGAGGACCTGGGCCTGGCTGAGGTCCAGTCCCTGCTTTTTCATAACCCTTGCAATCCTGTTTTCCCTGCTTGCGGTGATGAATATGTCCACCTTGTTGGGGTGGTCCTTGAGCACGAAGAAACCGGAACGGCCTGCAATCACGCAGGAGCCTTCGTCGGCAATGCCCTTAAGAATTTCGCATTCGGCTTCATAGACATCGGCCGTGGTAATGTCCGGACGGAACTCCACGGTGTACTTGCTGTCCGCGCCCAGCAGCTCCTTCGCATTTGGTACCGGAGCATAGTGGGTAAGGAAGTCGGAAAGCCAGTTCTTTTTCTCTCCCTTGAGCTTTTCTATGCCGCTGCGCGTAAGATTGAATTCTTTCTCCAGTCCCCGGATAAGGTCCTTGTCGCTGTACCTTACTCCAAGTTTTTCCGAAAGGATCCTGCCGACGGTATGTCCGCCGGAGCCTATCTCACGGCTGATGGTAATGACAAATTTTTCTGAAGTATTCATCGATTTTTGTTTTATAACTTTCAAAGATAATAAAAAATCAGACAGCTTCCACAACGGAAAGCGTGGCGACGGAGATTCTGGGCATTTCCCGCCCGGTGAAAGCGTCCCTGATGGCAAGGTAGCATCCCGCAAGGGTGGCTCCGGTGGTAAAGGTATCGTCCACCACCAGTATGTGCCTGCATCCATCCGGCCTTTTCCGGGGATTCGGGCAAAAGGCGCTGACGGCATTGCTGAGCCTTTCCCCTGCCGCCCGGCTCACCTGGCTGCCGGTTTTACGCCTTCGCAACAGCACGTCCGGAGCATACTTCGCCCCCATGGCCCGTGCCGCCGACTCCGCAATAACTCCCGCCTGGTTGTAGCCGCGTTTCCAGAGCCTGGTCCAGTGCAGGGGCACGGGAATCACCAGATCCACATCGGCAAAATGGGCCGCGGAGGAGAGTTTTTCCCCGAGCATGGTCCCAAAATCCTTTCCCGCCCTGCGGTTGTACAGGTATTTTATGGCCTGCGGAATGCGTTTGTACGGGTTTTCCGCGTGATAGAACAAAAGGGCGGCGGCGTAGCTGTAGGGCATATACTCATCATCGGCCCGGAATTTCTCTATGACTGAGTTGAACTTGTCTGCCATGAGGTTGTGCTCCCTTTCCCAGTAATAAGTGAGAGGAAGGTCCCCACGGCAGGCCCCGCACAGGTGATTTTCTTCCACGGCAAGAGTCCTTCCGCACACCAGGCATACGCGGGGCATCAGAAGGTCCAGCAGGGCTTTGGTGCGGTACAGGCTCACAGCGTTTCCAGATAAACGGCCGCAGCGGCAGACACAGCCGCAGTTTCAGTCCTCAGCCTTGACGGGCCGATATGCACCGGGACGTAGCCGTTCCCTACCGCAAGGGCCGCCTCTTCCGGGGAGAAATCCCCTTCCGGGCCGATGAGGACGGTAACGTTCCTTTCCGCCTCCGGAGTGAGTGCAAAATACTCCCGCACGGCGCCGGTAATGCCGGTCCTGGGAGTTTCCCCCTCAAAGCAACAGGCGATGAGCCTGAGGCCCGGGACATCGGCCCCGGCCTGAATGAATTCCTTCACGGAAACGGGCTCCGCAACTTCCGGGATGCGGGATTTGAGGGACTGCTTGGTGGCGGAGAGAGCTATGCGGCGGGCCCTCTCGCTCTTATAGACCTTCCTTTCCGAGCGCTCGCCTATGAGCGGGGCTATCACGTCCACGCCCAGTTCCGTGGCCTTTTCCACAAACCACTCAAAACGGTCGTTGTTCTTGGTGGGGCAGCAGCCCAGGGTGAGCCTGTAGGGATGGCCTCCCCAGCCGGAATGGCTTTCCAGGACGGAAGCCTGGGCCCCGCGGGCATCGGCATTCACAAGACGGCACTCGTACATGGTGCCGCAGCCGTCTATTACATTTATGATATCTCCCGCCTTATGGCGTAAGACTTTGATACAGTGGGCACTTTCCTCTGCATCCAGCCGGCATACGTTTCCGGTGCCGCAGTCGTAAGAATAAAAAATCTCCATACTTTGTCTGTTCCTCCCGCAAAAATAATGATAAAAAACTTAACTTTGCGATATGAACTTCGTACATCTTCACGTCCACACCCAGTACTCCATCCTGGACGGACAGTCTTCCATAGAAAACCTCTTCAACCGGGCCGACGAACTGGGCATGCCGGCTCTTGCCATCACGGACCACGGCAACATGTTCGGCGTAAAGGAATTTTTCAAGTACGCCGCCAAGCATCCTTCCGTGAAACCCATCATAGGATGTGAGGTTTACGTGTCCAAGGGGGACCACCGCATAAAGGAAAAGGGCTACTATCACCTTATCCTCCTGGCAAAGAACTATACCGGATACCTGAACCTGGTAAAGATAGTGTCCGAAGGCCACGTGAACGGAATGTATTACAGACCCCGCGTAAGCCACGAGGTAATAGAAAAGTACCACGAGGGGCTCATCTGCTCCAGCGCCTGCATTGCCGGAGAGATTCCCCGCGCCATCCTTGCCGGGGACAGGGAAGCCCTGGACAAGGCCATAAAGTGGCACCAGAGGGTTTTCGGAGAGGATTACTACCTGGAGGTGATGAAGCACAAATCGGAGGTGGACGACCCCGACGGCAAGATGGCCTCCCTTTACGAGGAACAGTGCCGCTACTGCGAGGAGATTTTCCGCATTGCCCCGGAATATGGACTCAAGGTCATAGCCACCAACGACGCCCACTTTGTCCGCAAGGAAGACGGTCCCGTCCATGACCGCCTCATCTGCCTTACCACCAACTCCTATGTGGACGATCCCGACCGCCTCCGCTACACCCAGCAGGAGTACATCAAGACGGAAGAGGAGATGCTGGCCCTGTTCCCGGACCATCCGGAAGCCATCTCCAACACCCTGGAGGTGGCCGGAAAGATAGAATCCTACAGCATAGACAAGGATCCGGTCCTTCCGGTCTTCGAGATAGACCCCTCCTTCATGGAAAACATCGGCGCCTATCTGGAAAAATACAAGGACATAATTGACGCAGGCAGGTGCGACAAGCACGGCACCTACCGCGGAGACGGCTTCTGCAATTCCGTGGCCTATCTCTGCCACCTTACATACAAGGGAGCCACGGAACGTTACGGAGATCCTCTTACGGAGGAGCAGGCCTCCCGCATAGAGTTCGAGCTCAAGACCATCTGCCGCATGGGCTTCCCGGACTACTTCCTCATAGTCCAGGACTATATAGCGGCATCCCGCGCCATGGGAAGCATGGTGGGCCCGGGACGTGGCAGCGCGGCAGGTTCGGTAGTGGCCTACTGCCTCCGAATCACCAACCTGGACCCCATCAGATACCAGCTCCTGTTTGAGCGTTTCCTCAATCCGGACCGTATCTCCATGCCGGATATAGACGTGGACTTCGAAGACCTGTCCAAGGCCCACAGCTATGTGGAGCAGAAGTACGGAGTCTCCCACGTGTCCAGGGTCATCACCTTCGGCACCATGGCGGCAAAGAGCGCCATCAAGGACGTGGCCCGCATAAGCCGCCTGTCCATTGAGGAGAGCAACCGCCTGTCCAACATGATTCCCGCCCGCCTCAGTGAGAAAATTGAAAAAGAATATCCTTTCAACCCCAAGCTGGACGAGCTCAAACCGGGCTTCAAGACCGTGGAAAAGGACGGGAAGCTATTCCAGAAGGGCATGGAAGAGGTGGATGTAAAGATAAACCTCAAAAACTGCTACCGCCTGGTACCGGAGTTCATAGAGGAACTCAAGAACGGGTCGGATCTCAACAAAGAAGTCCTCAAATATGCCCTGGCCCTGGAAGGGACCGTGCGCCAGGTGGGCATGCACGCCTGTGCCACCATCATCGGCAGGGGGGACCTTACTGACTATCTGCCCATAACCCTGTCCAAGGACAAGGACACAGGCGAGGACGTGCGCACTTCCCAGTACGACGGCCATTATATAGAGGATGTGGGCATGCTCAAGATGGACTTCCTGGGCCTCATCACCCTTTCCATCATCCACAACTGCCTCAACCTCATAAAGGAGAATCACGGGGAAGACATTGACATAGAGGCCATCCCCATTGACGACAAGCCCACCTACGAGCTCTACGGCCGCGGAGACACCGTGTCCGTGTTCCAGTTTGAATCGGCCGGAATGCGCCAGTATCTCCAGCAGCTGAAGCCGGAGCGTTTTGAGGACCTCATAGCTATGAACGCCCTCTACAGGCCGGGCCCCATGGACTACATCCCGGATTTCATTGCCAGGAAGCTGGGCACCCAGAAGATAGAATACGACCTTCCGGAGATGGAGGAATTCCTGAAAGACACTTACGGTGTTACCGTGTACCAGGAGCAGGTGATGCTTCTGTCCCAGAGACTTGCCGGCTTCACCAAAGGCGAGGCGGACAAACTGCGCAAGGCCATGGGAAAGAAGCAGATAGACATCCTGAACTCCCTCAGGGACAAGTTCATGGGAGGCGGCATGGCCAACGGACATCCGGAAAAGGTCCTGGACAAGATATGGAAAGACTGGGAGAAGTTTGCCCAGTACGCCTTTAACAAGTCTCACGCAACCTGCTATGCCTGGGTAAGTTACCAGACAGGCTGGCTCAAGTGCCACTACCCTTCGGAGTTCTTTGCCTCCTGCCTGGACTGCGCCAAGTCAATGGACGAAATAGTGAAGATAATGGACGACTGCCGGGCCCACGGCGTAAACCTGCTGAGCCCGGACGTCAACGAGAGTTCCTCCAAATTCTCCGTTAACAAAAACGGCGACGTCCGCTTTGCCCTGAGCTCCATAAAAGGCTTCGGCGCCAACGTGGTGGATGCAATCGTAAGGGAGAGGGAAGAAAACGGCCTTTTCACGGACGTGTTTGACTTTGTGGAGCGTCTGGGCGGCGTCCTGAACCGCAGGAGCATGGAATCCCTGGTAAATTCCGGGGCCCTGGACAGCTTTGGCCATAAGCGTTCCATGTATTTCCAGCCCGGCAAGGGAGGAGAATTCTTCCTGGACCTTCTGTGCCGATACGCAGAGCTCTACAGCCGTGACGCGGCGTCCGGAGGTGCTTCCCTGTTCGGAGACATGGAGGAGATGAAACCGGAACGCCCCGCCCTTCCCGAGTTCCAGGGAGACCCGGACATCATGGACGTCCTCCAGAAAGAGAAGGAACTGGTGGGCATGTACCTGAGTTCCCACCCGCTGGACCGCTATCGCTTTGAGATGCAGAACCTTGTAACCTGCACCATGGCGGACCTCCCCGGGGTTGTGGCCGAATGTCAGGAGACCCAGGCTTCCCGCAAACTTTCCATAGCCGGTATCGTCACGGACTGCAAGCAGCTCACCCAGAAAAACGGCAAGCCATACTCCAGGACCGTGATAGAGGACTACACAGGTTCCTACGAACTTTCCCTTTTCGGCAAGGACCACGAACAGTTCATGTCCTACATGACCCCTCACGCCACGCTGTACATAGACGGCGAGGTTACGGAGAAATTCTTTGTCCGCCAGGAAGACCGGGCCCAGGGCAAACGGGCCGATTTTACCTTCAAACCGCGCAGGATCATGCTTCTTGGCAACGTTGCGGAGGAACTTCTCACCGGATTCAGCCTGGATATAGACACAAGCATCCTCTCCCCGGAGTTCCGCAGCCGTTTTGTGAGCATAATCAAGTCCAACAAGGGTTCCGTTCCGCTGAACATCTTTGTGTTCGACCCCCAGACCCGCTACCGCATCCAGTTCTATTCAAAGAAATTCAAGGTAAACGTAACCACTGAATTTATTCAGGAACTCAGGTCAATCGGCATAGAGAGAATAGAAGTAAACCGGAAATAATTGGCTGATTACGAATTTTTTTCTAAATTTGCACCCTATTTTGCCCCGTTGCATAATGGCATCGGGGGAAAAAGCATGAAATAATAATAATTTAAACAATAAAAAAACATGCAAAGTAAAGGTTGGATTCGTTGTGTTGCGATTCTCCTTGCCCTGGCCAGCATCTGGCAGCTTTCCTTCACTGTGATCACCCGCATCCAGGAAAACAAGGCTGCAAAGTACGCCCAGGCCGCCGCAGAGGAGTACCTTCTGGCAAACAACGTAAACGCCGATGTAGCACAGTTCGTGCGTGACTCGGTGGAAAACATCAGAAACAGGGCTTACATTGACTCCGTAAGCTCGGAAAAAGTATTCCTCGGTTACACTTACAAGAGTGTCAAGGAAAAGGAAATCAACCTTGGTCTGGACCTCAAGGGCGGTATGAACGTCATGCTCCAGGTTCAGCTCGAGGACCTTGTAAGGGCTCTTTCCGGAAACAGCACAGACCCTGACTTCGTCGCCGCAATGGCAGAGGCCAGGAAGAACAACGTGAACTCCAGCGCAGACTTCATCGGCCTGTTCCGCGAAGCCTGGGAAAAGCAGGCTCCCGGCCGCCGTCTGGCAGAGGTGTTCGCCACCTACGAGCTCCGTGACAAGATTTCCAACGACGCCACCAACGACAAGGTCGTGGAGGTTATCCGCGCAGAGGCAAAGAGCGCAGTTGACAATTCCTTCAACGTCCTGCGTAACCGTATTGACCGCTTCGGCGTCACCCAGCCCAACATCCAGCAGGTCGGCAACTCCGGTAAGATCCTCATCGAACTTCCCGGCGTAAAGGACCCCGAACGTGTGCGCAAGCTCCTCCAGGGCACCGCTTCACTGGAGTTCTGGCCCACTTTCCAGGCAAACGAGATTGACATCTACGCTATCGACAACCGTGTACGCGAGGTCCTTGCAAACCTTGGCGACACCACTTCCGTCGCTTTCACCGATGTCTTCCAGCCCCTCGGCTGGAACAACGCCTGCCTCGGCGTAGCCCAGGGCGTTGACACCGTTACCGTAAACCGCTACCTGGCCATGGCGGAGGACGTCCTCCCCGCAGGATTCCGCGGCATGTGGTCCGTCAAGCCTTCCCAGTACGTAACCGGTGCAAACCTTTACGAACTCATTGCCATCAAGGTCACTTCCCGTGACGGCAAGGCTCCCCTTGACGGCGGCGTCGTCACAGACGCACGCGTCAACTTCAACGGTGCCCAGAACGGCGGCAACGGAGCTCCTTCCGTTTCCATGACCATGAACGCAGAGGGTGCCTCCAAGTGGGCCCGCCTCACCAAGGACAACATCGGCAAACAGGTTGCCATCGTCCTTGACGGCCTGGTGTATTCCTATCCTACCGTGAACACGGAGATTACCGGCGGTTCTTCCGAGATTACCGGTAACTTCGATGTCCAGGAGGCCGAAGACCTTGCAAACGTGCTCAAGTCCGGTAAGCTTCCCGCACCTGCCACCATCATCCAGGAGCAGGTTGTAGGTCCTACCCTGGGCAGCGCATCCATCAAAGCGGGTCTCATCTCCTTCCTCATCGCTTTCTGCCTTGTTCTCATCTACATGGCATTCTTCTATCAGGGTGCAGGTCTCATCGCGGACATCGCCCTCCTTTGCAACGTTCTCCTCCTGTTCGGTGTGCTCGTGAGCTTCGGCGCCGTCCTCACCCTGCCCGGTATCGCCGGTCTGGTCCTGACCCTGGGTATGGCAGTTGACGCCAACGTTATCATCTACGAGCGTATCAAGGAAGAACTGGCAGCCGGCAAGGGCTTCTCCCTGGCAGTGGCCGACGGTTACAAGAACGCTTACTCCGCAATTATCGACGGTCAGGTGACCACCCTCATCACCGGTATCATCCTTGCCATCTTCGGCTCCGGTCCGGTCCAGGGCTTTGCTACCACCCTCATCATCGGTATCATCACCTCCGTCCTCACCTCCATCTTCATCACCAGGCTCATCTTTGACGACCGCATCCAGGCCGGCAAGACCGTCTCCCTTTCCAACAACGCCACCAAGAACTTCCTCAAGAACACCAAGGCAGATTTCATCGGCGCAAAGAAGTGGTCTTACATCATCTCCGGATGCCTTATCGTCATCTCCATCGCCTCCATCGCTTTCAAGGGCTTCAGCTACGGTGTAGATTTCACCGGCGGCCGTACCTATGTGGTCCGCTTTGACAAGGCCGTCACCGCAGAAAACGTCCGCGAGGCTGTTGAGAACACCTTCCAGCTTGCCGCAGAGGAGCAGGGTATTTCCCAGTACTCCGTAGAGGTAAAGCAGTTTGGTGGCGACGCCCAGATGAAGATTACCACCCAGTACAAGAACGACAACGAGAGCACTACCGTTGACGCCGAGGTTGAATCCCTGCTGTTCGACGCCCTCAAGGGCTTCTACGACGAGGGTATCACCCTTACGGACTTCACCTCCACACTGGAGAACCCCAACGGTATCATCTCCTCCGACAAGGTTGGTCCTACCATCGCCCGCGACATCACCCGCAGCGCCGTAATCGCTGTTATCCTGGCCCTGATTGCCATCTTCATCTACATCGCATTCCGCTTCAGCGGCTGGACCTGGGGTCTTGGCGGCGTGGTTTCACTGGCTCACACTGCAATCATCGTCATCGGCTTCTTCTCCCTGTTCAACGGCATTCTTCCGTTCAACCTGGATGTTGACCAGACCTTCATCGCAGCTATCCTGACCATCATCGGTTACGCCATCAACGACAACGTGGTTATCTTTGACCGTATCCGTGAGCAGCGCGGCCTGCATCCCAAGGATGACTTCCGCACCACCGTGAACACGGCTCTCAACGCAACCCTCACCCGTACCGTGAACACTTCCGTGTCCACCCTCCTCCCGATGCTTGCCATTGCAATCTTCGGCGGTGAGAGCATCCGCGGTCTTGCCGTGGCCCTGTGCCTGGGTGTTATCATCGGCACCTACGCTTCCATCATGATAGGTACTCCCATCATGTTTGACGCCACCATGGCAGCTGCCAGGAAAAAGGCCGGAAAATAATTGAAATACCTTCTTCCCCTAAAAGGAGGGTGACCAAAAGTCAGTTTTGACTTAGGTCACTCTCTTTTTTTGTAGTGAGGTGTGTGGGGTGCCGGAGGGAGGAAGGGAGGTGACTAAAAAGTAGATTCTTCGGCAGGTGAACCTGCCTCAGAATGACATGAGACTGTCATGAGACTGTCATTCTGAACGAACTGTCATTCTGAACGAAGTGTCATTCTGAACGAAGTGTCATTCTGAACGAAGTGAAGAATCTTTTTAGTCACCTCCCTTCCTCCTCACAACTTCAAGGGTGCTACTAACGTCCCAATCACTGGGACGATAGTAGCGATAATGGGGGTAAAATGACACTGACGGTCCATTAAGTGGGACGTTAGTAGCACCTGGGCAGTGATAGAAACTACCCCAGTTCCCGCACGCGCTGCTCGAACTCCTCCTTGGGGCACAGGGCCTGGTTGCGCATCTTGGCCCTGTAGGTATAGACGGTGGACAGCGAGCATTTGAGGAAGGAGGCGATGTGCGGACTCTCGTCAATCCCCAGCCGGATGGAGGCCAGAATCCTGATTTCCGTGGGGAGAGCGTCGCCCGGTAGGCATACAAAACGGGCGTGGGGCCGCAGCAGGGCGTTCACTCCGTCCACAAAGCCCGGGAAAATGCCCAGGAAGGTCTGGTCAAAGATACGGTAGAATTCTTTATAGTCGGCATAATTTGCGGCGTTCCGCAGTTCCTTCAGGAGGGCGTCCGACCCCTGGTTGCGGGCAATCTGCCGCAATTTGTGCCGATATGCTTCAATCTTGTCCAGGTACTGTACGCTCAGGTCCATGTAGCGGAACACGTAGTTGTCCTTGATTTTATTGGCATTGGACAGGGCGGCGTTCACCTCCTCCAGCGCAGCGTTCGCCCTGCTCAGTTTGATGGCCTGGTTGTGCCGTATCACCAGCAGCCAGAGAATGAAGAAGGCAAACACGCCCAGAACTATGATGGCAATGGCCAGCGTGGCCTGTTTCTGGCGCTCGGCCCGCAAGGCTGCTTCTATAATGAAGTTCTGCACGCCCGAGGAACGGATGACCTGGCCTTGGAAGTCGCCGGCGTACACATTCTCCAGGTGAAGGGTGATATATCGGCCTGCCCGCTTGTAGTCTCTATCTTTATAGAGCACCAGGGCCAGTTCGTAGAGCGACAGGAAGTCACGGTTCGGGGCTTTGAAGTCATAGATGGCGCTTTTGGCCAGCCAGGTTTTTTTGCTGTCGATATCCCCCGTCATGCCGTACAGCATGGCCATGTTGTAGGCGATGGAGGTGAGCCTGTGATAGTCTGTCGGAGGTGCGTCGGAATAGCAGGCCTGGAAAATGCGGAGGGCGCTTTGCGTGTCCCCCTTGTCCCGCAGGCTCTGAGCCAGCAGCTTGCGCCCCTCATAGGAAACGGTGTCCTGCGTTATGTAGGCATGCCGATACGCGTTCAGGCTGTCCGTGTAATTGCGGTCTTTCTGGAGCGGATGCGAGAAGCGGGACAGGTTGGTGAAAATCTTGATGCCGGTGGCCAGGTAGTCCAGCGAGCATCCGGCGGCCTGCACCTCCCGGGTGTCCAGCGACTGGAAAAGGGTCAGGGCGCTTTCTTCGTAATGGGCCGTTCCCAGCAGGTAACACTTGTCGATGGCTGTCTGCAGGGCTTGTTCCCGATTGACGGCACGCTTTTCCATGAGCGTGATGTAGCGCCAGGCGGAGTCTGCGCTGAAATGAAGGTATTCCTCATAGAGGGCCAGGGCGCTCTCCCAGCTGCCGGAGGCCAGCCGGGCTCTCAGCGAGTCGTTCCGATGTTCAAACGCCTGTTGGTATTGATCCTGGCGTTCAATGACGTCATCCAGCTCATTCAAGGCCGACTGAAACGTGGAACGGGTATGACATGCCGTGAGAAGGAGGCAGAGGGAGAGTAGGATGATAGGGTATTGTTTCATGGACATGTGGTGCAAAAGTCTTTTCCGAAGTTACGAAGAAAGGACAGGAAAACAAAAAAATATTTTAGAAAGTTATCCGCTAAAACTTATAAAACAACCTATAATTTTTCAGGGTTGGTAAAATGTGAAATCGGGCGTTGAGTGCGTTTGATTCCGTTTATTCTTTCTTGGGTAAAGGAAAAACGGTCCGATGACACTTATATTTTTTGGAAGAGGGGTGTTGAATCCGGTTTTTCTTTCCGAAATTTGTTTCGACCACTAACGATTTAATAACGCACGATACCATGTCTGTTAAGTTGAAAATGGGCTATGTCAGGCCGATTTCCCGGCCACTGGAACTTGTCACGGGACCATTTGCAGGAAGAACCGTATACATGGACACTTTAAAAAAGCCGACTTACTATGAAAACCAATGAAAAGGAATTGTATGAGGCTCCGCTGACCATGAGCCTCAAAATTGTTGTGGCGCAGATTATCTGCTCTTCTCTGAATGCGACCCTGGAGCTGGAGCTGGATGAGATGACGGAAGAAGAATACAAATTTGAAATATAAAAATTCGCGATATGAAAAAGTTTTACCTTATTTTATTGGGTGTGGCCACGCTGAGTTTCGCCACGCTTTCCTGTTCCAAAGAGGCTGTTGACCCTTCACAGCAGGAGCAGACACAAAAGGAAGACCCTCAAAAAGAAGACCCCACGTCGGAGAACCCTGCTGATGAGGACGACACGCCCGTTCCCGAAGGCATGGTCCGCCTCACCTTTGGCGTTTCCCAGGAGGGCGACGCTCCCGCCAATGAAGGTGATGACACCAAGACCTACTGGGATGGTACTACCCATGGCTGGAGCGATGACGATGAGATCCGTATCCTCTGGGGCACAGGTGACAGTGAACACATGGATGTGAAAGTCGTAGAGAATAAGGTTACTTTGGATATTGAGAAGGAAGTTCTGGACGGGATAGAGACCTTTTATGCCGTATATCCCACTACTGCAACTTATGCTCTTGACCTGGACAATGGAAAACTTACCATTACTATTCCGCGCTACCAGACCGGCTCTTTCTCCGACGCCAACATCATGGCTGCCAAAACAGCCAAGGCGGATGCAAAACTGGAGTTCAAGAATATGACCAGCATCATCAAACTTACAACAGGAAGTACATATAGCTACAATACCATTGCCGTTATGGCAAATGACCAGACAAAGCTCACCGGTACGGTTTCCACTACCTTCCCGGAGGATAATTTCAAGGTTGATACGGCTACTGGTTCCGACGCAATACTTTCCCTCCAGAAGGGAAATCCTTCCGGTTATGCGGGAGTGTCTGCAAATAATACTTATTATCTTGCCATGTTGCCGGGTGACGTCGTAGACAATGGTATCGGCTTCAAGATTGAGCAGCGAGATGCCGACACGGAACTTATTGCCGGCGGTATTTCCAAGAGTGCTTTTTCCCGTGAGCGCGCCAAGGTTTATGACATTGGCACGCTGGATGATAGAATTGTAACAGACTGGTACATCTCCGAGTCCGGTACAGGCGTTGGCAATGTTGAGTCGGCTCCGGCGGGTCCCGCTCGCCTGATGGACCTGCTCAATCCGTCTTATTCCACCAACAACACCACCGCTGGCTGGCGTCTTACCAACGCCACCATCCATGTTGCCGGCGGCACATACAACCTCCAGGAACTCAATGGCGGCGAGGTCTTCGATCCTCATTACAACCTCAGCAATCTTAAAGTTCACGTAAAAGGTGAAGGGACCGCATCCAACCCTACCAAATTCATCTGCAACCAGACGGCCGACGATGAGCATATTTTTGCAGTGACCGGCTCACACAAGGTTGGCGATTTCACTTTTGAGAACATCACATTCACCGCAAATCCTTCTGCCAGCAATACAAATTCGAGTGGAGTGGCGTTTAATTATTCCGGGACATCTAACGTCGATAATGTCATTACCTTCAAAAATTGTGTGTTTGATGGGCTTACCAGCACCGCTTCGTCCGATACCTATGGCGGCGCAGCAGTATTTGTCGCCTCTGCTAAAGAGTTTGACATACTCTTTGATGGATGTTCATTTACTAACAACATTTCCGGTCGTGGCGCGGTTGCTCTCAGTAATTCTGGCGAGGACGGCAATGTCAGCTTTATCGGCTGTTTTTTCTCTAATAATTCTGCTTCAAATAATGGCGGTTCTATCTATGTTTATGAGAAAGGAAAGACAACTATAGATTCTTCTACTTTTGAAGGAGACGGAACAACCAGCACTGCGACTAACGGCGGTGCAATTACAGTTATCAAGAATGCAAGTGTAACGCTTCAGAATGGCAGCATAATTAACAAATGTGTTTCTACAGGAAACGGAGGTGCTATTTTCAATCATGGTACTGTAATTCTCGATAATTCCACTATCTCAAATTGTCTTGGAAAGCTTGGAGGAGCCATTTACACTGATGGCAATCTAACAATCAAGAATAATTCGACCATTTCAGGTAACTCTATGTGTAGCAGTGGTACCAATGGTGGTGGCATTTACAGTGTCTATGGTTCCAATGGCAGTGGAACGCCGACTATTGATATAGAGAACTCCAGTTTTGTTTCCAATTCATCTACGAATGGCGCTGCCATCTATGGGGCAAAAGGTGCCGAGTCACACTTTGTTGTGACGCGAGTGTTTAACACTTTGTTCAAGTCAAACGCCGCTTCTGGTGGTGCGTCTAGCGGAGCCAACCGCAACGGCGGTTGCGTATATGCCACTGACTACAATTACTTACTGTTTGCCAACTGCACCTTCAGTGACAATACAGTGGGAACTGGCGGCATTATCTCCATGGGTAGAGCTGGCTCCGATTGCAACAAACTTTATCTGGTCAGTTCAACCATTGACGGTGCAAATGACGGAATACAGCGAAACAGCAAGGTTAACGTCGTTTACAACTCCATCGTCATTGGAAAAAAGACAAATAATACCCAGAACCTTTCTATTAATCATTCAATCTGGGGTACAGGTGGCCGATTGAATATTTATGGGCTATCGACATTACAGACTAACGGTAATTACACAAATACCGCAACCTCCAATGATATCGATTTCGCGCTCGGTACATATAGCGATGGAGTATATCCGCTTATCAATACTTATTCAAGCCAATATACTCAAGGCATGTCTGCCAGCGAGATTCAGGCATTGGAATTTGACAACATCACCCTCACCGACGATCAGAAAAAGCTCCTGGGCAAGGATCAGAAGGGGAACGACCGCGGAGATAGCAATATCATGGGGGCATATATAGGAGAATGATAGGTCAGATTCTTCACGTCGCACAAAATGACAACAGTCAGGCGGCATCGGTATCCCCGGTGCCGTTTGGCGTTCAATATGGAATACCGGGCGCGTTTTTTTGTAGAATGATTAAAAGTTAATTATCTTTGCGGAGATGAAATTGCTATGGGTAAACTTGCCATAATACTCTACTTCATCCTTTCTGTTTTCCCCGTTGACGCCATCAAGAAGTTCAATAAATAGGAGGAGGAAATATGTGCAAATATAAAGATACCACACTTGGAATCAAAAAGATTGACTTCAATGTAAAACGTGGGCATATGGCATTCTTTCTAACGGATGGTCGGATTGTGCTTGTCCCCGTTTCAATGTTTCCTGATGTAAAACGGCTGACCAAGGCTCAGCGGGAAGATTATATGATTATGGATGACCAGTATTTTTCCTTTGATGCCCTGAGCCGGATATATTCCGTCAAGGACGTTCTTCATTATTAAGTCAATTCACCTTTATGGACATTCTGCCAGGCGGCATCGGTATCCCCAGAACCGCTTGCCGGATGTAGAACAAATTCAATACGTACGAGCCATGATCAGCGACCGCGAAAAACAGGAAATTGGGGCATCGAGCTAGGCCGAAGGGATACCATCCGGGAATTTATGGCGGCTGGCGCCAGCAAGGAACTGATCGCAGCTGCCACGGGACTCTCCATAGAAGAAATAGAGGCCCTGTAAAAGACCTATAAAAACCCTTAGAATCCGGAGGAGTTTAGGGATGAAGAATCCGCGTTACAACTGCGTGTAACGCGGATTTTTACTTATAATTTTACTTCCACTCACTTATAAACGCGTACGCGCGTATGGGAATTCGCATTTTTTATTTCGAAATTTGCGTTAGACAAAACACAAAAGCTATATAACCCATGTCTCCCATGTTAAACAGATTGTTTTTACCGTTGGCCGCGGCCCTTGCATTGCTTGTCACGCCGGCTTTGGCACAAAACGCTTCAATTCCGGTGACAGGAACGGTGCGGGACCAGAGCGGTGCTCCGTTGCCCGGTGCGACGGTGTCCGTTGAAGGGACGGCAATCGGTACAGTGACCGACGCCGCCGGAAAATTCTCCCTCAAAGTTTCCGGAGAGAGCGCCGTCCTGACAGCCGAATCCCTGGGATACAGGAGCGTCAAAATGAAGGTGGGCTCCCGCCGCAGTTTTGACTTTGTCCTGGAGGAAGACGCCGAGTACCTGGACGAGGTGGTGGTGATTGGCTTCGGCGAGGCCAAGAAAGCGGACCTTACCGGCTCCGTGGCCGTGGTCAAGATGCAGGACGTGGAGAACAACGCCACCATTTCCGTGGACCAGGCCCTGCAGGGGCGTGTGGCCGGTGCCGACATCATGAGCGTCTCCGGCGACCCTACGGAAGGTACCTCCATCCGCATCCGCGGCTCCCGTTCCATTACGGCCGGCAATGAGCCGCTCATCGTGGTGGACGGGGTGATGAACGCCGTCCAGGACCTGAGCGACCTCAATTCCTCCGACATTGAATCCATTTCCGTACTGAAGGATGCCTCGTCCACGGCCATTTATGGTTCACAGGGAGCGAACGGCGTTATCATCGTCACCACCAAGCAGGGCTCTCCCACCGTGTCCAAACCCACGGTCACCCTCACCGCCAAGGCGGGTTTTTCCCAGCTGGCCCGCAGCCTGGACTACATGAACGCGGCAGAGTTTGCCTCCTATAACAACGACCGCATCGACTTCTCCAAGAGCGCCCATGGTGACGTGTATCCCGTGACGCCCAGCTATACGCAGAAGTATGCCGACCCGGAGGCGCTGGGCGCCGGCACCGACTGGCTCAGGTCCATCACCCGCACGGCCCCGTTCCAGGAATATGCGCTGTCCCTGAGCGGCAACAGCAAGAACACCAATTACTTTGCCTCGCTCTCCTATGCCGACGACGAGGGTATTATCCTGGACTCCGGCGCCAAGCGTGTGATTGGCCGCCTGAACCTGGGCCACCGCTTCAACAAGTGGTTCAAGCTGGATTACAATGCGAACATCCTGTACCGCATCAACAACAACAATAAAACCAGCATCGGCGGCACGGCGGTGTGGTCCGGTGCCGTATATATTTCCCCGGTGCTGGGCATAGACAGTGAAGTAAACGATCTGTACAACTACGGGCAGGGAAGTCCCTTCAACAACCCTTATATTTCCATCCAGCAGACGGAGAACCAGCGCAAGAGCTACTCCAACACCCACACTCTCTCCTTCACGCTGACGCCCGTCAAAGGGCTCACCATCCAAAGCCGGAACACCTACTACAAGTACGACACACATACGTACAAATACCAGCCCGGGACCCTTCCTGTCCGCAGACTCTCCGCTACCGGCGGCCAGGTGGACCGCAACGATACAGACCTGGTGCAGCTCAATACCGACAACACGGTCACCTACAAGACGGATATCGCCCGCGTGCATCATCTGGACGCGATGGCCGGCATGTCCATGTACTACAAGTTTATGAACCAGCAAAGCATCACCGGAAAAGGCATGCTGGTGGACCAGCTCATGTGGAACGACCTCAGCGCCATTGCCGACAAAGACAATTACACGCTCACATCCGGCAACCAGGAGGTGCGAAAGCTCTCTTTCCTGGCGCGCGTAAACTACAATTACAAACAGCGCTACTACCTTACCTTTACCGGCCGTGCCGATGCCTCTTCCAACTTTGCCGCCAACAACAAGTGGGGCTTTTTCCCGTCCATGGCCCTGAAGTGGAACCTCGCGAACGAGCCCTGGCTCAAGCGCACGCGCATCTTCCAGGACCTGTCCCTGCGGTTCAGTGCCGGCCGTACCGGCAACGACGCCATCGCCCCGTACAAGTCCCTGCAGCAGCTGAGCTCCTCCACCGCCGGCTACCTGCTGGGCGACGGTCAGTCCACCTACTACTATCCGTCCCGCCTGGACAGCCCCAACCTCACCTGGGAAAAGACAGACCTGTATAACCTGGCTTTGGATATGTCCGTACTCAAGGGCCGCATCAAGTTTACGGCCGAAGGCTACATTGCCAACACCCGGGACCTGCTCCTGAGCGTCCAGAAGGCCCAGCAGACGGGTTACAGCAATTTTACGCAGAATCTGGGACGCACCTCTAACAAGGGCGTGGAACTGAGTCTGGAAACCCGGAACATTGTCAGTAAAAACTTCTCCTGGACCACCACTTTCAATATTTCCCACAACCGCCAGATGGTGGAAGACATTGGCGGCGAGAGCGAAGTGGTGGCCATGAAGGACCAGAAAGGCTACATGATTTACGGCTACCGTGCCGGCTATCCCCTGAACTCGCTGTGGGGCTTCCAGTACGGCGGCGTATGGCACAACCAGGAGGAGATTGCCGACAACGACATCACCCACCAGTACGTGGACTACTACGCCAAACCCTACAAGTGCGGCCGTCCCAAGTACGTGGACCAGAACCATGACGGTATCCTGGACAACCAGGACCTCACCTATTTGGGGAACGCCGATCCCATCGTTTACGGCGGCCTGCAGAACAACTTCCACATCTACGGGTTTGACCTGGGCATTTTCCTGGCTTATTCCGTTGGCGGAAGCATTTACAACTATTCCGAGTTCTTCATGGCGGGCACCTACTGCTCCAACCAGTACCGTTATATGCTCAACGGCTGGCATCCGTACCGCAACCCGGACTCCAACTTCCCGGCGGCCGGAGCCAGCGGCTCCAGCATGCTCCCCAGCGATTTCATGGTGCACGACGCCTCGTATCTGCGTCTGAAGACCGTAAAACTCTCCTACAAGTTCGACCTGGACAGGAAGGTGAAGTGGATGCGCAGCATCACGGTAGGTGTCAGCGCCGAGAACCTCTTCGTGTGGACCAGGTACAACGGCTTCGACCCGGATGTGTCGTCCAAGGTGGAGGATCAGGAATCTACTATCAGAAGGGCCGATATTGGCGCGTACCCGCGTCCGCGCAAGATTATCGGCATGGTTCAAATCAAATTCTAAGGGCGTATGAAAAAGACAGTATTTTTGTTTGCAAGCATCCTGGCCCTTAGCCTTGCCAGTTGCTCCAAGTTCCTGCAGGAAAAACCGTCTTCCTTTGTGGACAGGGACAATTACTTCAAGAGCGAAGCCCAGTGCCGTACGGCCGTGAATTCCTGCTACGTGGGCCTCAGGACCGTGTATTCCACCACGCTCTTCACGCATCTGGAGGGGACCACCGACATCTGTTATGTGCCGTCCGTCTCGGACGTAAACGCCATCCTGGACATCAACCCGTCCCAGTGCAACATTTCCAAGACGGTGTGGAGTACCGCCTACAAGGCCATCATGTACTGCAACGCCGCCATTGCCGGCACGGAAAAGTCCACCTCAATTGACGCAGGCGTGCAGAAGGACCTGCTGGCGGAGGCCAAGACCATGCGGGCCTTCTGGTACTACCTGCTCACCGGCCTGTTCGGAGACGTGCCTTACTATACGGACGATGTCGTTGACCAGCCCACCATGGACCGTATTGCGGGGTTGGGCCGGATGGATGCAGTGGCCACCCGCGCCGCCCTCATCAAGGAGTTGCAGGAGTGCTACAGCTATAACGGCGACGTCTATACCGGCGCCCTCGCCCAGGTGCGCGCCAATGACAACGAGGAAAAAGGCCGCGCCGGCTGGGCCATGGGCATGATGCTCATCGGCAAGATGGCCCTTTGGAACGCCTATGCCGATGTCACTTCCGGCACCGACTGGTTCCAGACGGCCATTGACGCCCTGGAGCGCTTGGTGCCCGTTTACGGAGAGCTTTCCCAATATCCGCTCAGCGACCTTTACTTCAGCGTGAAGGACACCCCGGAGCGTATCTTTGAGATACGGCATGCCTATGCGGAAGGGACGCTTTCCTACGCCGGCACCCTGGCCCAGAACTGTATGCCTTCCTACAACAGCACTACCCAGCTGTTTGACGGGGTAAGCATCCCCTGGCTGGGCACGGAGGCCAAGGTGGGCACCTGCAACCGTCCCAGCACCTACTTCTACGGTGCCCTGCAGCCGGACAACGGCCAGGACCGGCGCGTGGATGTGAACCAGGGCCGCCGTTATGAGGGAACCGCCTTCTCCAACGGACTGGCCAAGCCATGGATGGGCCCCAAATTCTGGTGCCCTTACATGAAGACCACCTATGATTCCAACAATTATCCGGTATTCCGCTATGCCGATGCCCTGCTCCTGCTGGCGGAAGCCTATTGTGCCAAAGAGGACAAGGAGAACACGGAGAAATACTTGAACAAGGTCCGCTCCCGTGCCGGCCTTCCGGATTATGTGGTAGGCAACTGGGCCAAAGCCGTGCAGGAAGTGCGCGATGAGCGTGCCCGTGAGCTGTTTGGCGAGTTCCAGCGCAAGTTTGACCTGGTCCGCTGGAACATCTGGTACGACGCCGTGCGCGAGTACTGGCAGGTGGAAATGGACGCCCGTCAGATTCCGACGCACCTGCAGCGCTGCCACCGCTATCTTCCTATTCCCGTCGAACAGGTGGTGAACTCGGGCTATGCCCTGGACAACAATGAATACAACGCCTACGGATTGTAATATGAAACGGATTCATGTACTACTGTCAGTGATGGCGCTGCTTCTGGCAGCTGCGGGCTGCTCCCAGCGCTATGAACTCAATCTGCCACTGGCCCTGAACCGCACGGAGATGCGCTTCGACGCCTCCGGCAATTCCTACTATGTGATGGTGTATTGCCAGGGAGCCTGGACGGCCAGGCTGGACAAGGAGGTCCCGTGGGTGGAACTTTCCCGTACTGAAGGCGTTGGCAACGGCCAGATTATGGTGTCCGCAGACCTGAACCGCGGGGTATCCCGGGGCGTGACGCTGCTGGTAACCGGTGCTGCCGGAACCAAGGAAATGTATATTTCGCAAACCAGCGGCAACAGCGAGGCGGGTAATTACAGCTTGGTGAAAGAGGGCATCGAGATGCTTCGCGGTGCCTCAACCGGCCGTATCGCCGCCGGAACCGACCTGGACGAGGAAACCCTTTCCCGGGTGGAGACTTCGGTGGAATACGACCAGGAAGACCTGCAGCCCTGGATTCATGACATTCAGGTGAGCGCGTCACGCGTTAGCTTCCAGGTGGACGAAAACACCTCCGGCTATCCGCGCAGCGCTACCGTTTATCTCAGTTTCCCGCTGGCCCGCTGGGATACCCCCGTGCAAGCCTTCTTTACCGTGAGTCAGTCGGTGGCCGAGCCTGCCGAGATTCAGGCAAGTCTCCTTCCGCTGGATGACGGAACGCAGCCTGCTTGGGCCGACGGCGACCGTCTGCTCCTGCTGGACAGCGACGGCAGCAACACCTTCCCGGCCGAAGTCAATACCTTCAACGGCGCCACCGCTACGCTCCTGTTCAATGCCGACGCCGTCCGGAGCGGCGTACTCGGCGGCGTGTATCCGGAAGACTACGTAAGCCGCTGGAGCGGCGGAAAGGTGTATGTCCACCTTCCGGAGAGCCAGCCTTATGTGTCCTCTCCGGCCCTTGCCGGGCAGCTGGCCCTTGTTGCCGGCAAGAAAGTGGGCGATGCCCTGCAACTGGGTAGCGCCTGCGCCTTGCTGCGCCTCAATTTGCAGGGAGAGGGAACGCTGCAGCAGCTCAGCGTACTGGCGGGTTCCCCGCTCTCCGGCGACGGCACCATAGACATGGCGCAGGACCGCCCCGCCTATGTACCCGGAAGCGACGGAAATCCGCAAATTACCGTAAATATCCCTGCCCAAGGCATCGCCCTGCCGGCCCGGCTCTATGTGGCCGTCCCTGCGGGTGACCTGGGCAACCTCCTTGTCAGTGCTGTCACCAGCACCTGGAGCGGCTGCGTAAGCGGCACTCCCCAGGCCGCCGGAACGGCCGGTGGCGTTCTTGCACTGGAGGAACTCAGCTTCAGCCTTCCGGCCCAGGCCACAGACCTCACCCAGGGAAGCAAATGGGCCAACTGTTTTGTAGTAGACGGCACGGAGGAAGCCCTGTACAGCGTGGAAATCCGCCGTCCGGACGGCACCTTGCCCGCCAGCGACATCAGCCGGTGCTCCATCCTGTGGCAGACGGCTCCCGGCGTGGTGGACTACCTGGCCATTGATCCGGCCTCTTCCAAACTGTACTTCCGCAAGAGCGCGGACAACCCGGGCAGTGCGCATGTGGCGGTGCTCAGCGGCGACGGCGTCATCCGTTGGAGTTATCACATCTGGGCGCCGGCAACGCCTGTAGAGGAGCGTGTCATTGGCTCCTGGACCTTCATGGACCGCAATGTGGGTGCTGTGAAGGCCGATGCCCGGGATTACTCCAACGCTTCTATCGGCATGCATTACCAGTGGGGCCGCAAGGACCCGTTCCCGCCGGCCAAGGCAACGGCCGCCAGCGGCAACGGCATGCGCTCCAAGGTGTATCCGGACAACATTGTGTTTGTGACGGCCCAGGACGGCGTAAGCCAGGAAGTGGCGGATGCCACTCCCAACACCTACTATTGGGGCAGCGGCGCCAGCGGCAAGCAGGACTGGCGGGATGTCCAGGACGATGCGCTGTGGGCATCGGCCACCTCCAATGCCAACCCTTGCCCTTATGGCTGGATGGTCCCGTCCAACGACGCGCTGGGCGTTATCCCGGAGCGCCTGAAAGCGGCCGAGTATGTGTCCAAAGTGGGCATCACCATCCAGGACGACAACGGAAAGGAGATGCTCTTTGTCCCCGGCGGCGCCTACCGCAGAAGTACTTCCACGGCCAGCGAACTGGCCAATATGAGCGACGGCTGGATTTGGTCTTCTACGCCGTTCGACATCACGCCGTACCGGGGCTCCTACCGCCTGTGGTACCAGAGCAACGTCAATAACCGCCGTATCGACAGCACATACCCGCATCGTCGCTGGGGCGGAAATGTAAGATGCGTAAAAGTTCAGTAGCCATGCGAATACTACGTGATATGATTGTGCTGGGAACGGCCGCCCTTCTGGCCTTCTCCTGCACCAAGGACATTAACGAGCGCACCATCCACGAGGGCAGCGGTCTGGGTTTCCCCCAGAAGGTTTATACCCTGGAGGCGGAGGCCGGCCAGCTGGCCATCCCGGTAATTGCCACCCGTGCGTTCAGCGTGACCACGGAGGCCTCCTGGATTACGGTGCCCCAGACGGCCCCCGCCGGCCGTGAGGGATTCCTGGCCCGCTACTCGGCCAATACGTCGCTGCCGCGCGCCGCCCAGGTGGTGGTTGCCATTGACAATCACCGGGATACCGTGACGCTGCGCCAGAAGGGAAACGTGGAGCCGGAACTGACAACGGCCTCCCCGGTCATTGCGGTCAAGGGCTCCGCCGCCGGCAAATGCGAGGTGGCGCTTCAGACCAACCTGCCTGCCGCCGACCTGGTGCTTGCCTGGGACAGCGAGGGCAACGAGAACTGGATAGAGGACGTAAAGGTGGAGGGAGGCAAGCTCCTGTTCAACTACAAGGCCAATCCACTTTCCTATACCCGCCACGGCAGCATTACCGTAAGCTATACAGACGCCTTTGGCAACCTGCTACTCATTCCCTTCCAGGTGAGCCAGCTTTCCCGGACCGATTCGGCCGGTGAAACCCTCTCCCTGCAGGAATTCTGCGCCTTGGCGACGGAGGAGGGAACGGAGCTGGAAAGCGACCTGGTCATTGAGGGCATTGTGGTGAGCGACAAGGAGAACGGCAACTGCGGCGACAATACGCAGCAGTCTGTCACCTCCATCGACTATACCGTATGCAAACGGACCATCTATCTGGAGGCGCTGGACGGTTCCAAGGGCTTGTGCCTGCTTACCAAGACGGCCGACGACAACGTCTTTGCCCAGGGCGACCGGGTAAAATGGTGTGTCCGGGGAACGGTACTGTACAAATCCCGGGTGGTAAATCCGGAGACGGATCCCGTGTTCTATACGCTTACCGGCGTCAAGGGCAACATGGCCCTGGAATGCGAGTCGCTGGGACGCGATGGCATTCCCGTGAAAGAAAAGTACATTGGCGCCATTGACGATGACGACATTTTCACCTACGTGACGGTGAAGGATTGCGAACTGCCGGTCCGGAAAGGCCCTCTGACGCCTGTGAGCGAGCGGTTTACCTGCGAGACCGGCGTGGACAAGGTGGCCAAATTCGGTGTCCTGCTGCACGACATCTGCGGCGGCAGCATGTACCTGTACACCAACACCACCTGCCCTTACCGGCGTGACGGCTCCGTGCTGCCGCAGGGAAGCGGCAAGGTGAGCGGCGTGGTGGTACACGAGCTGTACACCCGCTTCAGCTATCAGGACAACGCCAGTGCAGACGCCGAGACCTGGGGCAACATTGGCCGTTATCAGCTGCGCCATACCACCAGGGAGGACATTCAGTTGGCCCAAACCATGGAGGAGGGCTCCTTCTCTGCCATCCTGTGCGAATGGAACTCTGTGGCCGCCAAGAACCTGGAGCACTACTACGCGACTGACGGTGACCGGAACGCGTATTTCGACTACAGTTTTACGTATCCTTTTTCGGGCACTTACCTTACAGACGGGCGCGCGGGAAAACTCCCCATTGTTCTTACAAAGGACTATTCCTACCCGGGGCCTATTGACGGAGAAAATCCGTACGGGGAAATTCCGTCGGAGGAAGGGAGCGCCTGGGCGACCAATCTGACCGTCCGTGACGGCGCCCCGCAATACACCACGTTAGTGTTCTCTACAGCAGGCATTACCAGCACCCGGATGAGCATGCAAATCTCCTCCATGAATTACTTCTACGCTTCCACCCAGAGCGTGCACGGCGTGCCCATGTACCTGGAAGGCCCCCGTTACTGGTGGGTGGAATACTCCCTGGACGGGAACGAGTGGGTGCCCGTGGCAAAATATTCGCTGCCGGAGTTCTGCCAGACAACGCCTATGACCCAGCTGTGGCAGACGGCCGGCTACAAACCCGTGAATATTCCGCTCCCGGCTTCCAAACTGCTGGGCCGGGAGAAGGTTTGGATACGGATTATCCCGGATGCCGCCATGCAGACCGGCAGCCAAACCGCGTACCTGGAGCCGTCGTTCACCTATCCCAATTCGGGTTCTTTCCCTACGGCCTGGAACTATATAGGCATCCGTTACAACACCGTGGATCCGCCGGCAACCGCATTTGAAGGCGGCAGCGACATAGACGGCATGGATCCCATTGACTATAACTGGTAATGCGTATGAAAAAGTATATGATACTGTTTGCAGCCGTATTACTGGCTGCATGTACCGCCAAGGAAACCCCTGACTCCATAGTGCAGGAGAAAGGCGCACGGCGTCAGGCCCTTACTTTTACGGCCGATGCCGTGGTCACCAAGACCACCCTGGGTGCCGACTGGAGCGTTTCCTGGAACGATGGAGACCAGGTGAAAATCCTGTGGAACGGCGGTGAGACCACCTGCGAGGCGGAACTGGAAGGCGGAAAGGCCTACTTCAATGCCGTGGTGGACGAGGTGAAGGAATACTATGCCGTTTATCCTGCCGGTATTGATGCGCAGGTGGGGGCCGACGGAAAGCTGGTGCTGGCTATTCCCACAGCACAAAGCGGACGCTTTGAGGACAGCGCCGTCATTGTGGCCCACACCACGCGGGAATCCCTGAACTTCGGACGTTTCAAAAGCGCCGTGGGCATGATTCGCTTTTCCATTACGGACCCTTCCGTGACCAAGGTCCGATTCAGCGCAACGGACGGAAAGCCCGTGGGCGGCAGCGTGTCAGCCGGCCCTGACCTGGACTACGAAACGGTCCCCGGCAGCGCTTCCGTGGAGGTGGCCGTGGAGGGCGCCGGCACCTATTATCTGTCCGTCCTTCCCGGAGTGCAGCTTTCAGGGCTCAGTTTCCAGTTGGGCAATAAAGAGAAGTGGGTAGGAACCGCTTCTTCCCAGACCCCGGCTACCATTCAGGCCGGGCAAATCCTGCTGGTGAAGGCCTCTCTGGAGGACAATCTGGTGATAGAAGGAGACATCTACATCACCGAGCCTGAAGCGCTGCGCAGCCTGCTTTCCAACCCGGCATCGGCCTCCAAACTGGACGGCCATACCGTGCATGTGAGCCAGGGAACCTACGACCTGGCCATTGAGGAAAAGGGGCTCTCTCTGGACTTTGAGCAGGCCATTACGCTCAAAATCGTAGCGGAGGAAGGCGCCGTTTTCACCACCTCCCTTTCCGAAGATGAAGGCTGCATCCTGACGGTGGCTTCCGACAAGGTGAACCTGGAGGTGGAAGGCGTTACCTTCACCGGCGGCTCCCATAACGGCCCCGGCGGAGCGCTCAATCTCACCAAGGGCAAGCACGTCTTCCGCAACTGTACCTTCGACAAAAATGTGTCCACCTCCACATCGGCCGACAAAACCGGCGGCGCCGTGAATGTAGGCGGAACGGCCGAAGCCGATTTTGAAGGCTGCACGTTCACGGACAACCGGGCATCGGTTACCGGCGGCGGAGCGCTGGCCGTTTACACTACCGGCATGGTCCGCGTCCTGAATTGCAGCTTTACGGACAATACGTCCCACAACGGAACCGCTTATGTGGGCAACGGAGGCGCCATCCTTCAGAAGAAAGCCGGGAATATTCTCTATGTGGCGAACTGTCGTTTTAACAGAAACTCAACAGCAACCAACGGTCCTGATATCTTTACCTCCGCCGGTGCTGCTCTGCTTCTGCTGAACAATACCTTCGCCCATCCGCTTTATCCTGATTCCAAGAGCGGAAACAGAGGCCTTATCCGCGTAAACGCTCCGGCATTGGCGGTCAACTGCACCTTTGTCATGCAGGTGGATGAGACCGGCACCGGCGCCGGCTGCAACAACGGCGTACTTGCGTTCTCCCAGAACAACAACAATGTGATTATGGGGAACCTGATGCTAACCAATGCAGGGTATTCCATGGGGGCCGGTGCCAACTATGCCGGCACCACAACCAAAAAGGCAACTACAGCCGGTTACAACGTATATAGCGAGGCTCCTAAGATTGAGTTCACGGACAAGGGCGGCAACACGGACGTGACCGGCATCCGCACGGCGGACATCGTCTCTTCCGACGCCCTTTCTTCCGACGGCCTGCTCCTTTGGGACGGCCCTGCCGCCAAACTCCCGGCCTATCAGGCGCCGACGCCCGCCCAGGTGGAGACGGTCATCAAGGAATACCCGGTTGGCGGAACGGATTTCTACAACTGGCTGGTCGCCAAGGGCGTATTTGGCAAGGACGCAGCCGGGCACGAGCGTGGAAACAGCTGGTGGCCGGGTGCTTATCAAGAATAAGAATGAGAAAGATTCTGACATATCTGGGGCTGATGCTGCCGCTGCTGATGTCGGCGCAGCCCATGCCGCGCTTCAAGGTGGGGACGTACAACATCTTTACGTCCGACTCCCGCCTCAAGAACGTACGAAGCAGCGACCAAGTGAGCCCTCAGCGCCTGTGGTGCAACAGCTACACGGCCGTGGGCGACATGATTGTGCACATGAACTGCGACATCCTGGGCCTGCAGGAAATCTGCGACAGCATCTGGAACGGGCCGCAGAACATCCGTGCCGACGTGGCCGCCAAGGGCCTTCAGTATGAATGGATTCTATATCCCAACACCACGCACGGGCACATTTCCTATGACGATGCCATCGGCTATAAACCGGAGGTGTTCGAGTGCCTGGACAACGGCATCTTCTGGATGGGGGGTGTTTTTGACGCGCCTCAGATGGCCGAGGATGCTCCCAAAGGCTCCATGCGCCCCACGGTGTGGGCGCACATGAAACACAAGGCCTCCGGAAAGGAATTCTACTTCCTGAGTACGCACCTTCTGGTATCGCAGAAGCAGGCAGACGGCAAGTACAGCCACGAGGGCAACAAATACAACGCCCAGCAAATCCGCAAATGGTGTGCGGAAAACCTGCCGCTGGACATGCCGGCCATCCTGGTGGGCGACATGAACGTGGACGACAAAGCCAAACACTGGGGCTCGCTGGCCCAGACGCCCTTCATGGATGCCAAGCTGTATTTCCTCCATGCCAATCGCCTCAGTGCCGATGCCAAAACCTGGGGCACGCAGGATACCAAGGACGAGGGCGGGTATTCTAAATGGTGGCCGGACCACATTATGTTCAACGGATTCCGCCCGCTGGACTACGTGATTTACCGGGACAAGTTCCCTACGGTGGACGGCTCGCTCCACTATCCGTCGGACCACCTGCCCGTGTCGTGCAACATGGAGTTCCGGGACTACTCTCCCAGCGGTCTTGACGCCCCGAAAAAAGGGAAGAAAGCACTGCGGGCCATGTCGTTCAATGTCAGGTACAGAAACAACAATGTGGACTACGAAAACGGCTGGGACCATCGCAAAATGGCCATTCCGGCCATGCTGGAAGACGTTAAGCCGGATGTTTTCGGCACTCAGGAAATCACGCACGACCAGATAGCTTACTTGGATGTCCGTGCTCCCCAGTACAAGCATGTGGGTGTGTTCCGCGAGGGTGGGGATACGGGCGAATGCCCCAGCATCTACTACAACGAGGCCAGCATCAGCCTCCTGGACTGGGGCGCTTTTTGGCTCAGCGAAACGCCTTCCGTCCCGTCCATGGGCTGGGATGCCCGCTACAAGCGCACGGCGGTGTGGGCCAGGATGAAGGCGAAGGACACCGGCAAGGAATTCTTCTTTGTGACCACCCACCTGGACCACCGCGGACAGGAAGCCCGCGAAAAGGGGATGGATCTTATCCTGGATACCCTCAAGGTGCTCAATCCCAAGAATTTGCCATGCATGCTGGTGGGGGACCTCAACGCCCTGTCGGACAATCCCGCCCTTGCCCGGGTTTCCAGGGAGATGAAAAGCGCCCAGGAAACGGCGGCCTCCACGGACCCCCGCTATACCTTCAACGGGTATGGCAAAAGCTGGACGGGCATCATTGACTACATCTGGTACAAGGGCCCGCGGAAATGCACTCAGTTCCAGGTGGTGACCAGAAAGTACATGCACATCCCCTATATCTCCGACCATTATCCCATCTGGGCCGATTTTGAACTATGAGAAAGACCGTTGCAAGCTTGATGGCCCTGCTGTGGGCCCTGTGCACCCTGGCGGCGCCCAAAACGCCCCTCCGGGTGGGAACCTATGAAGTTGCCAACTCGTTCAACCGGCGGGTACAGGCGGAGAAAGGCAACATGTCTCTTCAGCGCATGTGGTGCAACAGCGCCGCAGCCGTGGCCGATGCCATCATCGAAGCGGACTGTGACATAATAGGCATTCAGGATGTCTGTGATTCCATAGCCGGCCGGCGTGAAGGCGTCAAGCCTCTGATTGATATCATCAAAGAACGCGGAGGCGATTATGACTGGCTGGTTCTGAGCAACAAGAATCCCAATTTCCCGCTGGAGGGACAGATGGCAAATGGGAACGGAGTCATCTGGAGG
>JAFUVY010000025.1 GCA_017477335.1 Bacteroidales bacterium
AATTGACACTTTTTTCAGGCTTTTTAATGCCTGCCTTCCGTCGTCCCTCAGGGACAGCTTACGGCAGATGTGATTATACGTAAAGTATTGAATATTAAATATTAAACAAAAATATTGTTAATTTTTAACGAAGTATTGATAATAAATTGTATCAAAAATGCCTGATTTCAAGTACGCACCTATGTTTCAGCTTGGTGAAGACACCACCGAGTACTACAAACTTACCTCCGAGGGAGTATCCGTCGGCAATTTTGAGGGTAAGGAAATCCTGAAAGTCACCCCCGAAGCCCTGACAAGGCTTGCAAACGCCGCATTCCGCGACGTGAACTTCCTCCTGAGGCCCGCTCACAACGAGCAGGTGGCAAAAATCCTCTCTGACCCCGAGGCTTCCGACAATGACAAATACGTCGCCCTCATGATGCTCCGCAACGCGGAGGTCGCCGCCAAGGGTAAACTCCCCTTCTGCCAGGACACCGGTACGGCAATTATCCATGCAGAGAAAGGCCAGCAGGTCTGGACCGGGTTCGACGACAAGGAAGCCCTTTCCAAAGGCGTTTTCAAAACCTACACGGAGGAGAATCTGCGTTACAGCCAGAACGCTCCCCTGGACATGTACAAGGAGGTCAACACAAAGTGCAACCTGCCCGCCCAGATTGACATAGAGGCGGAGGAAGGCATGGAATACCGCTTCCTGTGCGTAGTCAAAGGCGGCGGCAGCGCCAACAAGAGCTACCTCTACCAGATGACAAAGGCGGTCCTCAACCCGGACACCCTGGTTCCCTTCATGATAGAGAAAATCAAGACTCTGGGCACGGCAGCCTGCCCGCCCTATCACATTGCGTTTGTGATTGGCGGCACATCGGCAGAGAAAAACCTGCTTACCGTAAAGCTTGCATCCACGCATTACTATGACAGCCTGCCCACCACCGGCGACGAAACCGGCCGCGCATTCAGGGATGTAAAACTTGAAGAGGAGGTTTGGAAAGAAGTATGCAAGATTGGCCTTGGCGCACAGTTCGGAGGCAAGTACATGGCCCACGACATCAGGATTGTCCGCCTTCCCCGCCACGGAGCGTCCTGCCCCATCGGCCTTGGCGTAAGCTGCAGCGCAGACCGCAACATCAAAGCAAAGATAAACCGCGAAGGCATATGGATTGAGAAGCTGGACGACAATCCGGGCCGATTGATCCCCGAGGCTCTCCGCAATCCCGGAGAGGCCGGCGGCGTAAAGATTAACCTGGACCAGCCCATAGCAAACGTCCTGAAGGAACTGACCAAATATCCGGTTTCCACACGTCTGAGCCTTAGCGGAACCATCATCGTGGCTCGCGACATTGCCCACGCCCGCCTCAAGGAGCGTCTGGACCGCGGAGAGGACCTGCCTCAGTACTTCAAGGATCACCCCGTATTCTACGCCGGTCCGGCAAAGACTCCGGAAGGAATGCCCTGCGGTTCCATGGGTCCCACCACGGCCCAGCGCATGGATCCTTACGTGGACCTGTTCCAGAGCCACGGCGGCTGCATGATCATGATTGCAAAGGGCAACCGCAGCCAGCAGGTCACAGACGCCTGCCATAAGCACGGAGGCTTCTACCTTGGCTCCATCGGCGGTCCTGCGGCAGTGCTCAGCTCCGACGGCATCAAGAGCATAGAATGCGTCGAGTATCCCGAACTTGGCATGGAAGCCATCTGGAAGATCCACGTGGAGGATTTCCCCGCCTTCATCCTTGTGGACGACAAAGGAAACGATTTCTTTAAAACTATAGGCTTATGAAAGCTAAAACACTGTTAGCATTTGTGGGCGGTATTGCCGCAGGTGCTGTTCTGGGTGCGCTGCTTGCCCCGGAAAAAGGAGAAAAAACCAGGAAGAAACTGAAATCCCTGCTTGAAGAGTTCTGCGAGGAAAACGGCATCTGCACCGAGTCCTCCTCCGAAGAAGAAGAACCGGAAGCCGATGACCGGGAAGAAGTG
Source organism: Bacteroidales bacterium (assembly GCA_017477335.1). Lineage (GTDB taxonomy): Bacteria > Bacteroidota > Bacteroidia > Bacteroidales > UBA932 > Cryptobacteroides. The sequence goes on from JAFUVY010000025.1 coordinate 1,972, forward strand.
AAAGAAGAAGAAAAGGAGGAGGAAAAATGAAACAGGACATAAAAGCCCCCGCAGAGAAACTCGTAAACGAGGTAAAAGGCTACACTGACGCCCAGATAGACTGCCTTAAACTGAGGACGGCCAAAGGCCTGGCACAGGGGACATCGGCCCTTGTGGCAACGCTGCTCATCTTTATCCTTGGCAGCGCCCTTGTGCTGGTTCTTTCCTTTGGATGCGTAATGTGGCTGGGAGAGATCCTGGGAAGCTATGCCGGCGCGGCCTTCATAGTTGCCGGAGTACTGGCCCTTGCAGTTGCAATCATTGCGCTTGCAAAGAAGTATCTGTTCAAGAACAGCTTCGTACCCATGTACGTAACGGCCTTCTTCCCTGAGAGCAAAGTGAAGGACATCGAAGGTCTGGACATGGAAACCATGCAGGCCACCGTCCGCGTTTACAAGAAAGAAGCGGACATTACCAAGGCCTACATGAAGGCAAAGGACTACTACACGCCTTCCCGTCTGCTTGGCAACGAACTGTCCGGCAACATTATACCCAAAATTCTGAAGTTCCTTGGGAAGTAAGCCGGCAGCATTGCTCGCAGTTGCGGCCGTCCTGGCCTGCACTCCTGCGGTAACGCCCGACCCCGTGGAGGAGGCCATCGGCAGGATGGACCTCCGCCATAAGGTGGGGATGATGTTCCATGTACGCCCGCAGGACCTTCAGGACACGCTGTATCCGGTGGGTGGCGTTGTGCTCTTTGCCCGGGACATCACGGATTCCGTCCAACTCAAGGCCCTTACCGACAGTCTCCACAAGCTGCCATGGCACCCGCTCTTATGCATAGACGAGGAGGGCGGCAGGGTGGCACGAATAGGCTCCAATCCGGCCTTTGACGTTCCCCGCTACAAGTCCATGACGGAGGTTGGACGGGGAGGCGTATCCGGGGCCCGCAAGTGTGGCGGGGAAATCGGCCGGTATCTGAAAAGGTTCGGGGTGGACGTAAATTTTGCCCCCGTTGCCGATGTCAACACCAACCCGGAGAATCCCGTAATAGGCCTGCGGGCCTTTTCCTGCGAGCCAGTGCAGGCCGGGCAGCTGGCAAGCGCCTACCTGGAAGGGCTGGAAGAGTCCGGCGTCACAGGCTGCCTTAAGCACTTCCCCGGCCACGGAGACACTACGGAGGACACCCACGAAGGCTTTGCCCATTCCGACAAGACCTGGGAAGAGATGCTCTCCTGCGAGATACTTCCCTTCAAGGCCGGGATTGATGCAGGCGCTTCCATGGTGATGGTCTCGCATATATCCACTCCCCGCGTCACGGGCAACGTCATCCCGGCAAGCCTTTCCAGACAGATTACCACGGAAAAGCTAAGGGAAGAACTTGGGTTCCAGGGCATTATAATAACTGACGGAATGGCGATGGGAGCCATCGCCAACAAGTACGGCAGCGGAGAGGCCACCCTTATGGCCATAGACGCCGGGGCCGACATAATCCTTCTCCCGGAAAACCTCCCGGAAGCCTTTGACGCCGTGATGGACGCCGTTCAGAAAGACAGTACCATCACCATGGAACGGATAGACTCCTCTGTCCGCAGGATATTAAAGAGATTTGAAAATATAAACAGTTATGGAAGTCAGATTCAAGAATAAATCGGACGTGTTCAATGTCCTTGTCACCATCATTGCCGCCGTCGTTTCGGTGGGAACCATGATTTACGGCGTACTGCATCTGGGCATCGCCGAGACATGGCCGGAGCTGGTGCTCAACGTTTTCTACATAGCCTGCGTGACAATGCTGCTGATGTATTTTTTCAATGGCGGCATCACCACCAAACAGTTCAACTACTGGAGCACACTTAACATAGGTATCACGGTGCTTCTGAGGGACATCCTGTTTGCCCCGCCCCTTGCAAACTACCCGCTCCATCTGGCATGCCTGACACTCTCTGTGGCGCTCATCCTCTCGCTCACTTTCTTTTATGCCAGGAAGGATTGGAAAACTTATTCCAAACGCAATCTATGGTTCATTTTCCTGATTGACTTGGCCATAGCCCTGCTCTACAACGTTGACATCCTGATAGAGCCAATCAACGAATACTCAACCTACCTTATGGTAGAAATCTGGATCAGGCCCACCATTACCTACGGTCTGGTTGCCTGCTACGTGAAAGGAACGGAAGAGAAATGAGAATCAGACCCGGGGCAGCCTGAGAGGCAGCGCTCCGGGTAATAACTTCATCTCAAAATAAGACCCTTGCAACAGTTCGCCGTCCAGGTAGATGTCTATAAGGTCTTTGCTGCTTATGCTTACCTCGCGGGCCTGGCGGAATAGGACTTTCCTTCCGCCGACCTTGCTGCCTATATGGTCTCCCTTGCGATAGTGCGAGATGAGCATCAGCAGCCTCAGCAGGCTCATGGGGCGGAAATAACAGACGTCCATGAGGCCGTCGTCAACCCGTGCCGTGGGGGCGCAGTTGAACTCACCTCCTACGCGCTTTCCGTTGGCAACGGTACACAGTACCATGGCACCCCTGGCGATACGCTGGCCGTCGACAAAAACCTTGATGCGGTTGTACCGGCTGGTGATAATGGCGTTGACGACACCTCTCGTATAGGCCTGGTGGGCCGATTTGCCCCGGGCCACAAGTTCATTGGCCCGGGAAGCCACCTTGGAGTTGAAGCCCAGGTTGCATACGTTCAGGCAGTAACTGTCGTTGATCCGGATGATGTCTATGGGCGTTACGATTCCGTTCAGCATTTCCTTTATGCTGCGGAAATTCCTGCCCGGAAAGTTGATGATGAAATCCTCGGTGGCACCCCCGAAGTAAAGGATGGCCATCGTTTTATTGGAGGAGGCAAATTCTACCATGCCGGAAGCCACGCCGTTGATGATGCCGTTTCCTCCGCATGCCACAAAACAGACCTCTTCCTCCGGATGAAGGTCACAATAGAGGCGTACATAGCGGGTTGCATCACCCTCCCCCATGGTGGTATATACCTCGTACTGGTGAGGAGTTTCTTTCAGCTGGTCGTAAAATTCACGGTAGTAAGGTGCCTTGTCTGCACGTCCGTTGAGAATATAGATGTATTTCATAATTTTACGCTCATTATGGTGATGTCGTCGCTTTGCGCTTGTCCGGAGGTAAAGTTCTTCACGGAGCGGTAGATCTGCTCTACCACGGCTTTCTCGTCCATACCGTCCTCCAATTGCTTGATCTGCTCCAACAGCCGGTCTTCTCCGAACAGCTCCAGCCTGTCGTTTTCCGCCTCGGTTACGCCGTCTGTGTAAGCTACCAGGCGGGTTCCGGGTTCAAGGTCTGTATGCTCGGCCTCATAAGGATAGTCCTCGATGAATCCTGCGGCAAGGTTGCTTTTGACGGGAAGGAATTCACAGGTGCCGTCCGGACGTATAATGACCGGCGGGTTATGGCCGGCGTTACAATAATCCATACGGAGAGTCTTGAGATTGATGCGGGCTATGAACAGGGTGACGAACATGTCGTTGCTGTTGGCATCGGCCACACTGTTGTTTATACGCCTGACGGACTCGTTCAGGGGCAGGTCCAGGGTTGCTACAAAATGGAGCATTGCCCGGGTGATGGACATCACCAGCGAGGCCGGTACGCCTTTTCCGCTGACGTCTCCCACGGCAATATGGAGGACGTCGTCCTTGAGTATAAAGTCGTACAAGTCTCCACCCACCTCCTTGGCTGGTTTGAGCATTGCGTAAAGGCATGAGGGGAAGCGGGTGTTAAGCATTCCCATCTGGATGGTACGTGCAACGTTCAACTCGGATTCCATGCGCTCGTTGTCGCTCTTTGTAGTCTTCAACTGGCTGATATAATCCCTGATGGAGTTCTGCATGTACATGAAACTGTCCCTGAGACGACGCATCTCGTCCTTGCTGGAAATCTCCGGCAGGTGGGCCTTGAAGTTGCCCTTGGCCATATTAATGGCCGATATGGACAGCTCCGTAATGGGGCGAGTCATCCTGCGGATTTCCCTGCGACAGGTGACATACAGGACAAACAACTGGACCAGACCCGCCAGAAACATGACAAGGGCCAGGATATAAGGAACGTCCTTGGGATCCTTATTTGCAATGACATACCAGGAGATGAGCCCGACTATGACAATATAGGAAAAGGAAATGCCGGAAACTATGCCGATAATTCTCCAGCTGAGCCTGTTGGAAAAAGATCTGTTATTCACAATACAACTTTATTTCGGGCCCAAATTTAGTGATTTTTTGACAATTTAATGTAAAACTCTTAACTTTACATTCAAATGTCAAACGAACTGTTATCTTCCTTTCTGGACAAACTGAAAGAGTCCGTCGTATCGGTGCTTCCCGTCAGCGCGCTGGTGGCGGCTCTCTCCCTTACACCCTGGGTGGACATAAGCGGCTACGAACTGGGGATATTTGCCGGAGCGGCCGTGCTTCTTATCCTGGGGATAGGGCTTTTCAACCTTGGTGCCGATTTGGCTATGACCCCCATGGGACAGTATATCGGCGAAGGTCTTACCAAGTCCAAGAAAATAGGCATCCTGCTGGGTGTGTGCTTTCTGATGGGCCTGTTCATAACCATCGCGGAGCCGGACCTGTCGGTGCTTGCCGAACAGGTGAAATCCGTTATGAACGGGACACTGCTCATAGCCACTGTAGGCTTTGGCGTGGGACTCCTGCTGCTTCTGGGCGTTGTAAAAATAATATTCCACTCTGACCTTACAAGCATCCTCCTTTACGGATACCTGTGCCTTTTCTGCCTTGCCGCCATGCTTCTGGAAAGAGGCGGAGGGTCCTTTATTCCCATGTCATTTGACTCCGGCGGGGTAACCACCGGTCCCATAACGGTGCCGTTCATAATGGCCCTGGGCGTTGGCATAGCCATGACGGTGGGCGGAAAGAATTCGGCGGAAAACAGTTTCGGCCTCATAGCCCTGTGCTCAGTGGGGCCCATCATCGCAGTGCTGGCACTCTCGCTGGCGTCCTCCGGAGAGATTAACTACAACGTTCCCGATTACTCCATGGATTCCATCCTGGATGGTGGCTTGTGGCCCCTCTTTTCCAAGACCATGATGGACGTAGGAAAATCCCTTGTCCTGGTGGTCCTGTTCTTCTTCGCCCTCCAGTTCACGGTGCTGCGGCTGCCAATGTCCGCCATCGGCCAGATTCTTTTCGGGATCCTGTACACCTTCATAGGGCTGGTGCTTTTCCTGTCGGCCGTAGAGATGGGTTTTATGCCGATAGGCTATAAACTGGGCCTCCAGCTTGCCGCATCAGACCCGAGTATCATGATTGGGTTTGCCTTTATCCTGGGCATGGTGGTGGTCCTGGCGGAACCGGCGGTTCACGTACTGAACAAGCAGGTGGCGGAAATCACCGGCGGAGAGGTCTCCAAGACGCAGATGATGACAGCCCTTTCCATTGGCGTGGGCATATCCATCGGCCTGTCAGTGCTGAGGGTACACCTGGGATTTTCCCTGCTGTACTACCTGATCCCCGGCTACCTTGTTTCCCTGGGGCTGTCCTTCCTGGTGCCCAAGCTTTATACCGCCATCGCATTTGACTCCGGCGGCGTTGCCAGCGGTCCCCTCACCTCCAGCTTCATACTGCCCATGGTGATAGGCGCCTGCGTATCCATGCAGGGAGCATCGGCCGTGATGGACTTTGCCTTTGGCGTTGTGGCGATGGTTGCAATGACCCCGCTCATAACCATTCAGGCTCTTGGCTTCAAGTCCGTAGTAAGCGTCCGCAGACGCAGCAATGCCGCGATGAGGCGTATCCTGGAAGCCGCCGACGACCAAATCATTTATTTTGAATAGAGCATGGAAAACACCACACGCAACATAGCTCCCATGAAGCTGGAAATGCTCTTTGCAATTGTCCAGCAGAGCAAGGCAAAATACTTTTCCAGCATTATCCAGGCACATCAGGCCAACATTCAGCTGAGCATGCCGGCAAAGGGGACCTCCCACCTGATCCTCAACTATCTGGGCCTGTCGGAAAAGGCCAAAACCCTTATCTTAAGCATAGTCAGGGCCGATGAAGCCCAGGCACTGATAAGCGAGTTGGACGACACATTCAAAAAAGGCCGCGAGTACAAAGGCGTGGCGTTCACGGTAAAACTCACAAGCGTAATAGGAACTCTTGTCTATGGCTTCCTGGCAAACGACCAGCGTGCCGTAAAAGAAGATTAGATATGGACAACAAGTTTGAATTAGTAATCTGCATAGTGAATGCAGGTTTTGCACAGAACGTAATGGCAGCCGCCAGGAAGGCCGGCGCAAGAGGCGGAACCATTCTCCGTGCAAGAGGTTCCGCAAATCCGGAGGCCGAAGAATTTTTTAACATCACCATCCAGCCCGACAAAGAGATCCTGATGATCCTGTCATCGGCCGATGCCAAAGACAACATTATAAGGGCCATCTACAATGACAGCGGGCTCACCACGGAAGGCCAGGGCATAGCTTTTTCCCTTCCGGTGGAAAGGACCACGACGCTGAAAACCGAAAAAATCGAATCAAAATGAAACGCAGGGCATTGATATCGGCCCTGCTGGGATTGGCTGTCGCGGCGCAGGCCCAGATTCCTACAGGCCCGATTGGCATTTACCTGAACACCAGCTTTTCCATGGACGTCGCAGACAGAAGCGGCTCGTGGCAGTCGGAAGCCAACCTGAGCAATGCAAGACTGGAACTGCTGGGCGGCATTGGAAGCCAGTTGGGCTACAGGACCAGGATTCAGCTTAACAAGCCCTTCCCGGAAGCTCTTGACCTCTGCATCCTTTTCTGGCAACCGTCGGAGAAACTCATGTTCCAGGCCGGAAAGATTGCCGAGGCCTGGGGCGGTTTTGAATACGACGAGAATCCCATCGACGTATATGAATTCTCCGAATTTTCCGGCAACCTGGATTGCTTCTCCCCCGGAGCGGCGGCATCCTGGTTTCCAGCCAAAGGTCACGAACTAAACCTTAGCGTTACAAGCACTCACACTTTTGGAACGCCTGGACGTTTCGCCCCCTCGCCGGTGCCGCTCTCCGTGGCACTGGGATGGTACGGTACTCTCTGGGACGGGCTTGTGGACACCCGCTGGGGCGGCGGCGCCGCGGTTTACGCAAAAGGGGAAGCCGCATGGAGGCTCCTCCTGGGAACCAGGCTAAACCTCCGCAGCTTCAAGGTTTACCTGGACTTGATGGGCTCCCTGGAGAAGTCCGACTACCTTGGCGTCATGTACAGGGAGAGCGGCGTAGTGAACACGGACGTTCACTACCTGTCCGCCGTCGTGCGTGCAGACTGGAATCTGCTCCCCACCCTTACCCTTGTCCTCAAAGGCAGGGCTGAGATTGCGGGGACATCGGCCGATTTTGCAATGCGCCAGGCCTTCGGCAGCATAACCTCCCTGGAGTACGCCCCTTTTGACGGGCAGGACCTCCGCTTTTTCCTTGCCCATAACGGACGCTACGGCGCCATCTGCGACCACCTCGTGCAGGCTGGCATAATTTACAGAATCAAGTTCCATTGACATGAGGTTCCACAATTTCCTTGCTGCGGCCATGGTCATCCCGGTGCTGGGATGCTGTGCCTGCAACAACGAGGAGACTTTTGAAATAGAGCATCTTCCTGAGATGGTGGAAATACCCGGAGGCACGTTTTTAATGGGAAACGCCACTGCCTCCGGAGCAAATTACGACGAGGCTCCAGCCCATGAAGTCGTGATTTCAGAATTCAGCATGGGGAAATACGAGGTCACCAATCTTCAGTATGAGGAATTTCGCCCCGAGCATAAGGCTCTCAGGGGTGACGAAGGTTTCTCCACCGGAGACAATGACGCCGTGATAAACGTAAGCTGGGAGGACGCCGTTGCATACTGCAAGTGGCTCTCCCGCGGCACCGGAGATATTTACCGGCTCCCCACGGAAGCGGAATGGGAATACGCCTGCAGGGCAGGAACCACATCGGCATACTACACGGGGGATACCCTTCCCGAATCCATGCAAAAGCAACAGGCAAACAACCGCGACATCAAGCCCGTATCCCTGGAAACGGGCAGGACCGCTCCAAATGCGTGGGGGCTTTGCGACATGCACGGCAACGTGGAGGAATGGTGCCTGGACTGGTACGGTCCTTATGTTGCAACCAGGCAGATTGACCCGGCAGGGCCCTCGGAGGGCCTCTATCACGTAACCCGCGGAGGCAGCCACAACACTCCGGCAGAGTTCCTCAGAACCGCCAACCGCAGTGCTGCCACTCCGGATGCCGCCCACAATATGCTCGGATTCAGGGTTGTCAGAAGCGAGTACTACGATGCCGGGGACATGGAGCACTTTGACCCGTCGGTTCCCAAGCCCCGTCATGCAAGCGGCGTCAGCCAGGAAACCTACCGGTGGCCGGCGGCCTCCAAAGAAGCCTTCTGGCTGGAGCCCATCTACTTTACAGTAAAGCCCACGGATTCTACTCCTTACTACAGCCACAATCATCAGCCTGCCGTGACCTGGTGCAACAACGGCGACCTCCTTGCCATCTGGTACAGCTGCGACGCAGAGGCGGGAAGGGAGATGGAAGTGGTGGCATCGCGCCTCAGGCAAGGCGCCTGCGAGTGGGAACCCGCAAGTACATTCTTCAAGGTCCCTGACCGCAATATGACGGGCAGTTCCCTACTTCGCCTGGAAGACGGCACCCTTCTCCACATGAACGGTGTAGGACGTGCCGGAGAGTGGCAGAACCTGGCCCTTTGTGCCCGCCGCAGTAAAGACAACGGTGCATCCTGGAGCAATCCTGTCCTGGTTGAGCCCCGCCACGTGAAACGCCATCAGGTGATTGCCGGTCCCATCATCCTTGCCGACGGAACCCTGGTCCAGCTTTGCGACGCGGAAGCGGGCGGCAGCGGCGGCAGCTCCGTACACCTGTCCGATGACGACGGCGCCTCCTGGACCGACACGGGCAGTTCCGTCGCCGGAATCCACGCCCAGATTGTCCAGCTAAGGGACGGGTCTCTGATGGCCCTGGGACGAGGCGACAACATCGACGGGAAAATGCCCTGCAGCATTTCCACAGACGGAGGGAAAAGTTGGAAATACAGCGCCAGTCCTTTCCCCGGCATCGGCAGTGGGCAGAGGCATGTGCTTCTCAGGCTCCTGGAAGGGCCCATCATGCTGGCATCATTCGGAGCAGGTGGCCTGTTTGTCTCCATAACGGAGGACGAGGGCAGGACCTGGAGCGCCCAGAAGCTCATGACCGACGGCAAAACACGCACCCTCAACGGAGGGGCACACACCGGAACCTTTACCATGAGTGCCACACAGGCAGAGCCCAAGGGCTATTTCTGCGGCACCCAGACTCCTGACGGAACCATTCATCTGCTTTCCAGCAGCATTCACTATAGATTTAACCTGGCTTGGATATATGGCAATTAAAATCAATCTTGAGCAAACGGATACGGAACTGTTCTGCTGCTCCAAATGGTGGGGAGACCCGGATCTTCCCGCAGACATGGAATACCCCCTGGCACCGGCAACGGAAGACGGAGAGGAATTTGACTACCCCCTCACTTTTGTATGCCAGATAGACTGTGAGGACATCGCCCCCTTTGACCCGGAGGGAAAACTTCCGCATGAGGGCATGTTCTACGTGTTTGCCGGACTGGACGAATACCTGGACTACGACAGCCCCTGGCACAACGGCCTTGGACAGTGGGGAAAGCGGATGGTCGTGGTAAAATATACGAAGGCCATCAATTTTGAGACCTTCCGCAGTGCTATACTTGTGGACGATGACAACCAGCCTCTGACCGCCCCCGCCCTGAAGATGAGCTTTGAGCAGTGCCCCGACGACGCCCCCTGCACCAAACTACTGGGAAAGCCCTTCTTTGCCGAAGTGCTGGAAAACCTCCCGGACCACTTAAACTTCCTCCAGATAGATTCCGACACCGCAGGGCTCCGCTTCTACGACGAGGGTCAGCTGAACCTCCTTGTCCCCACCGCCGACGCCTCCCGCGGTACCTGGAAACGAATGAAAGCCTACCTCTGCTCCTGTTGACAAAAGTTTGTGAAAGATAGAAAAAAAGGGGAGGTGACTAAGTCACCCCCCCCTTTAAAAGAGAGTATATAAACAGAGATTACTTCTCGTTGCCGCCGGGTTTGCGGGCGGAGTACATAATCCTAAGAGCCGAGCAGCGGCGCAGCTCCTGTTTAACATCGGAAACGATACCCATTCGGACATCCTGGTCCACCTTCAGGTTGACGGTCATAAGGGACCTTTCGGCCTCGGTGTGGGCGTCACGCTCTGCAGCGATGAAGTCACGGATGTCGGTCACGGTCTTGAACGAATCGTTGAGCTGGATACGTGCATCGGTACCATAAAGTGCCCTGTAGCTCAGGGTAGGAACACCGATGAGAATGTTGGCGCTCAGATCCTTTCTCTCCAGTTTGGCTACCTCGGTGGCAGCAGGTGTCTTGATGATAACCTTCTGCTCACTTTCCCTCATCTGAGTAGTAACCATGAAGAAGAACAGGAGCATGAACACGATATCAGAAAGGGAGTTTGATGATGCCTCAGGGACTTCCTTCTTATTGCTGGAACTACCGAATTTTGACATAATCTTACCTCTTTATTTCTTTTTACCTGTGTCCTTAGGCTCTGCCTCGGAGATGTTCTGGGGCACTGCCTTCTTTACAATTTCCTGTTCTGCTTCTCCAAGCTGTGAGAACTTCTTGCCGAAGTTTGCCTTGGAGAAATCATCACGGAGTTCGTTAACGGCCTTTACCAGTTCGTTCTGCACGGCCAGATATGCCTGATAGCTGGTACCACGGTCATTCTGGAGGGAGATGACGCCCTTGGAAACCATGTAGGTCTTGCCTTCGATTTCCTTGGCTTCCTTCTCAGGGAGTGCAGGGCTGTTGGTAGGGTTGGTAAGGAATTCCTTGATTTTGTCTTTCAACTGGGAGATGTCCATGGGCTCGCTACCGGCGAACAGCCTGTCGGCAGAATTGATTCTGACGATAATGATGTTACGGCGGTTTACCTGCTGATCCTGGGCCTTCTCACTGTCCGGAATGGGAGGAAGGCGGCGGTTCAGACCTGACTGATCTCCCATAGTGGTAGTCATGAGGAAGAAGCAGAGCAGGAGGAAGGCGATGTCTGCCGTTGAACCGATTTCTTTAAATTTCCTTCTTGCCATGGCCGATTTTTACTTTTTGTTGCGGATGGCCAGAACAATCTCACTCACGACAAGGGAGAGGATGGACAGGCCAACGGTAACGTAGGTCAGTGAAAGAATAGTGTCAGTCCACTTGAGCATGGTAGGGTCAAAGTTGGAAGGATCCTTGGCTGCTGAAGGAGCAAGGCCGATTGCAGGGGTGCCGGGAGCGATAGCGTAAGCGATGCCCACGATGGCAGCCAGTGCAACTACGATGATTCCAATTTTAACGAGGCTCTTGGGGTCGGTTTTGGCCCTTACGACAAGGCCTACGCCGAAGATGGAAAGCAATGCAAGGCAAATCACGATGTAACCCCAGTTGAGAATAGGGGCGACGGAGCCGTTGTCGGGATCATGAGTGCCGGGGAACCCCTTCCACAACCCAAGGAGATAGAACCCTACGCTCACTATCATAAGCACCCAGAGGATGATCTTACATATTTTGGCGTATGTCTGTTTTTCCATTGTAGATTGGATTAAAGGAGTTTATTACTTGTTGTTGTGCTTTACCATGAGGTCCACGAAGCGAATGGAAGAGTCTTCCATATCGATGGACAGGGAGTCAATCTTTGCAATGATGTAGTTGTAGAAGACCTGCAGAATCATAGCGACGATGAGACCGCCGACGGTGGTGATGAGAGCGACCTTCATACCGCCTGCAACAACGTTAGGGGAGATGTCACCTGCCTTCTCAATGTCATCGAAGGCCTGGATCATACCGATAACGGTACCAAGGAATCCCAGGGAAGGAGCGATGGAGATGAAAAGACCAATCCATGAAAGGCCGTTTTCCATTTCGCTCATCTGAACGCCGCCATAGGAAACGATGTTCTTTTCGATAACGTCGATACCCTGATCTGCACGAAGGAGACCCTGATAGAAGATGCTGGCAACAGGGCCGCGGGTGTTGCGGCAAACCTCTTTTGCCTTCTCTACGCCGCCTTCTGCAAGAGCTGCCTCAACGGCATCCAGAAGCTTTGCGGTGTTGGTCTTGGACAGGGAGAGATAAAGGATTCTCTCGATGCAGAGGGCAAGACCGAGGATAAGGCAGATGATGATGAGGGCCATGAAGCCTGCACCACCCTCGATGAACTTAGTCTTGAGGGCCTGAGTGATAGGAACTTCTTCCTCCTCAGCGGCAGCGGGAGCTGCGACGATGTCACCTTCCTCTGCAACCTGCTCGGTAGCAGCGGGTTCAGCAGCCTCGTCCTGTGCGGAAGCGATGTTGGCGGAGAAGGTCAGCAGACCTGCAACAGCCAAAAACATGAAAAGCTTTTTCATAGGTTTTTTGTGAATTTGTTAGTTATTAATGTTTAAAGTAGTTTACTATCACAAATGACCGTGCAAGATAGCAAATAAAAACCAAAACAGCAACTTTATTCGCTAATCTCTCCTGCCAAATTCTCTTCCAGCTTTGCTTTTACCCAGGAATTGTCCCCGCTCATCCCCATAAGGCAGAACAGTTTGCCGAGGGCCGCTTCCGTGGTTATATCCTTTCCCGTAACCACCCCGGCATTCTTCAGCGCCGTTCCGGTTGCATAAAGGTCCATATTCACAGTACCGGAGATGCACTGCGTCACGTTAAGCAGAATCTTCCCCTGGGCCGACGCCTCCTTCACTATGTCTATGAACCAGTCCTTGGAAAGGGCGTTACCGGAACCGTAAGTTTCTATTATACAAGCCCTTGTAGCCGGAGAGCACACCACGGAACGCATCACCTCCGGGGTCATTCCGGGGTGCAGCTTGAGAATTGCCACGCGAGTATCCAAATTGGTATGCACATTGAGTCCGCCACCCGGGGCCCGCCGGATGACGTCGCGGTTGTAGCGGATGGTGATTCCGGCATCGGCAAGGGCGGGACAGTTGGGGGAAATGAAGGCATCAAATGCCTCGGCGCTGAATTTTGTGGAGCGGTTTCCGCGGAGGAGCCTGGAATTAAAATATATGCACACCTCCGGGACAAGGGACTGCCCGCAGGCATCTTTGGCCGCCGCAATTTCAATGGCCGATACCAGGTTTTCCCTGCCGTCCGTACGGGGGACGCCTATCGGCAGCTGACTTCCCGTGAACACCACGGGTTTGTCCAGCCCCTCCAGCATAAAGGACAGGGCCGATGCGCTGTAGGCCATGGTGTCCGTCCCGTGAAGGACCACGAATCCGTCGTAGCTGTCGTGGCTGTCACGAATCAGATTGGCCAGTTCCACCCACATGGAAGGCTCCACGTTGGAGGAATCTATCAGCGGATCGAAGGTCTTGGGAGTAATACGGACAGAGGACTTGGAGAGTTCCTGCACCTCTCCGGCAATCTGGCTGAAATCAAAAGGCTTGAGCGTTCCGTCAACGGAATCCCGCTTCATGCCGATGGTTCCTCCAGTGTAAATCACAAGTATGGAAGACGTTTTCATATTCCGAACAGCTTTTCTGCGTTTTGCGTGGTCACTTCCTCTATCCGGTCCACTCCCGTCCCTTTGGCTTCCGCCACGGCCCTGGCAATCAAGGGAATGTAAGAACTTTCGTTCCTGCTGCCTCTGTGCGGAGCCGGGGCCAGGTAGGGAGCGTCCGTTTCCAGGAGAATCTTTTCCAGCGGTATGGCCGATACTGTCTGCGCCAGGCGTGAGTTTTTAAAAGTTATGACTCCGCCGATACCCACGGAGAAATCTCCGTAGCGGTTTGCTCTCCGGTAGGACTCCAGACTGCCGCTGAAGCAGTGCAGGTTTCCCCTGAGCCCAAGATGCGAGCAATCTTCAAGCACTTCAAAAAAATCCTCCCATGCATCCCTGAGGTGGATATTGACCGGCAGATTGAGTTTTGCGGCAAGCTCAAACTGCACGCGGAGAGCTTCCTTCTGTTCCCTGGAGAACTCCTTCCCCTCGTGATAATCAAGTCCTATCTCCCCTATTGCAACTATTCGGCCTTCATGCACCCTGACCGACTCCATGACCATGTCCATTTCCTGCTTCCAGTCTTCCCCTACCGATCCCGGGTACAGCCCGGCCATCTGGAACAGCACTCCCCTGTGCCTGTCGCCAATCTCCCACATGAGCGGCCTTTCGTGCGAATCAATGTCAGCCTGAATCATCTTGCCCACACCCTCATCCAACGCACGCTGAATGGCCGCCTCCGCATCCGGCAGCAGCCACTGGTCATAAAAATGCACGTGCGTATCAACAAACATAAGCACAAATATAACAATTTTTGAGTGAACGTTTTTTGTCACAGGATAGGAGACTAAAAAGATTCTTCACTTCGTTCAGAATGACAGTCTTTCGTTCAGAATGACAGTCTCATGTCTCGTTCAGAATGACAGTCTCATGTCATTATGACAATCTCATGTCATTCTGAGGCAGGTTCACCTGCCGAAGAATCTACTTTTTAGTCACCTCCCTCCCTCTTACACGGCCGAGGGTGGCCATGGGCGATAAAAATGAAACAGGTTATTTTTTTGGAAAATGAGGAGACTATAAAGATTCTTCACTTCGTTCAGAATGACAGTCTCATGTCATTATTACAGTCTCATGTCATTCTGAGGCAGGTTCACCTGCCGAAG